>NZ_JAJPWN010000010.1:0-445209 GCF_046549135.1 Amycolatopsis sp. lyj-23 | reverse complement strand
CCGCCTTCCGCCGCGAATGCACCACCCAACGCATCTACCCCGACACCACCGTCCTCGACGGCAAACCCCTCACCGCCTGGCGCGGCGTCCCCATCCTCCCCAGCGACAAAATCCCCATCAGCACCACTGGAACCACCTCCATCCTCGCCCTGCGCACCGGCGAAGACGACGGCGGCGTCATCGGCCTCCGCCCCAAAACCCTCCCCGACGAACACCAACCCGGACTCAACGTCCGGTTCATGGGCACCAACGACCAAGCCATCACCACCTACCTCGTCTCCGCCTACCACTCCGCCGCCGTCCTCGTCCCCGACGCCCTCGGCATCCTCGACGACGTCCAAATCGGCCAGTGATCCGCCGCGGGCGCCGGGTCCACCCGCGTGTCCCGGCCCAACCGGGCGCGCGGGCTGGCAGGATCGCCGCATGGAACGCGTGCTCGGAATCGGCGGGTACTTCATCCGCGCGGCGGACCCCGCGGCCCTCGCCGCCTGGTACCGGGACTGCCTCGGCCTCGACACCGACGAGAACGGCGTCTGGCAGCAGGAACCGGGCCCGACGGTCTTCGCGCCGTTCGAGGCCGGCACCGACTACTTCGGCTCGCGAACGCAGCAGACGATGCTCAACTTCCGCGTCCGCGACCTCGACGCCATGCTGACCCAGCTCCGCGACCGCGGCGCGGACGTCGCCGACGACGTCCAGGACATGCCCGGCGTCGGACGGTTCGGCTGGGTCACCGACCCCGAAGGCCACCGCATCGAACTCTGGCAGCCCGCCTAGAGCACGAACCCCGCCGGGAACGGATCGGACGGGTCGAGCAGGTAGGTCGCCGTGCCGGTGATCCAGGCCCGGCCGGAGAACTCCGGGACCACCGCCGGTACTCCGCCCACCGTCGTCTCCGCCGCCAGTGACCCGGTGAACGTCGTGCCGATGAACGACGAGTTCTCGAACGGCGTGTGCAGCGGCAGCTCGCCGCGGGCGTGCAGCTGCGCCATGCGGGCGGATGTCCCCGTGCCGCAGGGTGAGCGGTCGAACCAGCCCGGGTGGATCGCCATCGCGTTCTGCGACGCCCGCGCGTTCGAGCCCGGGGCCAGGAACTGCACGTGCTTGCACCCGCCGATCAGCGGGTCCTCCGGGTGCTTCGGCGGCCGCTGCTCGTTGATCGCGCCCATGATCGCCAGGCCGGCGGCCAGGATCCGGTCCTTCTCCGCGCGGTCGAACGGGATGTCCAGTTGCGACAGTTCCAGGATGGCGTAGAAGTTGCCGCCGTAGGCGAGGTCGTAGCGGACCGGGCCCAGGCCGGGTACCGGCACCACGGCGTCGCGCTCGGCGAGGAACGACGGGACGTTGCGCAGCTTCACCCGCTCGGCGCGCCCGTCGCGGACCGAAACCTCCGCGTGCACCAGCCCGGCCGGGGTGTCCAGGCGCACCACCGTCGTCGGCTCGGTCACCTCGACCATGCCCGTCTCCACCAGGACCGTCGCCACGCCGATCGTGCCGTGGCCGCACATCGGCAGGCAGCCCGACACCTCGATGTACACCACGCCCCAGTCGGCGTCCTCGCGGCACGGCGGCTGCAGGATGGCGCCGCTCATCGCGGAATGACCGCGCGGTTCGTTCATCAGGAACTGCCGGAGGTGGTCCAGGTTCGCCATGAAGTAGCGGCGCCGCTCGGCCATCGTGGCGCCCGGGATCGGGGCGACACCACCGGTCACCACCCGGGTCGGCATGCCCTCGGTGTGCGAGTCGACCGCCGTGATCGCGCGCGAAGACCGCATCTACGCCACCCCCAGCGCCGCGAGCGCGCGGCCCAGGTCGGCCCGGACCTGCTCGCGGTGGACGTCCGACAGCGGGCCCCGCGGCGGACGGCACGGCCCGCCGCGGCGGCCCACCACGTCCATGCCGAGCTTGATGGCCTGGACGAACTCGGTGCGCGAGTCCCAGCGGAACGCCGCCACCAGGGGTTCGTAGAGCGCCTTGGCCTCCTCGAACTTGCCCGTCGTGGCCAGTTCGTACAGCCGCGCCGACTCGGCCGGGAAGACGTTGGGGAACCCGGCGAACCAGCCGGTGGCGCCCATCAGCAGGCTTTCCAGGACGACGTCGTCGGCGCCGCCGATCACGGCCAGCCCGGGCGCGCGCTCGCGGATCTCCAGCACGCGGCGGACGTCGCCGGAGAACTCCTTGACGGCCACGACGTTGTCGATCTGCGCGATCTCGGCCAGCAGGTCCGGGGTGAGGTCGACCTTCGTGTCGAAGGGGTTGTTGTAGACCATCACCGGCAGCCCCACCGACGCCACCGCTTCGAAGTGGGCGAGCACCTCGCCGCGGTTGGCGCGGTAGAGCGTCGGCGGCAGGCAGAGGACGCCGTGCGCGCCGTCCTCGGCCGCCGCCTCGGCCCAGTGGCGCGCCTGGTGCGCGCCGGGGCCGTGGACACCGACGACGACGATCCCGTCCGTGCCGACGGCTTCGATCGCGGTGCGGGCCACGCGGCGGCGTTCCTCGTCGGTGAGCGAGGAGTACTCGCCGAGGGAGCCGTTCGGGCCGACGCCGCGGCAGCCGTTCGCGACGAGCCACCGGCAGTGTTCGGCGTAGGCGTCGTAGTCGACGGCCAGCCCGGCGGGCGCGGCGGCGTCGGCCCGGTAGGGCAGCGCGGCGGCGACGACCACGCCGCCGAGGTCGCGGGTGCTCATGGGGACTCCTTCGGATCGGCGAGCTCGCCCAGGCGGATCGGCTGGGCGATCGGACGGTGGTGCCGCTCGGTGCTCCCGCAGAGGTCGGCGACGCTCGCGCCGCACATCCGGCCCTGGCACGGGCCGAGGCCGGCGCGGGTGCCGAGCTTGAGCGCGTGCGGACCGGGCCTGGCCGGGTCCGCGGTCGTGGCTTTCAGTTCGCCGTAGGTGGTTTCTTCGCAGCGGCAGACGACGGTGTCCGCGCGCAGCCAGCCGGGCCACGCCCGGCCGATCGGGTGCGCGGCGGCCAGACGGCGGGCGAAAGCCCGGGTGCGGTCGCGCCGCTCGAGCAGTGCCCGGCCCGGCGCGCGGCCGGCGGCCGCCCACCCGGCGACCGCGCCTTCCGCCGCGGCGGCACCCGCGCCGCCGATCCCGGTGATCTCCCCGGCCGCGAACACCCCGTCGACGCCGGTGCCCTGGTCGTCGCCGACCCGCACGAAGCCGCCGTCCAGGACGCAGCCGGCCGCGACGGCCAGTTCGGGTTGCGGCACGAAGCCGTGCCCGACGCAGAGCGCGTCGACCTCGTACGTGCGCTCGGTACCGGGAACGACCGACCAGTCGGCGCGGACGCGAGCAGTGACGGCTTCGCGGACCCGGTCGTCGCCGCGGGCTTCGACCACGGCCCGGCCCAGGCGGTAGGGCACGCGGTGCCGGGCCAGCGTGCCGGCGTACCGCGCCAGCTCGGTCACCTTGCCGACGTGCGCGGCCGCTCGCCAGGACCATCCACTGAGGACAGTGCGGACGGGGTTCGCCTCCAGCACGGCGGCTATTCCGGCGCCGACGTCCAGCAGGGACGCGGCGACCGGCAGCAGGAACGGCCCGGCCCCGGCGACGAGCACCCGCCGTCCGGCGGCGACCCGCTCCCCCTTGGCCAGTGCCTGCGCGGCGCCCGCGGTGAAGACGCCCGGCAGCTGCCAGCCGGGGAAGGGCAGGACGCGGTCGTGGGCGCCGGTGGCCAGGACGAGCGCGTCGGGTTCGAGGGTGCAGCGGTGCCGGTCCGTCCCGTCGGCCGGGCCGCGCAGGACGTGCAGGCGCCGGCCTTCCAGGGCCCAGACGGTGCTTTCCGGCCACCACGTGCACCGGCTCAGGAGGGCCTCGAACCGGTGCCCGGCGCCCCGGTGGTACTGCCCGCCCGGCACGTCCGCCTGATCGAGGACGGTGACGCGGGCGCCGGCGGCGAGCGCGTGTTCGGCGGCCGCGAGCCCGGCCGGTCCGGCGCCGACGATGACGACGTGCGTCACGCGCGGTCCTCCCGCGACTGGGTCCGGATCTCGTCGCCGTCGGCGGCCCGGCGGCGGCAGGCGCGGACGTCGGCGACGCCGTTGACGGTGAGCAGGCAGTCGAAGCAGGCCCCGATCCCGCAGAACACCCCGCGCGGCGCCCCGGACCGGGTGGTGCGCCAGGACAGCCGCCCGGCGGCGAGGAGCACGCCGGCGACGCTCTGGCCGTCGGCACCGGTCACGGTCTCGCCGTCGACGGTGATCGCGATCGGCCGCCCGCTCACGCCAGCACCGCCGGCCGGTCCACTTCGAACGCCGCCACCGGCATCGACGGCGGCTCCCCCGTCAGCAGCTCGCGCACCAGCCGGGCCGTCCCGACGCTCAACCCGATCCCCGCGCCTTCGTGCCCGGTCGCGTGCCAGAGCCCGGCGAGCCTCGGGTCCTCGCCCAGCACCGGCAGGTGGTCGTCGACGTACGGCCGGAAGCCGCCGTAGGCCCGCATCACCGCCGCGCCGGCCAGGGCCGGGAACAGCCGGACCGCCTTCGCCGCGATCGCGCCCAGCACGGCCGGGCGGATCGTGTCGTCGAAGCCCACGCGGCGGCGGGACGAGCCGATCAGCACCGTGCCGCCCCGGGTCGACTCGACCACCGCCGACGTCTGCAGCTCGCCGCTGCCCGCGCCGACCGCGCCGACGTAGTCCGCGTCGTACACCTTGTGCCGCACCACGCCCGGCATCGGCGTGGTCACCAGGACCTCGCCGCGGCGGGGCCGGACGGCGATCGGCGCGCCCAGCCGGGCCGACACGGGTCCCGACCACGGTCCGGCCGCGTTCACCACGACGTCCGCCTCGACCAGCTCGCCGCCCACGCGGACCCCGGTGAGGCGGCCGCTCCGGACCCGGGCGCCCGTCACCTCGGCTTCGGTGCGCAGGCGGGCGCCGTGGCGCAGCGCCGAACCGAGCAGCGCGAGCGCGGCGCCGGCCGGCTGAACCTGGGCGTCCTCCGGGTAGCGGACGGCCGCGGTCACCTCGCGGGTCAGCGCCGGTTCGGCGGCCGCGACGTCCGCCGCGGACAGCCGCTCGGTGCGCACCCCCGCGCCGGACTGGGCGTCGGCGAAGGCGAGGAGCGCGCCGGCGCCGACCTCGGTGGTGGCCACGACGATGCCACCCTTCGGGTCGAACTCCGCCGCGGCGGCCGCGCGCGGGTCATCGTCGGCGATCTCGGCCAGCAGCCGCGGCCACAGCCGGGCGGACAGCTGCGCGAGCGCGAGCTCGGCACCCGGGCCCTTGTCGGAAACCAGGAGATTGCCTTCGCCGTGCGACGTGGTGCCGCCGGCCGGGCGGCCGCGGTCGAGGACCAGGACGTCGAAGCCGGCCGTGGCGAGCTCCCGGGCGCACGCCGCGCCGACGATGCCGGCGCCGATCACCACCACCCGCGTTCGGTTCATCGACCCTCCAGCGTTCGGTATAGCGAACGATAGGTCGCGGCCGAGGAGAGTGTCAATCCGGCAGGACGGGGTGCGGCCTGCCGTCGAGCCGTTCGCCCGCGCGGTACTGCAGCAGGAGCACCGACTGCACGGGCCCGTCGGGGGCGGTGTAGCTGTGCGGCTCGCGGGCGTCGAAGGCGACGTAGTCGCCGGGCCCGAGGTCCACGGTCCGGCCGGCGACCTCGACCCGCAGCGCGCCGGTCTGCACGATGGTGTGCTCGACGCCGACGTGCCCCTGCGAGTGCTGCGGCGCGTCGCCGCGGACGAGCTGGTCGTAGACCTCGAAAACGCTGTTGTCCGCCTCGATCCGGCGCAGCGGCCGCAGGTCGACGCCTTCGCCGCGGAGCACTTCGACCTCGGCCGCCCGCACGACGGTCAGCCCGCCGCGCGGCCGGTGGTCGAGCAGGTCGGAGATCGCCACCTCCAGCACCCGGGAGAGGCTGAAGACCGTCTCGATGGTCGGGTTGCCGGTGCCGCCTTCCAGCTGCGACAGCGTCGCCTTGCCGATGCCCGACCGCCGCGACAGCTCCGACAGCGACAGCCCGCGCGCCGCCCGCGCCGCCCGCAGGTTCTCCGCGAGCATGTCACGGATCGAGGGGCTGTCGTTCGGTAAAGCGTCCATCAGCCGGCTCTTTCGTTCGGTTTGCCGATCGACGTCATGATGCCATGACCGTAGGCTGAACCAGTGATGGAGCCGATCTTCGCGCTGGCCGACCTGGCCACGCCCATGGCCGTCCGGGTGGCGGCGACGCTCGGTCTCGCGGACCACGAGGAAGCGACGGCCGCCGAGCTCGCTTCCGCGACGGGTGCCTCCGAGACGGCGCTGGCCTGCCTGCTCGACCACCTCGTCACGGCCGGGGTCTTCGCGTTCGACGCGGAGTCCGGCCGCTACCGGCCCACGGACCTGGGGGCCCAGTTGCGCTCGGAAAGTGCCCGGCGGCTGCTCGACATCCGCTCCGCCGGCGGCCGCGCGGAACTCGCCTTCGCCGATCTGCTGGAGACGGTCACGACCGGCACCCCCGCCTACGTGCGCCGGTACGGGCGCGACTTCTGGGCGGACCTCGACGCCGACCCGCGGCTGCGGCGGTCGTTCGACGCGCAGATGAACTGGCGGTTCCGGGTGCAGGCGCCGCAGATCGCCGCCCGGTTCGCCTGGGGCCGGTTCGGCCGGATCGTCGACGTCGGCGGCGGGGACGGCGCCGTGCTCGCGGAGATCCTGCGCGCGCACCCGGCGGTGCGCGGCGAGGTGCTGGACCTGGCGCCGTCGGCCACGGCGGCGGCGGAGCGGTTCGCGGCCGAGGGACTGGCCGACCGGGCGAAGGCGGTCCCCGGCAGCTTCTTCGACCCGCTACCGCCGGGCGCGGACGCGTACGTGCTGTCCGACATCCTCCACGACTGGGACGACGACCACGCCCGCCACATCCTGACCGCCTGCCGCCGGGCGGCCGGCGAGCAGGGCACGGTGGTGGTGATCGAGCCGCTCCGCGCGGCCGCGGGCACGGCGATGGACCTGTTCATGCTGATGTGCTTCGGCGGCCGCGAGCGGACAGCGGCGGAGCTGGCCGGCCTGGCGGCCGCCTGCGGCTTGGCACTGCGCGCGACGACGGAGGTGGCGGAGGGCCGGACGGCCCTGGAGTTCGGGGCGGCACCCGAACCCGGCTGACCGGCCGGCGGCCCGGTTCGCCCGGCGGCCCGCCCGCGCACGGCAGCCCGCCCTCGTCTGGCAGCCCGCCCGAGCGCGGCGAAATCCCGCCCCGCACCGGCCGACTGGCCGGTTTGCGCGGCGGTCTGCCGCGCGCGGCAGACCGCCCCTGGACCGGACGGCGGGCGGTTCGCCCGTTGGATCGCCCGCGCGCGGGCCGATCCGATCGTGCACCGGCCACCGGAGCTCCCCGAGGCGCCGATCACCGCGGGGCAAGCCCGGTGGCCGGGTGCCTTGGGGCCCGCCGCACGCGGCAGAATCCCGCCGCTCACCGGCCGACGGTCCCCTCGCCCGGCGGCTTCGCCCGCGCGCGGGCCGATCCGATCGTGCACCGGCCACCGGAGCTCCCCGAGGCGCCGATCACCGCGGGGCAAGCCCGGTGGCCGGGTGCCTTGGGGCCCGCCGCACCCGGCAGAGTGCCGCCGCGCACCGGCCAGCGGCCCGCTTCGCCCGGCGGCTTCGCCCGCACGCGGGCCGATCCCACCGTGCACCGGCCACCAGGACTCCGCCGCGGCGCCGATCACCGCGGCGGAATCCCGCCGCGCATCGGCCACCAGAGCTTCCCCCGCGGCGCCGATCACCGCGGGGAAAGCCCTGCCGAACCCCTACCTGCTGTACGTCAGGCAGTTCGCCGCATGGCCGCCGTCGCCCGGACCGACCCTGATGTTGTCCGCCGTGCACTCCAGGGACGAGTTGTGCCGGCAGTCCGTCCGGGAACACGCGCCCACCTGGGCCACTACCCGGTCCAAGCCGCCCTTCGTGTTCAGGGGGACGAACGTGCCGCAGTCCGCCGACCCGTTGCCGCCGCCGACGGTGATTGCGAAGGCGTGGCAGCCGTCGTGGTTGTAGGAACAGCCGCTGACCGTGCACTCGTGCACGGCCGGCATTTCGGTGGTGGTCATCCGCTCTCCTGGTTCCGTGGTGGGAAAACAGTCGGTTCCCCGACGCTCCCACCCGGAACCGGGCCTCGCAACGGCGGCAGCCACGGCCGGGTGACAAAGGCGCCCGATCGAGCTTTCAGTCCGTGAGCGTGTTCGGGTCGCTCGTGCTCGGCCGCCCGGTCTCGACGTGCCCCGCCAGGCGGCGCAGGAACCGCGGGTCGCGGTCGGAAACGATCGAGACGTCGTACCAGTTGCCGCTGCGCCGCGTGTCCACCACTTCGACCACCCGCGCGCCCGGCCGCAGCAGCCGGGACGTCGAGCGGCGGCCGTACGCGTCGGTCAGCGTGACCCGCACCGGCGTGGCACCGCTGTTGGTCAGGACCAGCGCGAGGTTCCCGCTGCGCCCCTCGGGCCGGGCGCTGACCTCGGGGCCGGCCGCCGCGCCGCCGCGGAACTGCCGGACGAACCCGTTCGGCCCGTGGACCGTGTGGTCGTACCCGCCGGAGACGGGCAGCGCGGCGGCCAGCGACGCCCCGGCGCCCGTGGTGTACGTCCGCGGTTCACCACCCGGAGAGGTGACGTAGAACGTCGCGCCCGCGCGGCCCTGGTTCCCGAACGTCAGGTTCAAGGCCGTGCCGACCTGGGCGTCGACCGCCAGGTCGTACGGCAGCGCCCGCGCGGGCCGCAGCCCGCGTTCCTGCTTCGGCAGCACGGCGTGCGCCGGGACCGCCGGCACGTAGTCCGGGTGCCGCTCGCGGTCCGGCGGCTCGTAGCCGGCGGTGTCCGGCAAGGCGGGCACCCGCGCATCGGTGCGGGCGAAGTCGAAGGCCGAGGTCAGGTCGCCGCACACCGATCGGCGCCAGGCGGTGATGTTCGGCTCGTGCACGCCGAACCGCCGCTCGATGAACCGGATGATCGAGGTGTGGTCGAACGTCTCCGAGCAGACGTAGCCGCCCTTGCTCCACGGCGAGACCACGAGCATCGGCACGCGCTGGCCGAGCCCGTACGGGCCGGCCGGGTTCGCGGCCGACCCGGCGAAGATCTCCCCCGCGGTATCCACAGTGGACTGACCAGCCGCCGCGTACGGCGGGACGACGTGGTCGAAGAAGCCGTCGTTCTCGTCGTAGGTGATGAACAGCGCCGTCTTGCTCCACACCTCCGGGTTCGCGGTGAGCGCGTCGAGGACCTGCGCGATGTACCAGGCGCCGTAGTTCACCGGCCAGTTCGGGTGTTCGCAGAACGCCTCCGGCGCGGTGATCCACGAGACCTGCGGCAGCTTCCCGGCCTTGACGTCGGCGCGCAGCCGGTCGAAGTAGCCCTCGCCCGCCTTGGCGTTCGTGCCGGTGCGGGCCTTCTCGTAGAGCGCGTCGCCGGGTTTGGCGTTGCGGTAGGAGTCGAAGTACAGCAATGAGTTGTCGCCGTAGTTGCCGCGGTAGGCGTCTTCGATCCAGCCCCAGCCGCCGGCGGCGTCGAGGCCGTCGCCGATGTCCTGGTAGATCTTCCACGACACGCCGGCCTGCTCGAGGCGCTCGGGGTAGGTCGTCCAGGAGTAGCCCTTTTCGTCGTTGCCGAGGACCGGGCCGCCGCCCCGCCCGTCGTTGCCGGTGTACCCGGTCCACATGTAGTAGCGGTTCGGGTCGGTCGAGCCCATGAACGAGCAGTGGTAGGCGTCGCAGATGGTGAACGAGTCGGCGAGGGCGTAGTGGAACGGGATGTCCTCGCGGGTCAGGTACGCCATCGTGGTCGAGCCCTTGGCGGGCACCCACTTGTCGTACTTGCCGCCGTTCCAGGCCGCGTGCGTGTCGTTCCAGCCGTGCGGGAGGTCCTGGATGAACTGCAGGCCCAGGTTGTCCGCTTCGGGGCGGAAGGGCAGGATGTCGCGCTTGCCGTCGGACTGCGCCCAGACGGACTTGCCGTCGACCCGCGTCACCGGCCGCGGGTCGCCGAAGCCGCGGACCCCGCGCAGCGTGCCGAAGTAGTGGTCGAACGACCGGTTTTCCTGCATCAGCACCACGATGTGCTCGACGTCCCGCAGCGTCCCGGTCCGGTGGAACGCGGGGATCTCCGCCGCGCGGGCGATGCTGGTGGACAGCGCGGAAAGGGCGGCGGTACCGCCGGCCAGCTGCAGAAAACGTCGTCGGTTGACGTCCGTCATGGGGACTCCGGGGGTGTCGTGGTGGCGAGCCGGGTCAGTATGGGCGGCGAAGAGCGAACCTGTCCCGGGGCCGAGGCTAACGCCCGGCGAAACCCTGGTTAACGCCTGCGAGCGGACAGGCCGTTGACAGAGATGCGGAAGCACGTACTAAAGTATTGCTTCGCTATGAATGACGTACCCAATCTCGCCCGCGACCCGGACGGCCTGCTCTACTCCCCCGAGGTCCGCGGCGCCCTGTCCGGGTTCGCCCCCGGCGAGGACACCGGCGTGCTGGAGGCGGCGGCCGCCGTCCGCACGGCCGCGCGGAGCCTCGAGGCGCTGCGGTCCCGCGGCACCGGCAGCCGCGGCCTGAGCCCCGGCGCCCTCGACATCCTGATCCGGCTCCACACCGGCAGTTCGAACATCAAGGACCTCGCGGCCTCCGCGGGGGTCAGCTCGCGCAACGTGACCGGCCTGGTCGACACCCTCGAACGCGCCGGGTTCGCCGAGCGCGTCCCCGACCCGCGCGACCGGCGGTCGGTGCAGGTCCGGATCACCCCGGACGGCCGGACCTGGCTCGAGGAATTCCGCGCGCCTTCGCAACGGGCCATGGCCGCCCTCTTCCGCGGGTTCACCGCGGCCGAAACCACCCAGCTGCGGCACCTGTGCCTGCGGCTGGCCGAGAACCAGTACCACCTCACCCGCCACCTGGAGGACCGATGACCACCGCGACCAGAGACACCGTGCAGGCCTACCACCGCGCCCGCTTCGGCGGCGACGTCACCGCCGCGGCCGCGCAGCTGGCCGGCACGTTCACCTTCCGCAGCCCGCTGATCGAATCCACCGACGCCCGCAGCCACCTCGACGGGCTCGCGGGGTTCGTCGGGATCGTCACCGGGGTGGACATGATCAGCGAGCTCTACGGCGAAACGGAGGCCACGCTGGTCTACGACGTGCACACCGCCACTCCGGTCGGCGTGCAGCACACCGCCGAGCACTTCCGGTTGCGCGACGGGAAGATCGAGGCCATCAGCCTGATCTTCGACGCGACGCGCTGGCACCCGCTGATGGCGGCCGTACAGCGGTGATTTCGCCCGGCGGCCCGGGTCGGCCAACGCCCCGGCGCGGGGGTCCGGCTGCGGAAACCGGCGGTGCCGGGCAGAATCCCGGTGTGCCTCACGAACCACGCGGTCCCCGGCGTCCCGGAACGCGCTGACGTGGGCCGCGCGGAATACCTGCTCGTCCTCGGCGCGTGCGTGCTGGTGACCCTGCCGATCGAGCTCGCCGGCGCCCGGGTGTACCGCAGGCCGGGCCGGCTGGTGCGCGCGGTGCTGCCGGTGGCGCTGGTGTTCCTGATCTGGGACGCACTGGCGATCGCCGCCGGCGCCTGGCACTTCGACCCGGCGTTCGTCACCGGGTTGCGCGTCCCGTTCGGGATCCCGCTCGAGGAAGTCCTCTTCTTCGCCGTCATCCCGGTGTGCGGGGTGCTGACCTACGAAGGCGTCGAGCTGACCGGGCGGTTCCTGCGGCGGGTGCGGCGCTGATGCCGTGGGGTTACACGGTTCCGGCCGTCGCCGCCGTGCTCGTCGTGGTGGCGGCGGAGCTGCTGGTGCTGCGCACCGGGCTGTTCCGGCGCCCGGCGTACTGGATCACCACGGCGATCGTCGTCGCGTTCCAGATCCCGGTGGACGGCTGGCTCACGAAGCTTTCGGCACCGGTCGTCCGGTACGCCCCGGACGGCATCACCGGCTGGCGGTTCCCGTGGGACATCCCGGTCGAGGACTTCCTGTTCGGCTACGCCCTCGTGACGGCCGTGCTGTTGTTGTGGGAGCGGGGAAAGTCCCGGGAGGACGGGAGTTGAGGCCCGCCTCCGCTCAGCGGAGGTCCGAGGGGGGTCGACCTGCGAGCGGAGACGGGAGCTTGAGGCCGGTACGGGGGCCGCCTCGCGGCGGAAGGCTCAACACGGCTCCTGCGTTACCGGTATTCCGTGAAGGCAAGGGGTGAGGCCCGGGGGCACCGCCGTACCGACACCCTGTACAACGTCCTGCCCCCGCTGGTGTTCCGGACCGCGGGGTGACGTGCGTCGCTCAGCGCGCGGGCGCGGGTTCGGCAGGCTGCCGCGTCCGGATCGCCCAGCGGGTCAGCGCGGGCACGGGCGCGACGGCCGCGAGGAACACCACGGCGACCACCAGCCACCCCGCGCCGCCGAGGCCGCCGATCGCGAGGGTGAACACCCCGGGCCCGACCATCTGCACGGTGGCCGTGGCGGCCTCGGTCGCGCCTTGGTAGGCGCCTTTGGCGTCTTCGCGCATGAGCCGCACGGAAAGGCCCCAGTTCGCGGCCACGTACCCCAGCTCCCCGGCGACGTGCAGCAGCGCGGCCAGCCCCACCACCGCGACGGCGGCCGTCCCCGACCCGCCGGACGTCGTGGCGAGCAGCACGCAGCTGGCCGCCAGCACCCCGCCGGACACCACCGCCGTCCTGGCGGCCTGGCCCGCGGTGCGCGCGAACCGCGCGAACGGGACCTGGAACACCGCGATCCCCACCGAGCTGATGACGACCACGACCCCGCCCAGCCCCAGCGGGAGGTGGGTCCGGCCCGACAGCCACAGCGGCAGCCCGGTCGACAACATGGCCCAGCACAGGGAAAGCACGGCCGTGGCCGCGGTGACGCACAGGTAGGGCCGGTCGCCGAGCACCACCCGGGTCGCCGGCCGCTCCGCGGTTCCCGGCGTGCGCGTGGGCGCGGGCACCAGCAGGGTCGCGCCGGCGAGCACCAGGAAGCTGACGGCGTTGCCGGCGATGGCCACGGTGTACGCCCACCGCGTGTCGGCGGTCAGCACCAACGCACCCAGCCCGGCGCCGGCGGCGTACCCGACGTGCTGGGCGACCCGTTGCTGCGCCAGCGCTCGCACCCGCTGGGCGGGCTCGGCGACCAGGCCGGTGATCAGCGCCGTCCGCACCGCCGTGCCGCCGGTCGCCAAGGCGGTGAACGGCACGGTCACGGCGAGGAAGGACCAGGTGCCGCCGACCGCGAGGTACCCCGCCATCGCGACCGCCCGCACGAGCGTCAGCACGACGAGCACCGCCCGCGCGCCCGCCCGGTCGGCGAACGCGCCCAGCGGCACCGCGGCGACCATGCCGACGGCGCTCGCCACGGCCAGTCCCGCGCCGACCGTGACCGGCGGGAGCCCGGCGATCCGGGTGAGGTACAGCGCCCAGATCGTGAACCAGAGACCGTCGCCGAGCGCGGAAACCCCGCGGCCCCAGAGGAGGCTTCTCATGCATCCACCCTTCACGAAGACGTGAATGGTAGCTGGGCGGTTTCGCAGCGCGCAACGACCATTCACGACATCGTGAAGCGTGTTAGGATCGCGCGCGGGTGCCGTCGGAAGGGAACGTGATGGGCGGGCTGGTCGATGCGGGCAACGCGGTCCAGGGCGCGATCGTCGAGCTGACGCGCGAGCTGGCCGACCCGGTACGGCTGACGGCCCTGCAGGTGCTGGCGGCCGAAGGCCCGCACACGATGGTGCAGCTGGCGGACGCACTCGGCGTCACCGCACCCCGCCTGGGCAACCACCTGGCCCGCCTGCGGGCGGCGGGGCTCGTGACGGTCGAACACACCGGACGGCACGCGGTGTACCGCGTCGGCCGCGAGGACCTGCTGGGCGTGCTGACCGCGCTCGCGCACTACGCGGGCAAGGACGGCATAACGCCACCGGACCGCGCCGCATCGGGCGCGGACATCGCCCACACGTGTTACGACCACGCGGCCGGACGCCTCGGCGTGGCGGTGTTCGCGCTGCTGGTGTCGCGCGGAGCCCTGCGGCCCCCGGACGGCTCCGCCCCGGAGGTGGACCTGGGCGACGACCTGTCGGCGTTCCGGGACCTGGGTGTGACCCCGGCGGAGGTGTCCCCGGGCCGCCGCCGCCCGGCCACGGCGTGCCTGGACCGCACCCACCGCGTCCCCCACCTCGGCGGCGTCCTGGGCCACGAGGTCCTGGCGGCGTTCCTGGCCGAGGGGCTGGTCAAGCGGGGGGTGGAGGACCGCGAGTTGCGGATCACCCCGCGGGGGCGGCGGCGGTTCGCGAAGCTGCTGCCGGGGTTTTGACCGGCCGGCGGTGGTGCTGGTGGAAGCAGGTGCCGCTCAGCCCGATGGCGACCTCCGCATCACGCCGAACTGCGGCCGAGTTCGTGACCGGCCTCAGCCGGACCGGCCGAACAGCTCGCGCCGCACTCGAGCCGCCGGCTCGGGGGCCAGCCAGCGCAAGGTGAACTTCTCGCCGTACCAGTCGAGCTCGCCCGCTTCGAGTTCCTGCCGTGCGCTCTCCGTCCCCGGGTCCGCACGGTCCTCGTACCGCAGGCCGTCCGGCTCTTCAGGGTCCGGGCGGGCGAAGTCCATGTCCACGTAGGTGATTCCGCGGTTCCGGCGAGTCCGGACGAGCTCCGGCACCGTGACGAGCAGATGCCCGGCGAACCGGTCGCCGTCGTACACCTGCGCGACCCGGTCGGCGAACGGGAACCCGTCCGGCACCTGCTTGGCCATGCACACTCCCCGAGTCCGTACCGCGGGGAAGCTTAGCCGCGGCCGCCGCGGGTGGCGGCGAGGAACTCGCGGTTGAGGGTCGCGATGCTCGTGAACGGGATCCCCTTCGGGCACGACGCCACGCACTCCCCCGTGTTCGTGCAGCCACCGAAGCCCTCGGCGTCCATCGCGTCCACCATGTCGAGGACGCGGCTCGCGCGTTCCGGGGCGCCCTGGGGCAGCAGGCTCAGGTGGGTCACCTTCGCCGCCGTGAAGAGGGTGGCCGAGCCGTTCGGGCACGCCGCCACGCAGGCGCCGCAGCCGATGCACGTCGCGTTGTCGAACGCCAGGTCCGCGTCCGGCTTGGGGACCGGGGTCGCGTGCGCGTCCGGGGCGCTGCCCGCCGGGGCCGACACGTAGCCGCCCGCCTGGACGATCCGGTCCAGCGCCGACCGGTCGACCACCAGGTCCTTGACGATCGGGAAACCCCGGGCGCGCCAGGGTTCCACGTCGATGACGTCGCCGTCGGCGAAGGCGCGCATGTGCAGCTGGCACGACGTCGTGCGCTCGGGGCCGTGGGCCCGGCCGTTGATCACCACCCCGCACGACCCGCAGATGCCCTCGCGGCAGTCGTGGTCGAACGCCACCGGCTCGTCGCCGGCCTCGATCAGCCGCTGGTTCAGCACGTCCAGCATCTCGAGGAACGACATGTCGGGGCTGATGCCCTCGACCGGGTAGGTGACCAGCCGGCCTTCGGCGGCCGGTCCCGCCTGCCGCCAGACGCGGACGGTGAGGTTCATGTGTAGCTCCGCTGGGTCGGGTGGACGTGCTCGAATACCAGTTCTTCGCGGTGCAGCACCGGCTCCGGGCCGTACTCCCACGCGGCGACGTACGCGAAGTTTTCGTCGTCGCGCAAGGCTTCGCCTTCGGCGGTCCGGTGTTCCTCGCGGAAGTGTCCGCCGCACGATTCCTCGCGGGCGAGCGCGTCGACGAGCATCAGCTCGGCCAGCTCCAGGAAGTCGGCGACGCGGTGGGCCTTCTCCAGCTCCTGGTTGAACTCCGCGCCCCCGCCGGGGATCCGGACGTCCCGCCAGAACTCCGCGCGCAGCTCGGGCACCCGGTCGAGGGCCTTGCGCAGGCCTTCGCGCGTGCGGGACATCCCGCAGTGGTCCCACATCAGCAGGCCCAGCTCGCGGTGGAACGAGTCGACCGAGCGCGTGCCGCGCACCGCCAGCAGCCGGGAAATCCGGTCGCGCACCTCGGTCTCCACGAGGTGGACGTCGGCCGCGGAGACGTCGCCGAGCCGCGTGCTGCCGAGGTAGTCGTTGACCGTCGTGGGCAGCACGAAGTAGCCGTCGGCGAGGCCCTGCATCAGCGCCGACGCGCCGAGCCGGTTGGCGCCGTGGTCGGAGAAGTTCGCTTCGCCGATGACGAACAGGCCGGGGATCGTGCTCTGCAGGTCGTAGTCCACCCACAGCCCGCCCATGGTGTAGTGGATGGCCGGGTAGATCCGCATCGGCACCGCGTACGGGTCTTCCGCGGTGATGCGCTGGTACATGTCGAAGAGGTTGCCGTAGCGGGCTTCGACCGCCGGACGGCCCAGGCGCGCGATGGCGTCCGCGAAGTCGAGGTAGACGCCCAGACCGCCGGGGCCGACGCCGAACCCGGCGTCGCACACGTTCTTCGCCGCCCGGGAAGCGATGTCCCGCGGCACGAGGTTGCCGAAGCTCGGGTACCGGCGCTCGAGGTAGTAGTCGCGCTCGTCCTCGGGGATCTCCCCCGGCGGCCGGGGATCGCCCTGGCGCTTCGGGACCCAGATGCGGCCGTCGTTGCGCAGCGACTCGCTCATCAGCGTCAGCTTCGACTGGTGCTCGCCCGAGCGCGGGATGCACGTCGGGTGGATCTGGGTGAAGCACGGGTTCGCGAAGTAGGCGCCGCGCTTGTGCGCGCGCCAGATCGCGGTGGCGTTGGAGCCCTTCGCGTTCGTCGAGAGGTAGAAGACGTTGCCGTAGCCGCCGGTCGCGAGCACGACGGCGTCCGCGAGGTGCGTGGTGATCTCGCCGGTGACCAGGTCGCGCGCGACGATGCCGCGGGCCCGGCCGTCGGCGACGACCAGGTCGAGCAGCTCCGTGCGGGCGTGCAGCTCGACGTTCCCGGCGTCGATCTGCCTCGACAGCGCCTGGTAGGCGCCGATCAGCAGCTGCTGCCCCGTCTGGCCGCGGGCGTAGAACGTGCGCTGCACCTGCACGCCGCCGAAGGACCGGGTGTCGAGCAGGCCGCCGTATTCGCGGGCGAACGGCACGCCCTGGGCCACGGCCTGGTCGATGATCTGCGCCGAGACCTGGGCCAGCCGGTACACATTGGACTCCCGCGCCCGGAAGTCGCCGCCCTTGACCGTGTCGTGGAAGAGCCGGTACACCGAGTCGCCGTCGTTGCGGTAGTTCTTCGCCGCGTTGATGCCGCCCTGGGCCGCGACCGAGTGCGCGCGCCGCGGCGAGTCCTGGAAGCAGAACTGCACGACGTGGTAGCCCTGCTCGGCCAGGGTGGCCCCGGCCGAGCCGCCGGCCAGCCCGGTGCCCACGACGATCACCCGGTGCCGCCGCCGGTTCGCCGGGTTCACCAGGTTCGCGGCGAACTTCCGTTCGTCCCAGCGGTCTTCCAGCGGCACCGCCGGTGCCTTGGTGTCGGCGATCGGGTCGCCGGCGCGGTAGCCGTCCATGTCAGTGCACCAGTCCCGTCATGACGGCGATCGGGACGAGCGCGTACCCGCCCGCGACCACGGCCGCCGTCGTGCTGCCGAAGATCTTGATCGCCCGTTCCCGCCGCGGGCGGGTGACACCCAGCGTGCGCGCGGCACTGGCGAAGCCGTGGTGGATGTGCAGGCCCAGCATGGCCAGGGCGACCAGGTAGATCAGGTTCACCCACCAGACCCGGAAGTCCGCGACCAGGTTGTGGTACGGGTCGCCGGGGACGAAGTCGCGGTTCACCGCGCCGACGGTGAAGTCGAGCAGGTGCCAGACGACGAACACCGCGAGCGTCGCCCCGCCCCAGCGCATGGTGCGCACCGCGAAGCTCGCGCGCGCCGGCGGCCGGTGGGCGTACCGGACCGGCCGCGCGCGGCGGTCCCGCCGGGCCAGCTGCACCGCCGCGGTGACGTGCAGGACCAGGGCGGCGAGCAGCACCGCGCGCTGGAGCCAGAGGAACCATTCGCGGCGCAGCACCGGCTCGCCGATGGTGCGCAGCCAGCCCGCGTAGTGGTTGAGCTCGTCGGCACCGAGGAACGTCTTGAGGTTGCCCACCATGTGCGCGAACACGAACGCGAGCAGGAGCAGGCCACTCACCGCCATCACGGCTTTCTTGCCGATCGTCGAAGCCCAGAAGCGCCGGACGGCGGAGTGCCGGTGCGGGGCGAGCGTGGTCACCACCCGATCGACGGTAGGAGCGCGCGGACCAGAGGTCAAAGACATGATGACTCTCCTCTCGATAGACTGTGGCTATGCAGATCCACCAGCTCGCCTACTTCGTCGCCGTCGCCGAGCACCGGCACTTCACCCGCGCCGCCGAACAGGTGCGGGTGGCCCAGCCGTCGCTGTCGCAGCAGATCCGCGCGCTCGAACACGACCTCGGTGCCGCGCTCTTCCACCGGATCCGCGGCAACGTCACCCTCACCGAAGCCGGCGAGACCCTGCTCCCGATCGCCCGGCGGATCCTCGCCGACACCGAGACGGCCCGGCTGGCCATCCGGGAGCTGGACGAGCTCGACCGCGGCCGCGTCCGGCTGGGCGCGCCGCCGAGCCTGTGCACCGGCCTGCTGCCCCCGCTGCTCGCGGCGTTCCGCCGCCGGTACCCCGGCATCCGGCTGGAGCTGCACGAAAGCGGCTCGGGCGATCTGCGGCAGCGGCTGGCCGAAGGCGCGCTGGACCTGGCGCTGCTGGCGGGCGCCCGGACGAACGCCGACGCCGGCCTGGCGGCGACCCCGCTGCTGCTCGAAGAGCTGGTGCTGATCGCCGCCCCGGACGCGCCGGTCGCGGGTGACCGCGTCGGCATCGGCGAACTGGCCGACGTTCCGCTGGTGATGTTCCGCCGCGGCTACGACGTCCGGGAAGCGACGGTCGACGCCTGCCGGGCCGCCGGGTTCGAACCGTCGTTCGCGATCGAGGGCGGCGAGATGGACGCGGTGCTGGAACTGGTGCACGCGGGCGTCGGCGCGGCCGTGGTGCCGAGCACCGTGGCCGGCCGCCGGTTCCGGATGACCCGGTTCACCCCCGACGCGGGGATGACGCGCGTGGTCCAGCTCGCCCACCGCGCCGACGTGGAACCCACCCGGGCCGTGCGCGCCCTGCGTTCGGCGATCGCCGGGTTCGTGGCGGACGCCGCCCTGCCGCCGGGCATCGAGTCCCTTGTGGACGACGTCAGCTGAGGCCGAACCGCGCGGCGAAGGCCGCCATCTCCTCCCGCCGCCGCCCGGGTTCCGCGGTGCCGGGGGTCACGACGACGCGGGTCACCCCCTGCCGGGCGAGTTCCTCGACGTCCTCTGTGGACATGTCGAGCGTCGCCCATCGGGTGTGTTCCAAGCTGTCCGGGTCGCGGCCCGCCTCCGCCGCCGCCGTCCTGGCGAGGGCGAACTGGCGGCGCCGCTCGTCGGCCGTCAGCCGGCCGCCGGGGAAGTAGCCGGTCCCGCGCCGGCCCGCCCGCCGGGCCGCGGCCGCGCTCGAGCCGCCGACGTGGATCGGCAGCTCGCGCACGCCCACCGGTTTCGGGAAGCTGCAGATGTTCTCGAAGGAGAAGAACTCGCCGTCGTAGCCTGCCCCTTCGTCGCCGCCCGCCCACAGCAGGCGCAGGACGTCGATCGCCTCGTCCGTCCGGCGGCCGCGGGTGGCGAAATCGACCCCGGCCGCACGGGCCTCGCCGGGCAGGGCGCCGACGCCGACCGTGAGCAGCCGCATCCGGCCGCCGGAGAGCACGTCGACCGTCGCGAGCCGCTTCGCCAGCACGACCGGGTGGTGGTAGGGCAGCAGCAGGACCCCGGTGCCGAGCAGGATGCGGTGCGTGACGGCGGCGACGAAGGTCAGGCACTCCAACGGGTCGGGGTAGGGCAGCGACGGCGGCAGCTCCACCGGGCCGATCTTCGCGCCCGGGTACAGGGCGACGTGCTCCGGCACGTACAACGACTCGAACCCGCACTCCTCCGCGTCGCGGGCGAACCCGGCGACCACTTCCGGGTCCGCGCCGAAAAAGGGGGTGCTGTAACTGATCCCGAACTTCACGCGCCGACGCTAAACGTTGACGCGGACGGCAAGGCAAGCGCTGTCGCGCGATCGGGCGGTGCGGGGTTTGACCGCCGGCCGCCGGGGAACGCCGGGATGAACGGCCGGCAGGTGGAGGTTCTGTGCTCGGAGGATTGTTCGCGGTGGCCAAGGCCGGGGCGGTGCTCGCACTGGCCGGGCCGGTCCTCGCGACGCGGCAGGCGAAGAAGGCGGTTTCGGCGGTCGCCCCGCTCGCCGGGGAACTGGCCGCGGGCGCGGCCGGGACCGCGGCGGACGCGACCCGGACCGGCAGCCGCACCGCCGTGCGCGCCACGCGGGTCGTCCGCAACGCCGCCGGGCCTCGCAGCGCCGTCTGGCTGGCCGGACGGCGGCTGCACGTCCCGCTGCGGCCCGCCGAGGACGCCGGCCGCCCGGACGGCGCCGCGCTCGCCGCCGCGCTGGCCGGCCACGCCGACGTCGCCGGCGCCTACTGGGACGGCGGGCTCGGCAGCGTGGTCCTCCACCTCGCCGAAGAGGCCGCGGCCGGGCGGGTCCTCGCCTGGGTCGCCGACGGCTGCGGGCGGCACGGGCTGACCCCGGCCGAGCCCGGCGACTCCGCCCCCGCCCACCCCGGCGACACCTACGGCGTGCGGACCGCGGCTTTCGCGCTGGCGATGGACGTCGCCGGCCTGGCCGTTTCGGTCGGCACCCGCGCCACGCGCTCCCGGCGGCTGCACGAAACCGTGCGCGCGGTCGCCTCCGCGGCGCGGGAACACCCCGCCGTCCGCGCGGCACTGGACGAGCGGTTCGGCTGGTACACGGCCGAACTCGTGCGCTCGGGCGTCTCCGCCGCGGTGCGGGGGCTGAGCCAGGACCCCCTCGAACTGGCGCTGGACGCCGTCCTGCGCACCGGGCAGCTCACCGAAGCGATCGCCCGCCTCACCGCGTTCGACGCCGCGCACGACGACCTCTGTTCGCCGGAGCGGCCCAGCCTCGGCGTGACACCGCCGCGGCGCCGGGTCCGGGTCCCGATGGAGGACTACGCCCGCAACGCCGTCGGCGCGGCCTGCTCGCCGCGCTCGCCGACCTGGTGGTGCGCCGCAACCCGCGGCAAGCCGCCGAAGCGTTCCTCGCGGCGTCCCCGCTGCCCGCCCGGTACGCCGGCACCGCGTTCCACACGGCGATGGGCACGGCGTTCGCGCGCGAAGGCGTGCTCGTCCGCGACCCGGACCGGGTCAAGGCACTGGACACAGTGGACACCGTGGTGCTGCACGCCGACGCGCTGCACGGGGCGGACGGCCTCGACCCGCACGCCGAAGCCGTGCTGGACGCGGCCCGCCGGGCCGAGGCGCGCGTGGTCATCACCGGCGACGACGTGCGCGACCGGCTCGGCGAGTTCGCCGCGCTCGCCGACGACGTCGCCGAGGAGTCGTTCTTCGGGCTGGTGACGCGGCTGCAGGACGAAGGCGGGGTCGTGCTCACCGTCGGGCGGCCGCCCGGCCGGTGTACGCCGAACTGCGACGAGGTCGCGGGCCTGCTGGCCGGTGACCTCTGCGTCGCCCTCGCCGACCGCGGCGCGCCGGTGCTGTGGGGCGCCGACCTGATCGTCCCGACGGGGCTGCCGGGCGTGTGGCGGATCCTGCGGGCGGCGGGCGCGGCGCGGGTCAACAGCAAGCGAGCCACCCGGGTGGCCACCGCGGGCGGCCTGCTCGGCGGCCTGCTGCTGATGTCCCGCCGCCGGGCGCTGGTGCCGCTCGTGCCCCGGCTCGACCCGGTGCTGGCCGGCGGCCTGACCGGGCTGGCGATGGGCACGCTCGCCGCGGTGCGGGTGGCCGCGGCCCGGCCACCGGCCGGCCGCCCCCGGATCGCCTGGCACGAGCTGACCGGCGAAGAGGTCCTGCACCGGCTCGCCGCCGCGGAAACCGAGCCGACGCAGCGGGAGCTGACGACCCGGCGGGTGCGGGCGGTGGCCGGCGCGGTGGCCCGGCACCCGGCCGCGGCGCCGGTGCGGTTCGGGGCGGGCTTCGCCGCCGACGTCGTCGCCGAGCTGAACGACCCGCTCACCCCGGTGCTGGCCCTGGGCGCGGTCGCGTCCGCGGTGGTCGGCTCACCGGTGGACGCGCTGCTGGTGGCCGCCGCGATGGGTCTGAACGCCGTCGTCGGCGGCGCCCAGCAGTTCCGCGGCCGCCGGGCGCTGGCGAAGCTGCAGGACGGCGAACGGCCGCGGGCACGCCGGGAAGGCGGCCGGGTCGTCGACGCGCGGGCGCTGCGGCCCGGCGACCGGATCGAGCTGCGGGTCGGCGACGTCGTCCCGGCCGACGCCCGGCTGCTGACCGCCAACGACCTCGAAGCGGACGAATCCGCGCTGACCGGCGAGTCGCTCCCGGTCGCCAAGCAGCTCGACCCGGTGCCGGGCGCGCCGATGGCCGAACGCAGCTGCCTCGTCTTCGCCGGCACCACGGTGGTCAGCGGGGAAGGCACGGCGGTGGTCGTGGCGGTCGGCACGGAAACCGTGGCCGGCCGGGCCGTCGAGCTGGCCACCCGCACCGGCGCCGCGGTGGGCATCCAGGCGCGGCTGCAGGACCTGACCCGCCGCGCCCTGCCGCTGACGATGCTCGGCGGCGCGCTCGTCACCGGCCTGTCCGCGGTCCGGGGCCGCCCGCTGCGCCGGGCGCTGGCCGGCGGCGTGGCGATCGCCGTCGCCGCGGTCCCCGAGGGTCTGCCGCTGGTGGCCACCGTGGCCCAGCGCGCGGCCGCCCGCCGGCTGTCCGCGCGGGGCATCCTGGTCCGCGCGCCGCGGGCGCTGGAAGCCCTGGGCCGCCTGGACGTCGTGTGCTTCGACAAGACGGGCACGCTGACGGAGAACCGGCTGCGCGTGGTCACCACGACCGGGCCCGACGGGCGGGCGCGCGAGCCGGAACCCGGCGACGTCGTGCTGCGCGCCGCCGCCCGGGCGTGCCCCGGCACGCTCGACGACCCCCACGTGCGTGCCCACGCCACCGACCACGCCGTGCTGGCGGCCGCCGGCCCGGACGAGGGCTGGACCGAACTCGCCGGGCAACCCTTCGAGGCGAGCCGGGGTTACTCGGCGACCGTCGGCCGGGACGAGGACGGCGAAGTGACGCTGGTCGTCAAGGGCGCCCCGGAGATCGTCCTGCCCGCCTGCGCCGGCGCGGGCGGGCTGGCGCTGGCCGCGGAAGCGTTGGCGGACAACGGGTTGCGTGTCCTGGCGGTGGCGTCCCGGCCGGCCGGGCCGTCGCTCGAGGGCGACGACGCCCAGGTGCTGGCGGACCTGGAGTTCCTCGGCTTCCTCGGGCTCGCCGACACGCTGCGGCCGACGGCCGGGCTGCTGATCGGCGGGCTGCGCGCGGCCGGTGTGGCGCCGGTGATGCTCACCGGCGACCACCCGAACACCGCGCGGGCCATCGCGACGTCGCTCGGCTGGCCGTCCGACGCCCCGGTCGTCACCGGCGAGGAGCTGGCGGCGCTGGACCGCGCCGGCCGGGCCCGGCTGCTCGACGGCGCCGGGGTGATCGCCCGCGTCGCGCCGGAGCAGAAGCTGCAGGTCGTGGAGGCGCTGCGCGAGGCGGGCCGGGTGACGGCGATGGTCGGCGACGGCGCGAACGACGCGGCGGCCATCCGCGCCGCGGACGTCGGCATCGGCGTGCGCGCCCGGGCGTCGACCGCCGCCCGCACCGCCGCCGACGTCGCGTTGACCGACGACGACCTGACGGTTCTGCTGGAGGCGGTGGCTGAGGGCCGCGCGCTGTGGCGGAGCGTGTCGGACGCGGTGGTGATCCTGGTCGGCGGCAACGCGGGCGAGATCGGCTTCTCGGTGCTGGGCACGCTGCTGTCCGGCGATTCGCCGCTGGGCACCCGTCAGCTGCTGCTGGTGAACCTGCTGACCGACCTCTTCCCGGCGATGGCGGTGGCGGTCACCCGCCCGGACGACGACGGCGGCGGTTCCGGCCCGGGCGGCCTCGGCGAGGGCCTGACGCGCGCGATCACCAGCCGCGGCGTGACGACGGGCGTCGGCGCGACGACGGCGTGGCTGATCGGCCGGTTCACCCCGGGAACGGTGCGCCGCACGAGCACGATGGCCCTGTGCGGCCTGGTCGGCACCCAGCTGGCCCAGACCCTGCGCGGCCGCCGCCGCAGCCCCCTGGTCGTCGGGACGGCGGTCGGCTCGGCCCTGGCATTGGCGGCGATCGTGCAGACGCCGGGCGTCAGCCAGTTCTTCGGCTGCACCCCGCTCGGCCCCCTGGCCTGGGCCGGAGTCGGCGCCGGCGTGGCCACCGGAGCCCTGACGTCGTCCCTGCCGATCCTGCGCCGGCCGTAACCCACGTGAGCAGAGCCGTAACTCGCGTGACCAGAGACGGAACTCGCGTGACCAGAGCCGTAACGGCTTCAATCACGTGAGTTCCGCTTCCCATCACGCGAGTTACGGCTTCGATCACGCGAGTTACGGGTCCAGTCACGCGAGGTGCGGGGTAGCGCTGGCGCTACCCCGGCTTCGGTGGTGTGCACTCCTGATCTTCGCGGCGGTTCCCGGCATCGTGGGCGATGTCCGATTCCGGTGACGAAGGAGCAGGGAAGATGCGGAAAGTCGTGGCGATCTTGACCGTGGCGGGGCTGCTGGGCGCGACCGGCACGGCGGCCGAAGCGAAGCCGTCGCGGGACGCCGTCCTCCAGCAGCAGCTCGACGCGCTGGTCGGCCCGTTCCCGGCCGTGCTCGCGTCGGTGACGCGCGGCGGCCGCACGGAGTCGCTGGTCGCGGGCTCCGCGCGGCTCGGCAGCCGGGTCCCGGTCCCGGCCGACGGGCAGGTCCGGGCGGGCAGCAACACGAAGACGTTCACCGCGGTCGTCGTCCTGCAGCTGGTCGCCGAGGGCAAGGTGGCGCTGGACGCGCCGATCGAGCGGTACCTGCCCGGCCTGGTGCCCGGCGGCTCGGCGATCACCGTCCGCCAGCTGCTGCAGCACACCAGCGGGCTGCCGAACTACACCGAGTACCTCGGGCTGGAGGACATCGCGAAGCTGCGGCACCGGTACTTCGAGCCGCACGAGCTGCTCGCCGTCGCGCTGGCCCACCCGCCGAAGTTCGCCCCCGGGACGAAGTGGGAGTACAGCAACACGAACTACGTCCTGGCGGGGCTGCTGATCGAGCGGGTGACCGGCCGGCCGGTGGCGGAGCAGGTCACCGCGCGCGTGATCCGGAAGGCGGCCCTGCGCGACACGTACTGGCCGCAGGTCGGCGACGAGGGGATCCGGGGCCCGCACCCGCAGGGGTACGCGCGCTCGGGCGGTCAGGTGATCGACGTGACCGAGCTGGACCCGTCGTGGGGCTGGGCGGCGGGCCAGCTGATCTCGACCCCGGGTGACCTGGCCCGGTTCTCCCGCGCGCTGCTGGACGGCACGCTCCTGCCGCCCGCGCAGCTGGCCGAGATGCGCAAGACCGTCGAAGCGCCGCTGATGCCGGGCTGGCGCTACGGCCTCGGCCTGTTCCGCGTCCCGTTGAGCTGCGGCGGCGAGTACTGGGGCCACGGCGGCGACATCCACGGGTTCGAGACGCGCGGCGGGGCCACCGAGGACGGCCGCTCGGTGGCCTTGGCGGTGACGGCGCTCCCCGGCACCTTCGGCGACCCCGACCGGGCGGCGCAGGCCGTCGTGTCCACAGTGGACGCGGCGTTCTGCCGCTGACCGCACGGGCAGGCACGAGCACCTCGGCGACGAAACCGGCCCCCGCGGCGAGGGCAGCGACGTCCTCGCCGCGGGCGGCCGGCACGAGCGGGGTGGCAGTCGGCCTCGACGAGCAGCCCGTGGTCGTCGAGCGCGTCCACCAGCGCGACCCACGGCAGCAGCCGGTAGGGCTCGGCGGCCGCAGCGGGCCTGCTCACCGCGCCCGTGTACGCAGGTGCGCGCGTTCCCCCTGCCTGCCGAACAGGATCAGCAGCTCGACCGCCTTCCCGTCGGCGCTGCCGAGCCAGTGCGGGATCGTCGTGCCGAATTCCGCCGCCTCGCCCGCGGGCAGCACCAGGTCGTGCTCCCCGAGGACCAGCCGCAGGTTCCCGTGGAGCACGTAGAGCCATTCGTGGCCTTCGTGGGTCTGGTGCTCCGGAACGGGCGGCGTGCCGGTGCCGGTGCCGGGAATGATCATCTTGTACGCCTGCACGCCGCCCGGCCGCCGGGACAGCGGCACGAACGTCATGCCGTGGCGGTGGACCGGCGTCAGGTGGACGCGCGGGTCTCCGGTACGGGGTGCGCCGACGAGGTCGTCGAGCGGGACGTCGTAGGCGCGCGCCAGCGGCAGCAGCAGCTCCAGGGAGGCCCGCCGCTGCCCGCTTTCCAGCCGTGACAGCGTGCTTTCGGACACCCCGGTGGCCGCGGCGACCTCCGCCAGGGTCATCCCGCGGCGCCGGCGCAGGGCCCGCAGCCGGGGACCGACCGCCTGCAGCACGTCGTCGAAGTCGCCGTCCATGCGGCCATCTTGCCGGAACCGCAAGAAAGCGTGCCGATCCGGCCGGTGCCGGGTCAGGGTGGGGGCCATGACGACCGGACCGTCGCGGTGAACCAGGACCCGGCAGCCGCGGTCCCCCTGCGGAGCCGGACCCACAACCTCCCGCCGAAAGGACCCACCATGCCCCGGACCCGCCGTCGGGACACCCCGCCCCCGCGCACCGGACCGGCCGAAAAAGCCGTGCTGCGCGGCTTCCTCGACCACCTGCGGGCCGCGGTCGCCGCCAAAGCCCAGGACGTCCCGGAACCCGCCGTCCGGACGCCCGGCGTTCCCTCCGGCACGTCGCTGCTGGGCCTGGTCCGGCACCTCGCGCACGTCGAGCGCTTCACCTTCCTCGGCGAGGACGTCGCCGACTGGCCCGGCACCTTCCGGCCGCGGCCGGACGAGACCGTCGCCTCCGTGGTGGCGGACTACCGCGCCGCCTGCGAGCGGGCGAACGCCGTCATCGACGCCTGCGCCGACCTGACGCAGCCGGTGGCGCGCCCCGGCCGCGGCGCACCGTCCATGCGCTGGGCCCTGGTTCACCTGATCGAGGAGACCGGCCGCCACGCCGGGCACGCGGACATCCTGCGCGAGCTGATCGACGGCAGCACCGGCCGTTGACCGCACTGACCCGATCTTGCGCATTCTCGCTCTTCGGCCGGGCTCCGCGGGTGATTCCACAGTGGATCGGGCGGCCGGGAGGGGAATTCCAGTGCGCGGACGGCGTCCGGCCGAGCCGGCCGCGACAGCTCGACATGCGGACGGCCCGGACGAGTGCTATTTGATCCCTTATGAGTGAATCACTGAACTACCCGCAGTCGTCATCTTCGGCGGACCCCACGGCCGGGCCGGCCCGGCCGGGCACGGTCGAAGGAGCCTTCTGGGCGTTCATCGCGGCCCCGGTCATCGGGCTGATCGGCGGCCTGCTGATCTTCGCCAACCGGGACCAGATCGCCTCGACCCTGCGCGACACGAACCGGCAGCGCGGCGGCAACCTGACCGACGCGCAGATCGACCAGGCGGTGAACGTCACCATGATCACGGCGGTCGTGATCGCGGTCATCTTCGCCGCGCTGTACGTGCTGTTCGCCTTCAAGCTGCGCGCCGGCCGCAACTGGGCGCGCATCGTGCTGACCGTGCTCACCGCCCTGCAGCTGCTTTCGCTGCTGATCGGCCAGAGCACGATCGGCGGCTACCTGGCGGTGCTCGCCGCGGTGGTCGGCGTCGTGCTGTCGTTCACCGGCCCCTCGAACGCCTACTTCGCGGCGGCCAAGGCCCCGCGCTGACCGGATCCGCGCGGCGGCCCGGTGCGGACCGCCGCGCGGCTCACCGCGGGTTTCGCCGGACACACAAGAGATCTCTCGCGGCGCAGGCCGATTTCCCTTTCCCAGCGGGAATTCCCGTGGCCGTCACATCACGGTCCGTGTTTTCCGGCCCTCCTCCCGGCAATCACCCGACCGTGTCGGATCCGCCCGGAGTCTCCCCCGGATGCCGCAGCGCGCGCTACCGAACGTCGGCGAACACCGGGAAATCCCGGGCGAGAACGGCCACTTCACGGTGGCGCCGGAGTTCGTGATCACTTTTCGCGCACCCACCGCGGAGCTCACCGCCCCGCGGGCTCCTTGCCCGCGTCGGCGATTTTGGTAGCTTGGCCGAGCTTCTCCGGCGAACCGGTCGTCGTCACCGGTGCCGCGTCCCCGCTCGTGTTCCGGCATCCGTTGCCGCGGAAAGGAATTCCTCATGCGCACCACTCTGCTCCGGGCCGGGGGCGTGGCCGCTGCCGTGCTCGCCGCGGCCGCCGGTACCGCGGCGGCGGACGACGCCGTCACCGGGTCGGCGTTCGGCGCCTCCGCGAGCGTTTCCCTCGCGCTCGGCGGCAAAGCGATCGGCACCGGCCCGCTGGCCGCCGCCAGCAGCCGGGGCCCGTCCTCGGCGAGCGCCGTCGACGCGCCCCTCGCCGGCCTCGTCACCGCGAAGGCGATCACCAGTTCCGTGGTGATCGGCGCCGGTTCCACGGCGGCGAAGGCCGCGGTCGCCGAGGCGACCCTGCCCCTGCTCGGCCCGGTCGCCGGCCGCGTGCCCTCGATCCGGCTGGTCAGCGCCCGCTGCGCCGCGGCCGACGGCCACGTCACCGGCAGCAGCGACCTCGCCGGCGCCACCCTCGGCCGGCTCGGCACGCTCCCCGCGGCCACCACGCCGAACCAGCGGCTCGGCGTCCCGGGCGTGGCCGAGGTGATCGTCAACGAGCAGCTCCAGCGCTACGACGGCCACCTCGAGGTGACGGCGCTGCACATCAAGCTGCTCGGCGGCGCACTCGGTTCCGGGGACGTGAAGCTGGCCTCGGTGGTCTGCGGCCCGTCCGGTGAACGCGCGCCCGCAGCGCCGCCGCGGCCGGACCAGGCCCGGCAGGTCACCGTCGTGCCCGCCGGGGCGCCGCAGACCGGCGACGGCAGCCTCGCCGCGGAGGGCTGACGGTGTTCCGCCGCGCGATTCCGCTCGTCCTGCTCGCCCTGGTCCTCGCCGGGTGCGCCGCGCCGGCGGCCCCGACGCCGCAGTCGCCGACGTCGCCGACGGCCCCCGCGTCCGCCGGACCGGCGCGGTCCCTGCCGTCGGCGCTCGACGTCCCGGCCATCGGCGCCCAGTCGTCCCTCGTGCCGCTCGGCCTCAACCCCGACCGCACGGTCGAGGTGCCGCCGGTCGACCAGCCGCTGCAGGCCGGCTGGTACGAGTACGGCCCGGCGCCGGGTGAAGCCGGCCCCGCGGTGATCCTCGGCCACATCGACGGCGGCCACCGGAAGGGCATCTTCTGGCGGTTGCACGAGCTGAAGCCGGGCGAAGAGGTGTATGTCGACCGCGCCGACGGTGGCCGGCTGACGTTCGCGGTGACGAAGGTGGAGCAGGTCGCGAAGGACGCGTTCCCGACCGAAGCGGTGTACGGCGACACGCCCGATCCCCAGCTGCGCCTGATCACCTGCGGCGGCCGGTACGACGCCGCGAACCGCAACTACCTCGACAACGTCATCGCCTACGCGGAACTCAAGCGGTGAAGGCGTCCGATGTGGACGGTCAGCTGTGCCACATCCGGGCGGTCAGCCGCAGGAACTCGCAGTTGTCGCCGGCGGTGAGCGCGGTGGCGCGGTCGGGGTAGACGTCCAGCACCCGCTCCGCCCCGGTCAGCCGCAGCGCGCGGCTCACGACGGCGTTGCCGCCGGTGACGACCCGCAGCCGGGCGCTGCGGGCGGCGGCGTGGTCGGTCACCGCGCTCAGCACCCTGACCCCCGCGGCGCCGAGGAACTGCAGCCCGCCGAGGTCCAGCACGAGCACCTGCGGCTCCGGGCTCACGGCCAGCGCCGCGGCCACCGCGCCGACGACGACCACCACCGTCCCCGCGTCGAGTTCACCGGTCAAGGCCAGGAGCGCCGGCTCACCGTGCGAGCACGAAACCCGCAGCCGCCGGGTCGGGGAACCTGAGGACGCCACGCGAAAACACCCCATCTTCGGAAAAGACCGGTCAGGTTCGGGACTGTGGCTCCTGCACGACCCGTCCGCGCGCCAGGTTAGTGACCGTCATCGGCTGATCACAAGCCGTGACCTTCCGACTCGACCCGATCGTGTTTCACCAGGGCGAGCCGGGGGAAGTCACGCGGGGCGATCTGCTCTCAAGGAGGTTGTCATGGCGGCAACACCCGATCCGGCGCCGACCGGGGTGCGCACGCTCATCCCGGCACGCATCGACCGGTTGCCCTGGTCCCCGTTCCACACCCGGATGGTCGTGGCCCTCGGGGTGGCCTGGATCCTCGACGGCCTGGAGATCACGGTGGCCAGCGCGGTCGCCGACACCCTCACCAAGCCCGAGACCCTGCACATGTCCTCGGCGGCCGTCGGGCTGCTGGCGACGATCTACCTCGCCGGCGAGGTGGTCGGGGCGCTGTTCTTCGGCAGCCTCTCCGACAAGCTGGGCCGGCGGAACCTGTTCATGCTGACGCTGGCCGTCTACCTGGTCGGCAGCGGGCTCACCGCGCTGACCCTCGGCAACGGCGTCGGCTGGGTCATCTTCCTCTACGCCACCCGGTTCGTGGCCGGCATGGGCATCGGCGGCGAGTACGCGGCGATCAACTCCGCCATCGACGAGCTGATCCCGGCCCGCTACCGCGGCCGGGTCGACATCGCGGTCAACGGCACCTACTGGGCCGGGGCCGTGCTCGGCACGCTCGGCACGTTCATCCTGCTCAACCAGCTGAACCTGTCGCTGGGCTGGCGGCTGGGCTTCCTGATCGGCCCGGTGCTCGGGCTGGTGATCCTGCTCGTGCGGCGGCACCTGCCGGAGAGCCCGCGCTGGCAGATCATGCACGGCAAGGCCGAGGCCGCCGAGGAGTCGATCGCCCAGATCGAGCAGGAGGTCGAGCACGGCGGCCGCAGCCTGCCCCCGGTCGACGAGAAGAAGGCGATCGAGGTGACGCCCGCCGAGCGGATCGGGTACGTGGCGCTGGCCAGGGTGCTGTTCCGCGAGTACCCGTCGCGGGCGGTGCTGGGTGCCTCGCTGATGATCAGCCAGTCGTTCCTGTACAACGCGATCTTCTTCACTTACACGCTCGTGCTGGGCAAGTTCTACGGGGTGTCGTCGGCCGCGACGCCGATCTACCTCATCGCGTTCGCGGTGGGCAACCTGGTCGGCCCGTTCACCATCGGGCACCTGTTCGACACCCTCGGCCGGCGCAAGATGATCTCCGGGACGTACGTCGTGTCCGGGGTCCTGCTGGCGATCACGGCGGTGCTGTTCTACGCGGGCGCGCTCAACGCGATCACCCAGACGATCGCCTGGTGCGTCATCTTCTTCTTCGCCTCCGCCGGCGCGAGCGCGGGTTACCTGACGGTCAGCGAGATCTTCCCCCTGGAGGTCCGGGCGAAGGCGATCGCGGTGTTCTTCGCGATCGCGCAGTGCTTCGGCGCGCTGGGCCCGGTGATCTACGGCGCGCTGATCGGCACGGGTGACCACCCGGCCCGCCTGTTCGTCGGCTACCTGCTGGGCGCGGCGGTCATGATCGCGGGCGGCCTGGTGGCCCGGTTCCTGGCGGTGGACGCGGAGGGCAAGTCCCTGGAGGACGTCGCCCAGCCGCTGGCGGCCGCGGGACGCCGGGGCCGGACGCGGGCCGAAGGGGCTTCGTCGCCCTTCTCCACCTGACGGCAGCGTGCGAAAAGGCCGCCACCGGCGTTGTCCGGTGGCGGCCTTTCCGTTTCACGGCCGGGCCGCGGCTATCCCCCGCTCGTCCGCGAAGGGAGGGCCGCCGTGCGCAGGCGCACCGAACCGGCCGTGGCCGCTTCCGGCCGGTGGATCGACGAGGACGGCGTCCGCGCGCCCGGCGGGTCCGTGCACGCCTGGCGGCCGGGCACCAACCAGACCCTCTGCGGCGTCCCGCTGCACAAGGCCGGCCTGCAGCGCTTCCCGCACGTCCTCTGGATCGACGCGCGATGGCTGGCGGAAACGACCGAGGAGCGAATCGTCCTGTGCCACCGGTGCGCCGCGGCGGCCGGGGACCGGCCCGGGCGGCGGTGGACGCGTGTCCATCCGCGGCCGTGACGGCCTGATCGGTTTAAGCTGGGGGCGCCCGGGTAGTCAGCCGTCGGAAAAGCGGCGCCGGGACACGGTCGGGAGGTGGGTGTGGGACCACGCAAGTGGCTGGAGTCCTGGCCCGTCTACCGCCAGTTGACCGGCCCTGACCCGCTCGGCCGGGGCAAGGCGGCCGAGTCGCCGCACTCGGCGGCGCTGACCCCGCGCACCGCGAGCGCCGACCGGGTCGCCAAGTCCGTCTGCCCCTACTGCGCCGTCGGCTGCGGGCAGGAGGTCTTCGTCAAGGACGAGAAGGTCGTCCAGATCGAAGGCGATCCGCACAGCCCGATCTCCCGCGGTCGCCTCTGCCCCAAGGGTTCGGCGAGCAAGCAGCTGGTCACCGGCCCGCAGCGCGAGCAGAAGGTCCGCTACCGCGCGCCGTACGCCACCGAGTGGACCGAGCTGGACCTGGCCACGGCCATGGAGATGGTCGCCGACCGCGTGCTCGACGCCCGCCGCAAGGGCTGGCAGGACAGCGACGAGCACGGGAAGCCGCTGCGCCGCACGATGGGCCTCGCCAGCCTCGGCGGCGCCACGCTGGACAACGAAGAGAACTACCTGATCAAGAAGCTCTTCACCGCCATGGGCGCGATCCAGATCGAGAACCAGGCTCGTATTTGACACTCCGCCACGGTTCCCGGTCTGGGGACTTCCTTCGGTCGCGGTGGCGCGACGGACTACCAGCAGGACCTGCAGAACTCCGACTGCGTCGTCATCATGGGCTCGAACATGGCCGAGGCGCACCCGGTCGGGTTCCAGTGGGTGATGGAGGCGAAGGCCCGCGGGGCCGAGGTGCTGCACATCGACCCGCGGTTCACGCGCACCAGCGCGCTGGCCGACGCCCACGTCCCGCTGCGGGCCGGCACGGACATCGCGTTCCTCGGCGGCGTGATCAACCACATCCTGAGCAACGACCTCGACTTCCGCGAGTACGTGGTCGCCTACACCAACGCCTCCTTCCTGGTGAGCGAGGACTTCCGGGACACCGAGGACCTGGACGGTCTCTTCAGCGGCTACGACGAAGCCAAGGCCGCCTACGACCCGGCGACCTGGCACTACGAGAGCGTCGCGAAGAAGGAAGGCGACGGGCACGGCAAGGAGACGTCGGCGTCGGACCAGCACGGCTCGGGCGGCCCGGTGCTCGAAGGCGGCAGCGAGGAGATCACCGCCGACCCGACGCTGCAGCACCCCCGCTGCGTCTTCCAGATCCTCAAGCGCCACTACGCCCGCTACACGCCGGAGATGGTCGAGGCCACCTGCGGGACGCCGAAGGAGCTCTTCCAGCGCGTCTGTGAAGCGTGGACGAGCAACTCCGGCCGGGAACGCACCGCCGCGCTCGTCTACAGCGTCGGCTGGACGCAGCACAGCGTCGGCGCCCAATACATCCGGGCCGGGTCGATCATCCAGCTGCTGCTCGGCAACATCGGGCGTCCCGGCGGCGGGGTGTTCGCGCTGCGGGGGCACGCCAGCATCCAGGGCTCGACCGACATCCCGACGCTGTTCAACCTGCTGCCCGGCTACCTCCCGATGCCCACGCCCGAGCAGCAGACCCTGGACGACTACCTCGGCAGCGTCCGCGGCGACAAGCAGAAGGGCTTCTGGCGCAACGCCGACGCCTACACCGTCTCGCTGCTCAAGGAGTACTGGGGCGAAAAGGCCACCGCGGACAACGGCTTCTGCTTCGACTACCTGCCGCGGATCAACGGCGACCACGGCACCTACCGCACGGTCATGGACATGGTCGACGGCAAGGTCTCCGGCTACTTCCTGCTCGGGCAGAACCCGGCCGTGGGGTCGGCGCACGGGCGGCTGCAGCGGCTCGGCATGGCCAACCTCGACTGGCTGGTCGTCCGGGACCTGACGATGATCGAGAGCGCCACCTTCTGGAAGGACTCGCCGGAGATCGAGACCGGCGAGATCGTCACCGAGCAGTGCCGCACCGAGGTGTTCTTCTTCCCCGCCGCCTCGCACGTGGAGAAGGAAGGGACGTTCACCCAGACCCAGCGCATGCTGCAGTGGCGCGAGAAGGCCGTCGAACCGGCCGGGGACCAGCGCTCGGAGCTGTGGTTCTTCTACCACCTGGGCCGGCTGGTCCGTGAGCGGCTGGCCGGGTCGGCCGACGAACGCGACCGGCCGGTGCTGGACCTCTCCTGGGACTACGCGGTCCACGGCGACGAGCCGTCCGCCGACGACGTGCTGCGGCGGATCAGCGGCCGGGACCTCACCACCGGCAAGCAGCTCGGCGGTTACCTCGAGCTCAAGGCCGACGGCAGCACGGCGTGCGGCTGCTGGATCTACAGCGGCGTCTACGCCGACGGCGTCAACCAGGCCGCGCGCCGCAAGTCCCGCTTCGAACAGGACCTCTACGCCCTCGAGTGGGGCTGGGTGTGGCCGCTGAACCGGCGGGTGCTCTACAACCGCGCGTCCGCCGATCCGCAGGGGCGGCCGTGGAGCGAGCGCAAGGCCCTCGTGTGGTGGGACGCCGAGCGCGGCGAGTGGACCGGCCACGACGTCCCCGACTTCGAGAAGACCAAGCCACCGGACCACGTGCCGCCGCCGGACGCCGTCGGCCCGGCCGCCCTGCGCGGCGACGACCCGTTCATCATGCAGTCCGACGGCAAGGCGTGGCTGTTCGCGCCGTCGGGGCTGGCCGACGGGCCGCTGCCGACGCACTACGAACCGCACGAATCGCCGTTCCGCAACCCGTTCTACGCGCAGCAGGCCAACCCGACGCGGAAGGTCTACGGGCGCAAGGACAACCCGTCGCACCCGTCGCCGCCCGAGCCGCACGGCGAGGTGTTCCCGTTCGTGTTCACCGCCGCGCGGCTGACCGAGCACCACACCGCGGGCGGGATGAGCCGGACCCTGCCCTACCTGTCGGAGCTGCAGCCGGACCTGTTCGTCGAGGTCTCCCCCGAGCTGGCGAAGCTGCGCGGGCTCTCGCACCTGGGCTGGGCGCACGTCGTCACGGCGCGGGCGGCCGTCGAGGCGCGGGTGTTCGTGACCGACCGGATGGCGCCGCTGCGCGTGCAGAACCAGGTGGTGCACCAGGTGTGGATGCCCTACCACTGGGGCAGCTCCGGGCTCGTGTCCCGCGACGTCGTCAACGACCTGTTCGGCGTGGTGGTGGACCCGAACGTCTTCATCCAGGAGAGCAAGGTCGCCACCTGCGACGTCCGGCCCGGACGCCGGCCGCGCGGCCGCGAACTGCTCGCGCTGCTCGAGGAGTACCGGACGCGGGCGGGGATCACGCCGGAAACGGGCACCCGGGTCGCGACCGTGCACGACACGCAGCACGTCGAACCGGGCCACGCCACGGAGGACCGACCATGAGCATCGAAGACCGGCTGTCCGGGCCGCTGCCGGACGTCGCCGGCGAGGCCGGGTACACCGGGCACCCGCCGCGCGTCGGGTTCTTCACCGACACGTCGGTGTGCATCGGCTGCAAGGCGTGCGAAGTCGCCTGCAAGGAGTGGAACAACGTCCCGGAAGACGGCCTCGACCTGCTGGGGATGTCGTTCGACAACACCGGCGCGCTGGGCGCGAACTCGTGGCGGCACGTGGCCTTCATCGAGCAGCAGCGCCCGCTCGGGGAACAATCGCCGGGGCTCGAAGGGCTGCCGACCGGCCCGTCCGCGATCGACGTGACCACCGCGTTCGTGGCCGACGAGCTGCGCGACGCCCCGCGCGGCGGCGGCGGGCTGGGCACCACTCCCCTGCCGCGCGCGCCCGAAGACCTCGGGATGCCGTCGTTCGACCTGCCCGGCGCCAAGACCGGGACCGACGGCCGGACGGACTTCCGCTGGCTGATGGCGTCGGACGTGTGCAAGCACTGCACGCACGCCGGCTGCCTCGACGTCTGCCCCACGGGCGCGCTGTTCCGCACCGAGTTCGGCACGGTGGTGGTGCAGCAGGACATCTGCAACGGCTGCGGCTACTGCGTTTCCGGCTGCCCGTACGGCGTGATCGACCGCCGCCCGGACGACGGCCGGGCGCAGAAGTGCACGCTCTGCTACGACCGGCTCCACGACGGCCTCGAACCGGCGTGCGCGAAGGCGTGCCCGACGGACTCGATCCAGTTCGGGGAACTCGACGAGCTGCGCGAGCGGGCGGCCCGGCGCGTCGAGCAGCTGCACGAGCGCGGCGTCTCCGAGGCCCGGCTCTACGGCCACGACCCGGCCGACGGCGTCGGCGGCAACGGCGCGTTCTTCCTCCTGCTGGACGAACCCGAGGTCTACGGGCTGCCGCCGGACCCGGTGGTGCCGACGCGGGACCTGCCCGCGATGTGGAAGTACGCCGGGATGGCGGCCTCGGCGCTGCTCGCCGCCGCGGTCGCGTCGTTCGGCCGGAGGCGCCGGTGACCCCGCACGCCGCGTTCGGAGGGCCCCGTCGATGAGCGAAGACCCCCTGCTGCGCGAACCCCGCAGCGACGCCCAGGCCGCCGACAGCGGCGCCCGTGTCTTCGGGCGGCGCCGCAAACGCGGCGGCGGTGACGGCACGCGCGAGGAATCCATGGTGCCCCGTGCCGAATTCCGGTCCTACTACGGGCGGCCGGTGCTCAAGCCGCCGGTGTGGGAGTGGAAGGTGCCGGCGTACCTGTTCACCGGCGGGCTCGCGGCGGGGACGTCGCTGCTGGCCGCCGGGGCCGACCTGACCGGACGCCCGGCGTTGCGCCGGGTGGGCCGCACGGGGTCGCTGGCGGCGCTGCTCGCCAGCGTCTACCTGCTGGTCGCCGACCTCGGCCGGCCCGAGCGCTTCCACCACATGCTGCGGGTCGCGAAACCGACGTCGCCGATGAGCGTGGGGACGTGGATCCTGAGCGCGTTCGGCCCCGGGGTGGGCGTCGCCGCGGCCGCCGAAGTGCTGCCCGCCGGGCTGCGCCGCTCGCTGCCGGGCCGGCTCCTGGGCGCGGTGGCCCGGCCCGCGGGGCTGTCGTCGGCGGTCGTCGCGCCGGCCGTCGCGTCCTACACGGCGGTCCTGCTGTCGCAGACGGCGGTCCCGGCGTGGCACGAGGCCCACGCGGAACTGCCGTTCGTGTTCACCGGCTCGGCCGCGGCGAGTTCGGGCGGCTTCGCGATGGTGCTGGTGCCGGTCGAGGAGGCGGGGCCCGCGCGGACGCTGGCGGCCCTCGGCGCGGCGACGGAGCTGGTGGCGTCGAAGGTGCTGGAGAAGCGGCTCGGCCTCTCGGCGGAGGCGTACACGACGGGCAAGGCGCACCGGCTGCGCCAGTGGTCGGAACGGCTCACCGCGGCGGGTCTGCTGGGCACGCTGTTCGGGCACCGCAGCCGCGCGGTCTCGGTGGCGGCCGGGGCGGCGCTGTTCGCCGGGAGCGCGTTGCAGCGCTTCGGGGTGTTCGAAGCCGGCGTCGAGTCCACAAAGGACCCCAAGTACGTCGTCGTGCCCCAACGGGAGCGCTTGAACCGGACCTGACGGCGGCGGTCCCCGCGTACCCGGAGGGTCGGCGTGCGTACCTGGAGGGTCGGACTGCGTACCCGGAGGGTCGGCGTGCGTGCCCGGAGGGTCGGGTTGCGGTCAGGTGCGGGTTGTTGCCCGCAGGCGGGGCAGCAGGGCCAGCCAGTCCGCTGCTGCTTCGGCGGTCCGGTGGATCGGGAGCACCTGCTCCAGGCCCAGGACCTCGAGCGGGCGCAGCACCGCGCGGCCCTGGGCCGCGATCGCGAACGGTACCCCGCTCACGTGCGCCTCCGAGGCCGCCACCAGCAGTTCCGTGACCCCGCCCGAGCCGCAGAACGTCACTTCCGAGAGGTCCAGCACCAGCGCACGGGGCGCGAGGTCGATCTCCTCGCCCAGCCGCGTCCGGAGCCTGCTCAGCACCGGCAGGTCGATCTCGCCGCGGATCGCGACGACCGTCGCCTCCGCCGTGGCGGTCACCCGCAGGGTCATCGCGGACGGAACGTCGACGCGGAACCGGGGAGCGGCGATCTGGTCGAGCACACAGGCCTCCTCGAAGCGAGGGACGGACGCGCGGGCGGCTGCCGGTTGAACCGCGATGCCCCACACCGTACGCCTCCACGGCCGCGACTTGCGCCCCGACACCGAATTCGTCGAATCCGCACCCGGTGCGGTGAATTCCCGGAACGGGCCGCCGACGGCGGCGGATAACGGTTGCCGGTCCAGTCGGCGCCGAACGCCCACCGCACCGCCGTCTTCTGCTAGAAAGTGCCTCGTTTCGCCGACGAGCGCAGGGGTGCGGGTGGCTTTCGAGGAACAGCTCGTCAACGGGCGCTACCGGCTCCTGGGGCACCTCGGCCGCGGCGCGATGAGCCTCGTGTGGCGGGCCAGGGACGAGCGGCTGGACCGCGTCGTGGCGGTCAAGCAGTTCCTGCACGAGCCGGGCGCCGGCGGCGACGTCTGCGAGCGGGCGCTCCGCGAGGCGCGGCTGGCGTCGCGGCTGCGGCACCCGCACGCCGTCGCGGTGCACGACGTGTTCGAAGACGCCGCTTCGATGTACCTGGTCATGGAGTACGTGCCCGCCCGGTCCCTGACCGACCTCCTCGTCGAACGCGGGCCGCTGCCGCGCTGCGACGTGCTGCGGCTCGGGCGGCAGGTCGGCGCGGCACTCGCCGCCGCGCACGGCGACTGGATCCTGCACCGGGACGTCAAGCCCGACAACGTCCTCGTCACGGCCGACGGGACCGCCCGGATCACCGACTTCGGCGTGTCGCGCGCGCTCGGCGAGCACCCGGCCGCCGACGACGGCGTCATCGTCGGCACGCTCCCCTACCTGGCCCCGGAGGTCGCCGGGGGCGGCGAGGCGGGGCTGCCGTCGGACGTCTATTCGCTCGGCGCCACCCTCTACACCGCCCTCGAGGGCACGCCGCCGTTCGGGACCAGCGACGACCCCATCACGCTCCTGCGGCGGATCACCGAAAACCAGCTGACCCCGCCGCCCCACGGCGGCCCGCTGACCGGCGTGCTGGTGCGGATGCTCGAACGCGATCCGGCCGCGCGCCCGTCGATGCAGGAGGCGGTGGACCTCCTGGCCGCGGTGGGCGAACCGGCCGCGGCCGCGCCGCGGCGCCGGTCCGGGCTGCGCCGCGCCGCCGTCACCGGGGCCGCCGCGTGCCTGGCGTCGGTGAGCGTGGCGGCCGGCCTCGCCCTCGCCGACCGGCCGGCGACCCCGACCGCGGCCCCCGTCGGGGCCCCGCCCGCGACCGTCACCGCCGACCGCACCGTCCGCAATACCACCACGGCGCCCGCGCCCGTGCCGGCCCACGCGTCCGACGGCCCGGCGCGGCCGTCCACCCCGCCCGCGTCGGCCGGGGCGCCGGGCTGCACCGCCCGGTACGAGGTCACGAACGCCTGGCCGGGCGGCGCCCAGGCGCAGGTGACCGTGCACAACGACCGGCCGACGCGGCTCACCGGCTGGACGGTGACCTGGGTGCAGCCCGGCGGGGCCGCCATCCGGGACCTGTGGAACGGCACCCTGACCCGGACCGGTGCGTCGGTGACCGTCACCGACGCGGGCTGGAACGCCCTCGTCGAAGCCGGCGGCTCGGCGACGTTCGGGCTGAACCAGGACATCACGTCCGGGCACCCGGGCGTTCCGCTCCTCGGCTGCCGGACGAACTGAGACCGTTATCGTCCCGTCACATCCGGATCGCCAATTCTTCCGTAGCGGCCGGATTCGTTTCCGGCATCCGGAACGAATACGTCGAACGCATTTCCCGGTCCCACCCGCGTGAGTGAATGCGGCCGGCGCGCCGAACTGCGCGTCGCCGCCGCCCGTGTCCCTTCACGACGGAGCCCGAGGAGAGGGGAGCGTGCCCGTGCACGAAGGGGCAGTGATCGCCGGCCGCTACCGCGTGCTCGGCCGGGCGGGGCACGGTGCGATGGGAACGGTCTGGCGGGCGCTGGACGACCGGCTCGACCGCCTGGTCGCGATCAAGCAGCTCTTCCCGGACTCCCCCGCCGACCCGGCGGCCGCGGAGCGCACGCGCGCGCGGACGATCCGCGAGGCCCGGGTGACCGCCCGGCTGCGCCACCCGCACGCGGTCGTCGTCTACGACGTCGTCGAGCAGGGCGCCGCGGCCTACATCACGATGGAGTACCTGCCCGCCCGCACGCTGACCCAGCTGCTGGAGGAGCACGGCCCGCTCGTGCCGGAGTACGTGGCCGAGCTGGGCGCCCAGCTGGCGTCGGCGCTGGCCGCGGCGCACGCCGAAGGGGTGGTGCACCGCGACATCAGCCCCAACAACGTGCTGGTCACCACCGACGGCTCGGCGAAGATCACCGACTTCGGGGCGGCCCACGCGCGCGGGGAAGGCACCGCGACCGGCCGCGGGCTGGTCGTCGGCACGCCGGCCTACCTCGCACCCGAGGTCGCGGACGGCGCCGAGCCCGGCTTCCCCGCCGACGTCTACTCGCTCGGCGCGACGCTCTACACCGCGCTCGAAGGCCGGCCGCCGTCCGGCACCGACGAGAACCAGCTGGCTCTGCTCAAACGCGTCGGCGCCGGCCACCTCCTCCCGCCCGCGACCAGCGGCCCGGTCACCGACGCCGTCCTCCGGCTGCTCCACCGCGACCCGGCCGCCCGGCCCGACATGGCCGGAGCGGCCCGGCTGCTCACCCGCGCCACCGCGCCCGTGGTGGCGCCGGTGGCGTCGGCCGTCCGTGCGCCCGCACGGGCCCGCCGTCGCCGTTCCCGGGTGGTCTTCGCCGCGACGGCGGTGGTCCTGACCGCGGCCGCCGTCGTGACGGCGACGGCGACCCCGTCCGGGAGGGGACCCGCGAGCGCGGCGGCCCAGCTCGCTTCGGCGCCGTCCACGACCCCGTCGACCCGGGCCGCCGTCCCGGCCGCCTGCGCCGCGCGCTACCAGGTCGTGAAGTCGTGGAACGGCGGCTTCCAGGGGCTGGTGACCGTCCGCAACAGCGGGCAGGGCGCAGTCAGCGGGTGGACGGTCAGCTGGGCGACCCCGGCCGGGACGAGCATCGACGACCTCTGGAACGGCAGGCTCGTGCGGACCGGCGCCACCTCGGCGATCGCGAACGCCGAGTGGAATGCGGCGTTGGAACCGGGCGGATCGACCACGTTCGGCTTCATCGCCCTGGCCCGCGGCGGCGACCGCGGGATGCCGGTGACCGACTGCCGTCCCGGGGGATGAAATCGGCGTCCCCGCCCTTTTCGATCCTCCGACGAAGGTGTCTTGACCGGCCGCGTTGAGCGGCATTATGGTCGACCTCCACCCCACCGTGTTAGCGCTAACTTCCGACCGGACAACGGATCGGACAATGGGTCTCGAGAAAGTCCTCACGAAGATGACGAATTTCCGCGACGTGGCGGACGAGCCGTCCGGCGGCGGCCGCGGTGCGGTGACGATCACCGACGTGGCGAACGCGGCCGGCGTCTCGGCGAGCACGGTTTCCTACGTGATCACCGGGAAGCGGACGATCTCCCCCGCCACCCGGCGCCGGGTGGAGGAAACCATCCGCGCCCTCGGCTACCGGCGCCGCGGCAGCTCGCCGTCGTCCCGCGCCGGCGTTCTCGCGGTGGCGGTGCCGCTGCTCGGCGACCGGCAATTGGGCATGGAGATGGAGTTCTTCTCCGCGGCCGCGGGCGCGGCCCGCGAACTGGGCTTCGACCTGCTCCTCGTCACCGGCGACGAAGGCACCGCCGGCCTGCACCGGGTGACGGCGGCCGCCCTGGCCGACGCGGTGATCGTGCTCGACGCCGGCGACGACGACCCGCGCGTGCCGGTCCTGCTGGCCTCCGGCCGCCCCGCCGTCCTGGTCGGCGCGCCGGCGCAGCACCGCGGCCTGGCGTCGGTGCCGCTCGACCTCGCCCCGGCCGGCCGGGCCTGCCTGGCCCACCTGGCCGGGCTCGGCCACCGGTCGGTCGCCCACCTCGTGCCGCCGGCCACCCCGGCCGGACCCCGGCTGCGGTACTTGACGGGCTTCGTGGCGAGCTTCCACGCCGCCGCGGCGGAGCACGGCGTGAAAACGGTTTCCCACTCGTGCGCGTCGAGCGCCGCGGCCGTCGGGCGCTGCCTGGACGGGCTGCTCGCCGTCGACGGCCCGACCGCCCTGGTCGTGCACGACGAGGCGGCGCTCCCGCTGGTCATGGGCACCCTCCGGCAGCGCGGGCGCCAGGTCCCCGGCGATGTCTCCGTCGTCGCGGTCTGCTCGGACACCGTGGCGGGGCAGCAGCGGATCCGGCCGGCCGCGGTGGTGGTCCCGGCGGCCGAACTGGGCGAGCTCGCCGTCCGGCGCGCGGTGCGCCAGCTCGACGGCGGACCGGCCGCCGAGCCCGGCCCCGTGGTCCCGGAGTTCGTCACCGGGGAAAGCACCGCGGCGGCCCGGGAAGGCGCGGCGCTGCCCGCCGGGTGAAAGTGTTCCGGCCGGCCGTCACCGAACCGGCTTCGGGCGCCCGGCCCCACGTCACCTCACGGGTCCGCGGGTTGGCTCGCCCGAGGCGCGACAGCGGCGGGAAGTCACGCGGGCCACGATCCCGCCGCACCTCCGCACGATTCACGCACCACCAGCGTCGGCCACAGCTGCACCCGGTGCACCGGCCGCTCGGTCGTCTCCGCGAGGCGGGCCAGCGCCAGCTCCGCCGCCACCGCGCCGAGGCGGTGCTTCTGGGGGCACACCGCCGTCAGCGGGGGGTCCGAGGCCGCTGCCACCTCGTCGTCGTACGAAACCACCGCCAGCTCGCCCGGGACCGCGAGGCCGCCGTCGCGCGCCCGCTGGATCAGCCCGATCGCCTCGCGGTCGGAGTGCACGAGCAGGGCGCCGACGCCGGCGTGGCGGCAGCGGTCCAGCAGGGCGTCGTACTCCCCGGCCCAGCCCGGGCTGCCGTAGACCGGGACGTCGAGGTCCGGCGCCACCCCGGTGTCCAGGCCCAGGGAGGCGATCGCCTCGCGCCAGCCGGTGCGCAGCGCGCGGCTCGTCGGGCTGGAGCGGGACGTCACCAGCCCGACCGCGCGGTGGCCGAGCGAGACCAGGTGCCGCACGGCCAGGCCCGCTCCCAGCGCGTGCGCGGTCGTGGCCGCGTCGAGGGCCAGCGTGGGCAGTTCGGGCGGCGGCAGGCGTTCGACGAGCACCACCGGGACGTTCAGGGAACCCAGCCAGCGCAGCAGGTCCAACGCACCGCGGCCGCTCGTGGCCGGCGCGACCAGCAGCGTCTGCACGCCGCGTTCGAGCAGCGTGGTGACCTGGCGGCGGTCCTCCGCCGCGTCGTAGCTGGACGCCCGCAGCACGAGCCGCCCGCCCGCGGCGGCCACCGTGGACTGCGCACCCTGGATCACCGGCGGCCAGTAGTACTCCACCGACGGCGCGACCATGCCGACCAGCGCCCCGGGCGCGGCCGCACCGAACACCGAAGCGGCACGCCCCGGCTCCGGCGGCCCGCCACGGGGCCGGCTCAGCGTGACCCCGCCGTGGACCCGCGTCAGCAGGCCGCGGTCGGCGAGTTCGGTGACGTCCCGCCGCACGGTGACCGCGGTGACGCCCAGGCGCTCGACCAGCTCGGCGAGCCGGACCGCGCCGTGCTCGCGCACCAGCGCCAGGATCAACTGATGCCGTTCGGAAGCCAACATCACCGGACCTGCTCCAGCCGCACCCGCGCCGGGCCCTCCGACACGACCAGCGTGAGCCGGCTCAGGTGCGCACCCCACGACGACCGCAGCAGCGGGTCGGTCAACCGCCGCCGCTCGAGTTCGGCGGTGGTGGCGCCGGCGTCCCAGCTCAGCCGCAGCACCCGCCGGCCGTCCGGTGACACGAACGCTTCCCCCGTCCGCAGCTCGACGTCGCCGGCGAGGACGTGCCGCAGCCGGACCGGCCGGACGCTGTCGTCGTCCGTCACCAGGACGTGGGCGCCCCGGCCGCGCACCAGCCGCACCGAACGGATCCAGCGCGCCACGCCCGGGTACGCCCCGGCGAGGTCCGCTGACAGCACCGCTTCGGCCGCGGTGAGCTCGACCCGGACGTCCCGCGCTCCGAAGCCGGCCCCGGGTTCCTGCGTGACGCCCGGCTCGGGGACGTTGTGCCACTCGCTGCGCAACAGCCAGGCCCGGTACCGGTCCGGCCCGAAGCTGGCCGCCGTGTACGTCGGCTGGCCGACGTCGGCCACCACCGGCACCCCGTCGACCGCCACCCAGTACGACCCGACGTCGAGGTGGTTGTGCCGTTCGCCGTTGTGCCCGGCCTTGACCGCCACGGTCAGCCCGCTCGGCGTGCCCGCCGTCTCCCGGGCCACGAGCACCTGCACGCGCGGCAGCCACTGTTCGCGCGCCAGCCAGGTTCCGCGCGGCTCGTCGGCCGGCGCCGTCCGCCAGCCCGGGTCGGCGAGGGCGGCCAGAGCGCGGCCGAGGCCGGCCGACGGCCACGCGAGCCGGCCGCCCGCCCGCGCCCGGCTCACCGCGTGCGCCCGGACGTCGGCGTCGCCGAGCCGCTCGCCCCACCGGTGCAGGACGTGCCACGGCTGGGCCGCCGGCAGGCGCGCCGGGGCGTCGCCGGCGTTGACGTAGGCGTCGCCGCCCAGGTGCATCCGGTGCGGGAAGCGGATCAACGCCGCCAGCACCGGAACGTCCCGCGCGTCGGCGCCGGTCGCGGCGGCCAGCAGGTCGAGGCACTCCAGCAGCCGGCAGGCGCCGTGCCACCAGTAGGCGACCCCCTCGTCGATGCCGCCGTCGTCGGGCAGCACGGCGACGTAGTGGTCGAGGCCCTCGACGACCAGTCGCACCAGCCGCCGTCGCCGTTCTTCGTCGTCGACGAGCAACAAGGCAGCCGCGAGGACGGCGCTGTGGATCCACGGGTTCCAGTTGTGCGCGTCGCCGTCGAGGCCGAGCCAGTGCCAGTCGCGGATCCGCTCGAACGGCGTCAGCACCCGGAGGTCGACCTCCCGGCGCAACCGCTTGCGCAGGCCCGGGGCCCGGCGGTCGAGGTGCGGGCCGAGCGACTGGTCGGCCCAGGCGAACAGCGACGCCACCTCGGCCGCGCCCAGGTCGAGGAGGGGGTCGTCGGGGTCGGCCAGCACCTCGCCGCGGCCGGCCGCGTGCCGGTCGTGCGGCGCCCAGCACCAGGTGGTCGCTTCGGCGAGGGCGACCAGCCCGTCGATCGCCCCGTCCAGGAACGGCACGTCGGACGGCGGGGCCTCCCCGGTCAGCACCGCGGCCAGCGCCAGCGTGGTCACGCGTTCGCGCAGCTCGCGGGCGGCGTCTTCGTAGTCGGTCCGGACGCCGTCGCGGAACGTCCGGGCCCACGCCGTCGCCGTCAGGACCGGTGCCGGCCGGGCGAGCACGGCGCGGGCGTCGGCGACCAGCGCGGTGCCGTCGACCGCGGCCCACACCGCCCGGTCGCGCACGTCCGGGAAGGCCGGCCGCTCCACCGGCCGGCCGTCGAAGAGCGCGCGCAACCCCACGGCGTCCCCTTCGGTCCTGATCGTTTCTGATCGGTTTTGACAAGAATTGTTGACTCGCACTATGGCACAGCCCGACAGTGACAGCCATCACTTCGACGGAGGAGCAATGACGCTTCGGGGATCGGCGGAACTCGGCCGCCGGACGTTCCTTTCGGCCACGGCCGGGCTCGCGGCCGGCGGGCTGCTCGGCGGCTGCGCGTCGACGACGACGGCCTCCGGCGCCACCCGCGTGACGCTCTGGTCGTGGCTGACCGGCATGGACAAGTACGTCGCCGCGTTCAACGCCGCCCACCCCGGTATCTCGGTGGAGCTCGACGTGATCGCGTCCGGCCTCAAGGGCGGTTACGCCCAGCAGGCCAACGCCCTGCGCGCCCACAACGCCCCGGACATCCTGCACGCCGAGTACCAGGGCCTGCCGCAGCTGCTCACCACCGGCGGCCTGCGCGACCTCACCGGCGACCTCGCGGACCTCGAGCCCGGCTACTCCCCCGCCGCCTGGCGGGGCGTGCGGCCCGGCGGCCGCACCTGGGCGGTCCCGATGGACCTCGCCCCGATGGTGCTCTACTACCGCAAGGACCTCTTCGACCGCCACGGCATCGCCGTCCCGCGCACGTGGGACGGCTTCCGCACCGCCGCGCAGGCCGTGCGGCAGGCCGACCCGGCGGCGCACGTGACGACGTTCCCGCTCAACGACGGCTCGTTCTTCGCCGGGATGTGCTGGCAGGCCGGCGATCCGTGGTGGTCGGTCGACGGCGGCTCGTGGCGGGTCGACATCGACGGCCCCGGCACCCTCCGCACCGCGGACTACTGGCAGGGCATGATCCGCGACGGCCTGGTCGCCACCGCGCCGACCGGCGACCAGGACTGGATCGGGGCGATGCACACCGGACGGCTGTGGGGCCTGCTCGGCGCGTCCTGGAGCGTCGGCTCGCTGGTCAAATCCATCCCCGAGGACAAGCAGCGGTGGGCGGTCACCACCATGCCGACCTGGGACGGCGTCCCGGCCAACGGCGTCCAGGGCGGCAGCGCCTTCGCCGTTTCCGCCGAGAGCAAGGTGCCGGCCGCGGCCGTGGAGTTCCTGCGCTGGCTGAGCACCGACCCGGCCGTCGCGAAGATCGGCACCACGTTCACCACCCCGTTCCCGGCGTACCTGCCGAGCCGGGAGATCGCCCGGAAGGCCTACCGGGGCGGCTACTTCCTCGGCGATCCGGTGTACGACGTGCTCGACGAAGCCGCCCGGCGCGTACCGGACTGGACCTGGGGCCCGGACGCGCTGCGGACGTTCTCCACCGTCGTGGACCGGATGGGCGGGGTGAAGACGGGCGGTACGACGCTCGCCGCCGCCGTCCGGCAGACGCAGGCCGGCGTCGTCGCCGAGCTGCGCGAGCGGGGATTGACCGTGCGGGAAGGGAAAGCCTGATGACCGTCCTCACTCCCGAACGCGCGACGGACGTTCCGGCGCGGTCGCGGTCCGGCGTCCCGGAGCGGAGCCGCCGTGGCCGCGGGCGCGCCGGTCTCGTGCTGGCGGCGCCGTTCGCGCTCCTGCTGACCGCCACCGTCCTCGTCCCGATCGCGTACGCGCTCTACCTGAGCCTGTTCACCGATCGCCTGTCCGGACTGGGGTTCTCGGGCCCGACGCAGGCCTTCATCGCGCTCGGCAACTACGCCGACGTGCTGTCCGACAGCGCGTTCCACGCGAGTCTCGCCAACGTGGCCCTGTTCGTGCTGGTGCACATCCCGGTCATGCTCGGCCTGGCGCTCTTGCTGGCCCTGCTGATCGATTCCGCCGTCGTGCGGCTCAAGCGCCTGTGGTCACTGGCCGTCTTCCTGCCCTACGCGGTGCCGACGGTGATCACCGGGCTCGTCTGGGCCTACCTGTACAGCCCGAATTCCGGGCTCACCGCGCTTTTGCCGCTCGACCCGCTGGGCAAGAGCGGCATCCTGCCCTCGATCGTCAACATCGCGACCTGGCAGTGGGTCGGCTACAACATGATCATCTTCTACACCGCGCTGCAGGCCGTCCCGCGTGACGTGCTCGAAGCCGCGCGCGCCGACGGCGCCGGGGGCTTGCGCACGGCGTGGTCGGTCAAGGTCCCGATGATCCGGCCGACGGTCTTCGTCGCCCTCGTCTTCACCGTCATCGGTTCCCTCCAGTTGTTCACCGAACCCCTGGTGCTGCGCGGGTTCACCGGTTCGGTGACGAGCACGTGGTCTCCCAGCCTGTATGTGTACGAAGCCGCGTTCATCGCCAACGACTACGGCCGCGCCGCCGCCGCGTCCGTGCTGCTGGCCCTGGTGTCCGCCCTGCTCTCGGCGCTGGTCATGCGCCTGTCGAACCGGAGGTCCCGGTGACCCTGTCCCCTGCTGGTTCGAGGTGGACGTCCCGCACGGTCGTGCACGTCCTGCTGGTGCTGGCCGCGCTGTACGCGGTCCTGCCGCTGGTCTGGCTGGTCACCTCGGCCACCAAGTCCGTCGGCGACTTCTCGACGACCGGCGCGTTCGAGTTCGGGCAGTTCACCCTGGGCGCCAACCTCAGCGCGCTGTTCACCCAGGAGAACGGTGTCTTCCTCGCCTGGATCCGCAACTCGCTGCTCTACGCGGGCCTCGGCGCGGTGCTCGGCTCGCTGATCTGCGCCGCCTGCGGGTACGCGATCGCCAAGCTCGACTTCCCGGGCCGCCGCGCGCTGTTCGCGGTGACGCTGACCGGGGTCCTCGTGCCGACCACCGCGCTCGCGCTGCCGCTCTACCTGCTCGCGTCGCAGCTGGAGGTCGTCGGGACCTTCTGGGCGGTGTTCGTCCCGTTGCTCACCAACCCCTTCGGCGTCTACCTCGCCCGCGTCTACGCCGAGGCCGCGGTGCCCGGCGAGGTACTGGAAGCGGCCCGGACCGACGGCGCGGGCGAGCTGCGGACGTTCTTCACCATCGGGCTGCCGATGATGCGGCCGGGGCTGGTCACGATCTTCCTGTTCCAGTTCGTGGGGATCTGGAACAACTTCTTCCTGCCGCTGGTGATGCTGACCGACCCGAAGCTGTTCCCGATGAGCCTCGGCCTCTACCAGTGGAGCACGCGCGTGACCCAGTTCCCGCAGTACAACCCGCTCGTCATCACCGGCTCGCTGCTGGCGGTGCTGCCGCTGGCCGTGGCGTTCGTGCTGCTGCACCGGCAATGGCGGTCCGGGCTGGCGGCGGGCAGCGTCAAGTGACCCGCCGCCCGGAGACCCTGCTCGTGATGGCGCGGGACACGATGGCGGTGCAGTTCGGGCCCGCGGAACTGGCCCGGCTGCGCGCCACGGCCCGGCTGGGCGAGCCGCTGGGCACCGACGAACTCGCCTCGGCGCCGGTGCGCGCGCGGCTGGCCGAGGTGGAGGTGCTGATCACGTCGTGGGGCTGTCCCCCGCTCGACGACGCGGTCCTGCGGGCCGCACCGCACCTGCGGGCGGTGCTGCACGCGGCGGGCAGCGTCCGCGACCACGTCGGCGCGGCGGTCTTCGACCGGGGCCTGCTGGTCACCACGGCCGCCGACGCCAACGCCGAACCGGTGGCGCAGTACACGCTGGGCGCGATCCTGTGGGCGTTCAAGAAGGTGCCGTTCCTGGCCGCCGACGCCCGGCGGTTCCGCGAGGACTGGAGCTACCGCGACCGGCGGGGCGAACTGTCCGGCCGCGACCGGACGGTGGTCCTGGTCGGGTTTTCCCGCGTCGGCCGCCGCGTCGCCGCCCTCCTGCGGCTGCTGGACCTGGCCCGCGTGCTCGTCGTCGACCCGGTGATCGACCCGGCCGAGGTCCGGGCGGCCGGGGCCGAGCCCGCGTCACTGGGCGAAGCACTGCCCCAGGCGGACGTGCTGAGCCTGCACGCACCCTCGCTGCCGCAGACGCGGCACATGATCGGCGCCGCCGAGCTGGCCGCCCTGCCGCCCGGCGCGGTGCTGGTCAACACCGCGCGGGGCGCGCTGGTCGACACCGCGGCCCTCGAACACGCCTGCACCGCCGACGGCCTGCACGCCGTCCTGGACGTCACCGAGCCCGAGCCGCTGCCCGCGGGCTCGCCGCTCTACGCGCTGCCCAACGTGGTGCTGACCCCGCACGTGGCGGGCTCGCTGGGCGCGGAGACCCGCCGGATGAGCGCCGAGGCGCTGGGCGAGCTCGAGCGCTACGCCGCGGGCCTGCCGCCCCGGGCTCCGGTGACCCGGCATTCCCTGGCGGTGCAGGCATGATCGCCACCCGAGAGACCCCGCGCCTGCCCGGTCCGCGCAGGGCCGCCGTCGAAATCGCCGCGGCGACCCGGCTCTCCCCGGCGGCACGGACGTGACCGCCGTCGAAGACCGGCGGCTGTCGCCGTACACCGGCTGGACCCGCGAGCACTACGCCGCACTGGCGGACCGGTTGCTGACCGCGGCCGGCCGGTACCGCTCGCCGACGGGTGCGCGGATCGACCTGCCCGGCCCGGCCAGCCGCAACGGCCGGGCCTCCGACGGTCTCGAAGGGTTCGCCCGGACCTTCCTGCTCGCCGGGTTCCGCATCGCCGGGGAGGGCGGCGCGGATCCGGGCGGGTTGCTCGAGCACTACGCGCGCGGGCTGGCCGCCGGCACCGATCCGGCGTCACCCGAGGCGTGGCCGCGGCCCGACGAGCTCGGCCAGGCCAAAGTGGAGGCCGCGTCGATCGCGCTGGTGCTGCAGCTGACCCGGCCGTGGCTGTGGGACCGCCTGGACGACGCCGTCCGCGACCGGGTCGTCGCCTGGTTCGCGACGGTGATCGGGCAGCCCTACCCACCGATCAACTGGGTGTGGTTCCGGATCGTCGTGGAGTCCTTCCTGCGCGAGGCGGGCGGGCCGTGGTCGGCGGCGGACGTCGAGGAGGACCTCGCCGTGCACGCGTCGCTGCGGCGGCCGGGCGGCTGGGTCAGCGACGGCGACGAGCGCGCCTACGACCACTACACCGGCTGGGCCCTGCACCTGTACCCGCTGCTGTGGACGCACCTGTTCGACGTCACCGGCACCCTGTGCCCCGGTTCCTTGCGGCTGCAGTGGGCGGCGGACCTGCGGCAGTACCTCGAGGACGCCGTCCGGCTGGTGGGCAGCGACGGCTCGCCGCTGCTGCAGGGCCGCAGCCTCGTCTACCGCTTCGCCGCCGCGGCGCCGTTCTGGGTGGGCGCGGTCACCGGGACCTCGCCGCTGTCCCCCGGCTTGACGCGCCGGGTGGCGGGCGGGATGGTGCGGCACTTCGCCGGCCACGGCTGCGGCTCCGGTGACGGCCTGCTCTCCCTCGGCTGGCACCACGCCTGGCCCGCGATGCGCCAGGCGTACTCCGGTCCCGGTTCGCCGTACTGGGCGGCGAAAGGCCTGCTGGGCCTCGCGCTGCCCGCGCACCATCCCGTGTGGACGGACGTCGAGCAGCCGCTCCCGATCGAGACGGGGGACGTCTCCCGGGTCGTCACCGCGCCGGGCTGGCTGGTTTCGGGACGGCGTCGCGACGGCATCGCGCTGGTGGTCAACCACGGCACGGACCACGCCCGCCCCGGCGACCCGCGCGCCGACTCGCCGCTCTACGCCCGGCTGGGCTACTCCACGGCCACGATGCCGCCGCGGGGTGCCGTTCCCGACAACACGGTGGTCGTGCTGGACGCCGAAGGGCGGGCGAGCCACCGGGCGGGCTTCTCGGCGTGCTACGCGACGGAGCTGCCGGGCGGGGTGCTGGCCGCGGCGTCGCAGGGCCGGGTCCGCTGGGTCGACACGGCGGCCGACGATTCCCCCGACCACGGCGCCGGCCGCCGCGGCCCGGTGGTGCCGGGGCCGGTGCTGACGGTGGTTTCCGTGGTGCGGGGCGGCATCGAGGTGCGCTTCGCGCGCCTGGACGCCGCCGACGTCCCGGTCCGTTCGCTGCGCCTCAGCGGCTGGCCGGTGTCGGCCGCCACCCGCCCGCTGACCGAAGCCGGCGCCGCCACCGCGCGGACGCCGGACCTCCGGTCGGCGGTCCGGCCCCTGCGCGGCTTCACCACGGCGGACGTGGCGGTCGAGTCCGGCACCTCGCCGCTGGGCGAGTGGACCGCGATCCCGTTCGTGGCCACCGAAAGCGCCCCGGAACCGGGCGCGGTGCTCGCCGCGGTGGTGGTCCTGGACCGCGGCGGCCCGGACGAACCCGACCCCGCCCTGACGATCGCGGCCGACGGCCGCACCGCCACCCTGACGTGGCCCGACGGCGTCACCGCCGAAGTCGCCCTGCCCGCCGCGGGGCACCACCCGTGATCCGGCAGGCATCACGCGTGATCCGAGGGGAATCTCGCGTGATCCGAGGGGCATCACGGCGATGCCCGCTCAATCACGCGTGATGCCCCTCCAGTCACGGGTGATGCCCCTCCAGTCACGGGTGATGCCCGCCGGATCACGCGTGCTGCCCGTGGCGGGCCGGTCAGGCGGCCGCGAGCGGGGTTTCGGCCGGGACGACGTGACGGCGCCGGGCCGGGGCCATCGCGGTCGGGTGGGTGACGCTCCACGCCGCGCTCCGGCAGATCATCTCCTTGAGGCGGGCGGCCGGCTTGCCGGTGACCGCGGACGGCTTCGGGCGGTCGTCCGGGGTCACCCACTGCACGACCGCGTTGCGGCGGCCGAGGCTGATGCACTGGGCGGTGTAGCCGATCTTGTTCTCCGGGACCGCGCGGCCGGTCAGGCGGGCGGCGATGACGTCGGCCGCCTGGTAGGCCGACGGGACGCCCGAGGCGCAGGACATCCGCAGCGGCAGGCCGTTCGCCCCCGGGGCGAGCGCGGCGTCGCCGACGGCGTAGACGTCGGGGTGCGAGACCGACCGCATCGTCTCGTCGACGACGATCCGCCCGGTCTCCGAAACCGTGAGCGTCGTGGCCGCGGCGATCGGGTGGACGGCGAACCCGGCCGTCCAGACGGTCACCTCGGCCGGGAGCCGCGCGCCGCCGTCGAGGACCACGGCGGCCGGCTCGACCGCCGTGATGCCGGTGTTCTCGTGCACGGTGATGCCGAGCCGGTCGAACGCCTTCCGCAGGTGGGTTCGCGCCTTTTCGCTCAGCCAGTCGCCGAGGCCGCCGCGGGTGGCGAGCGCGACCTCGAGGTCCGGGCGCGCGTCGGCGATTTCGGTGGCGGCTTCGATGCCGGTGAGGCCGCCGCCGGCGACGAGGACGGTCCCGCCCGCGGGCAGCTCGGCCAGCCGCGCCCGCAGCCGCAGCGCGGCGGCCTTGCCGGCGAGGTGGTGCGCGTGCTCGGCCACCCCGGGAACGCCGCTTTCGGCGGCCGTGCTGCCGAGGGCGTAGACGAGCGTGTCGTAGCCGAGCTCGTCGCCGCCGTCGAGGGCGACGGTCTTGCCGTCGGCGTCGACGGCGGCGACCCGCGCGATCCGCACCTGCACGCCGGTGCCGGCGAAGAGCTCGGCCAGCGGGCGGGGCTTGAGGTCCTGGCCGGTCGCCAGCTGGTGCATCCGGACGCGTTCGACGAACTCGGGATCGGCGTTGACGAGGGTGATCTCGGTGTCGGCCGGGTGCAGCCGCTTGGCGAGACGCGCGGCGGCGTTGGCTCCGGCGTACCCGGCGCCGAGGACGACGATGCGGTGCTTCATTGGTTTGCCTCCTGTCCGGTTCGGTGTGTGCCTCCTGAACCGGGCAGCGACCGGAAACCTGACAGGTCCCGGCTGTGACCTGAGTCACCAAACGTCGGGCAGCGGCTCCGCGTGCTCGACGGCGTCCCACCGGACGGCCGCGCGTTCGAGCTTGGCCGGGTTCACCTGGGCGTGCACGGCCGCGATGCCCTCGGTCGTCACGTCCAGCGTGACGATCCCGGCGACCCGGCCGTCGACGACGAGCACCAGCGCGGGCCCGCCGTTGACGACCGCGGCGTGCAGCACGGGCCGGCCGCCGATCATCGCCCACTTGGCTTCGCTGGGCTCGAACAGCCCGCGCAGGAACCGCGCCACCCGGACCACCCCGGTGACCGGCCGCGGCAGCGAGAAGAGGACACCACCGCCGTCACCGACGCTGACGACGTCGTCGGTCAGCAGCTTCACGAGCGACTCGGTGCGGCCGCTGAGCGCCGCGGCGAGGAACTCTTCGACGATCTTGCGCGCGGCCGCCGCGTCCACCTCGACCCGCCGCCGGTCGGCGGCCAGGTGCTGCTTGGCCCGCCGGTGGATCTGCTGGCAGTTCGCCTCGGTGAGGTCGAGCACCTCGGCGATCTCGGCGTGGGCGTACCCGAACGCCTCGCGCAGCACGTAGACGGCGCGTTCCTTCGCCGAGAGCCGCTCCATCAGCGTCAGCATCGCGATCGAGACGGATTCCCGCTGTTCGACCGTGTCGGACGGGCCGAGCATCCGGTCCCCGGCGAGGACGGGCTCCGGCAGCCACTGGCCGACGTAGGTCTCCCGGCGCGCCCGCGCCGACGTGAGCCGGTTGAGGCAGAGGTTGGTGAGCACCTTCGTCAGCCACGCCTCGGGCGTCCCGATGCGCTCCCGGTCGGCGGACTGCCAGCGCAGGAAGGTGTCCTGCACCGCGTCCTCGGCGTCGCTGGCCGAGCCCAGCAGGCGGTAGGCGATGGCCTCCAGCCTCGCCCTGGCGCTTTCGAACACCTCGACCTCGTGCACGGCGACCGACATGTCGTCAGTCAACCACCCGCGCGTGCGAAGATCCGGGAGTGTCTTCCACTTCACCCCGCCCGCGGTCGTTCTGGGACGACGCGGTGGTCTACCAGCTCTACGTCCGCTCGTTCGCCGACAGCGACGGGGACGGCGTCGGCGACCTCGGCGGGGTGATCGGCAGGCTGGAGCACATCGCCGGGCTCGGGGCCGACGCGATCTGGCTCAACCCCTGCTACCCCTCGCCGCAGGCGGACCACGGCTACGACATCGCCGACTACCACGGCGTCAACCCGGAGTACGGCAGCCTCGAGACGTTCGACCGCCTGGTCGCCGAGGCCCACGACCGCGGGCTGCGCATCCTGATGGACCTGGTGCCCAACCACTGCTCGGACCGGCACCCGTGGTTCGCCGCGGCCCTGGCCGCGGGCCCCGGCTCGCCCGAGCGCGCGCGGTTCGTCTTCCGCGACGGCCGGGGCGACGAGCCGCCCAACAACTGGCAGTCGGTCTTCGGCGGCCCGGCGTGGACCCGCGTCACCGAGGCCGACGGCACGCCCGGGCAGTGGTACCTGCACCTGTTCACCCGCGAGCAGCCGGACTTCGACTGGCGCAACCCGCAAGTCCTGGCCTACTTCGACGACGTCCTGCGGTTCTGGTTCGACCGCGGCGTGGACGGGTTCCGCATCGACGTCTGCCACGGGCTGGTCAAGGACGCGGCCCTGCGCGACTGGGACCCGGCCGAGGGCAGCTACAACGCCTACAGCTGGAACCGGCCGGAGGTGCACGACATCTTCCGCCGCTGGCACGCGCTCGCCGCCGGCTACGGCCCGGAGCGCGACCTGCTGCTCGTCGGCGAAGTCTGGGTGCCGGACCCGGCCGACCTGGACCGCTACCTGCGCCCCGACGAGCTGCACCAGGCGTTCTCGTTCGACCTGCTGGTCCAGCCGTGGGAGGCGCGGGCGCTGCGCGCGGCGATCGGCCGCGCCACGGCCCGCACGGCGGTGCACGGCGCCCCGGCGGCGTGGACGCTGGCCAACCACGACGTCCACCGGGCGGTCACGCGCTACGGCATCGTCCGCCCGGAGCCGGCCCCGGCCAGCAACGACGCGTTCGCGGCCCTGATGCGGCCGCGCGGCGAAGTCGACGCGGACCTCGGCGAGCGCCGGGCCCGCGCGGCGCTGCTGCTGGTGCTGGCCCTCCCCGGTTCGGTGTTCCTGTACCAGGGCGAAGAACTGGGCCTGCCGGAGGTCCAGGACCTCCCGGACGAAGCCCGCCAGGACCCGGTGTTCCACCGCACGGGCGGTCGCGAGAAGGGCCGCGACGGCTGCCGGGTCCCGCTGCCGTGGACCGCGGACGCCCCGGCGTTCGGGTTCGGCACGGGGACGCCGTGGCTGCCGCAGCCGGCGTGGTTCGCCCGGTACGCCGCCGACGTCCAGGAGAAGGACGACAAGTCGACACTGCACCTGTACCGCCGGGCCGTCGCGTTGCGGCGGGCGCGGGGCCTCGGGCGCCCGGGTCCGGTGGAGTGGCTGGAGACGGGGGAAGACGCGGTGCTCGCGTTCCGGCGCGGCGCGCTGGTGTGCGCGGTCAACACCGGGAGCACGCCGTTCACCGCGCCGGCCGCGTGGGGAGAAGTCGTGCTGGGCAGCGCCGCGGCGGACGGCGTGCCGGGGGATGCGGCGGCGTGGTTCGTTTCGGAGCCGGACGGCGAGTGAGCACGGCGGCGGCCGGGAAACCGGTACGCCGCCCGGGTTTTCACGCCGGGGCCGACGGTTCGACGCCGAGCGCGGCGACCAGGTCGGCCACCCGGTGGTGCGCCTCCAGCGGGTGGCGCAGCCGGCCTTCCGGGTGGATCTTGTAGTGGTTGCGCCGCCCGACGCGCTCGCGCTCGAGGTAGCCCTCCGCGATCAGGTCCGCGAGGATCAGCTGCACCCCGCGTTCGGTGATCCCCACCCGCTCGGCGATGTCGTGCAGCGTCCGGTCCGGATCCGCGGCCACGCACAGCAGGACGTGCGCGTGGTTGCTGAGGAACGTCCACGAAGCCATACCGGCCACAGTAGACGTCCGAACTTGACAGACGAAGTGCAGTTCGTCATTCTGGAGGAGCGGAGGGGAGTACCCGCCCGGTCCGGCATCGTCAATCCGGCTGCCCCAGTGCAGTCCGGTGCCGGCGTCACCTTCGGGTGACCGGGGAGACCTCCGGTTCGTCACCGAACCGGAGGAGTGTGTCGTGACCGTTCCGTTGTGGGCCTGGGCCGCTGTGCTCGGCGTCATCCTGGCCATGCTCGCGATCGACCTGGCGGCCCACCGCCGGGCCCCCGTCGTCGGCGTCAAATCGGCGCTGGCCTGGTCCGGTGCCTGGGTGGTGCTCGGGCTCGCCTTCGGCGCCGTCGTCTGGTGGGTCTGGGGCGCGGAGTTCGCGGGCCAGTACTTCGCCGGGTACGTCATCGAGAAGTCACTGGCCGTCGACAACGTCTTCGTGTTCGCGATCATCTTCGGCTACTTCGCCGTCCCCCGCGAGCACCAGCACCGGATCCTGTTCTACGGCGTGGTGGGCGCCCTGGTCTTCCGGGCGGTGTTCATCGCCGCGGGCTCGGCGCTGATCGCGAGCTTCGCCTGGATCCTCTACGTCTTCGGGGCGTTCCTGGTCGTCACCGGCGTGCGGATGGCGCTGCACCGGGACGGCACGGCCGACTACGAGCGCAACCCGGTGCTGCGGGTGTTCCGCCGGCTCGTCCCGACCACCGACGGCGACCGCGGCGGCAAGTTCCTGGTGCGGCAGGCCGGCCGTTGGGTGGCCACGCCGCTGCTGGCGGTGCTGGTGCTGATCGAGGTGACCGACGTCGTCTTCGCGGTCGACTCGATCCCGGCGATCTTCGCGGTCACCCAGGAACCGTTCCTCGTGTTCACGTCCAACGCGTTCGCGGTGCTGGGCCTGCGGGCGATGTACTTCCTGCTCGCCGACGTCATGCACCGGTTCGTCTACCTGAAGCTCGGCTTGGCGCTGGTGCTGGTCTGGGTCGGCGTGAAGATGCTGCTGCTGGACGTCTGGAAGATCCCGACGGCGCTCTCGCTCGGCGTGGTCGGCGCGATCCTCGCGACGGCGGTCACCGCCAGCCTGCTCAAGACCTCGGCCGTGTCCCGGAAGGAATGACGATGCGCCCGATCACGACGGCCCTCGCCGGCGGACTCCTGCTGACCCTGACCGGCTGCGGCGTGGCGGCGGTGACCAAGGCCTGCGCGGGGTGAGCCCGGCCCGGCTCGCTGCGCGACCGGCGAGCCATCGGCCGCACACCGCCGCAAACCCGGCCCGGCCACCGCCCTTTCCTTGCCCGGCAGGCCTTCCGGCGCGCGTGATGCGCCAATCCAGGAGTTCCCGTGACCGCCTCACCCGCCGCCAGGAACTCGCCGTGTCCCGGTGCTAGAGGCGGCCCGGCAGCCCCGCCGCCGTCACCAGCCCCGGACCGTGGAACTTGACCGCACGGGAAAACCGCCCGCCGGTCACCGTGAGCACCCACAGCCCGTCGGCCCGCCGGACGCCGTCGTCGCCGAGCCGGTAGCTGCCCGCGGCCGGCTGGCCGTTCGCGCGGGTGGGCAGCAGCCGGGCCGCGCCGCCCGGGGCCGCGAACGCGCGCTCCAGGAACGGCAGGCACACGGCCACGCCCCGGAACCACACCGGGTGCGGCACGGCTTCGAGGCTGAAGTCGTCCTGGATGACCGCCCGCAGCGCCGCGGTGTCCTCGGCTTGGAACGCCGCGATGTAGCGGTCGAGCAGCGCGCGCTCGTCCGCCGGGCCCGGCGGCGGCCGGTCGTCCAGGTCGAGTTCGTCGAGCCGGGCGCGGGCCCGCTGCAGGAGGCTCTTCACCGCGGGCACGCTCAGGCCGAGCACGTCCGCGATCTCGGCGGCCGACCACGACAGGACCTCGCGCAGCAGGAACGCCGCGCGTTGCCGCGCCGGCAGGTGCTGCAGCGCGGCGACGAGCGCGAGCCGGACGGACTCGCGCCGGACGACGACCTCGCCCGGGTCGCCGAGCACGGCGTCGGGCAGCGGTTCCAGCCACGCGACCGAGTCGTCGGCGAACGCCGGCGTCGAGGGATCGCCGGACGGCGCGCCGAGCCCGGACGGCAGCACCCGGCGGCTGCGGTGGTTCAGCTCGGTCAGGCAGGTGTTGGTGGCGATCCGGTAGAGCCACGTCTTGAGCGACGACCGCCCCTCGAAGGCGTCCACCCCGCGGACGGCCTTGAGGTAGGTCTCCTGGACGGCGTCTTCGGCGTCCTGGTAGGACCCGGTCATCCGGTAGCAGTGCGCGACCAGCGCCGGGCGCAGCGAGCCGAACTCGTCCCGCAGCCGTTCCTCGTAAGACACCTCACGGGAAGACACCACACGCTCCTCGTTCGTCATGGACATCGTCGATCATCCCGCCCGAGCGCGGCCAGCAGCCGGACACCGGGCGGGCGCCCCGGCGGCAGGGCGACGGGCTCGGCGAACAGGCCACGGCGGATGCCGCGGCCGAGCACCGACGGCAGTTCGGCGAGCAACCGGGTGGCGAGCTCGCCGGGGATCGGCGCGGCCGGGTTGGCGTCCCAGCCGTGGACGGCGGCTTCGAGCGCACCGACGACGATCAGCTGGTGGCACGGCAGCGGCAGCCCGCCGACGGCGACCGCGCGCCGGCCGCGCAGGTCCCCGGCGGCGGCCCCGAGCGCGGCCGCGGCCGCGCCGAGGTCGCGCCGGACGGTCCGGGCGGTCACCGGCCTGCTTCGCGGCGACGCGGCCGGCGGCACGGCGCCGGCGGCGAGGGCGGCCGTCACGCTGCACAGGGAGCTCGTGAGGTGCGTGAGCGCCTCGGCGACGGTCCACTCGGCGCACGCCGACGGGCGGCCGAGGTCCGCGAGGCGGACACCGGCCGCCGCAGCGACGGCGTAGTCGAGCGCGGCCGCGAGCATCGCCTCATCGGCCGGCCGCCGAGGCACCGGGCACCTCCATCCCCGCCGCGCGGCGCAGTTCTTCGAGGCCGCTGCGCATCGACGCCCACCCCGCGCGGTGGAACCGCGGCCCGAAGGACACCCTGACGACCCCCATTGACGCCAGGGTGTCCAACCCGAGTTCCGCGCTCGTGTTCCCGTTGACCGGACCCGGAACGCCGGCCACCACCCGGGCGAGGTCGGCCGCGCTCGACACCCCGATCGGGTAGCTGCAGTCCGCCCCCGCCTCGCGGTAGAGCCGGCCGCGGCGGATCGCCTCGGCCACCCGCTCGGCCCCGGAAAACCCGCTGGGCGGCAGGAAGGTGTCGATCCGCGCGTTGAGCACCAGCGGCACCCCGGCCGCGTCGGCCGCCGCGCGGACCCCGGCCAGGCGGTCCGCCTGGGCCGCCGCGTCCACGAGTCCCCCGGCCCGGTGGTCGGTGTCCTCGAGGTTGCAGCCCACCGCCCCGGCGGCCAGCAGCTCGGCCACCAGCCGGTCCGGTTCCAGGCCGTAGCCCGCCTCGGCGTCCACCGTCACCGGAACGGGGACGGCCCGGGCGATCCGCGCGACCACCGCGAACATTTCCCGCCAGGGCGCCCGTTCACCGTCCTCGTGCCCCAGCGAGGCCGCGACCGCGGCACTGGACGTCGCCACGACCGGGAATCCCGTTTCGACCACGAGTTCGGCGCTCGCCTCGTCCCAGGCGTTCGGCAGCACCAGCAGCTTCCCGTGGTGCAGTTCGCGCAGCAGATCGGCTTTCGACATCGCTTCACTCCTCGATTCGGCGGCGGGGGACGACGGAACCGGCCAGCGCACCCGCCGCGGCGAGGACGGCGCTGACCACGGCGGCCGCGGTGAACCCCGCGGAGAACGCCGCACTCGAGGCGTAGCTGCCGGAAAGCGAGAACCCGGCGACCAGGAGCGCGACGCCGAACGCCCCGCCCAGCTGCCGCATCGCGCTGAAGGCCCCGGAGGCCTTGCCGAGCAACCGCGGCGGGACCGACGTCAGCACCGCGCTCTGCGCCGCCGGCAGGCACATCGCGATCCCGGTGCCCGACAGCACGAGCGGCACGACGAGCGTTCCGTAGCCGGTCGCGGGCCCGGCGACCGCGGCGATCCAGAGCATGGCCAGGGCGTGCAGCCCCAGCCCCGCGACGATGAACGGCCGTTCGCCGAACCGGCCGGCCAGCCGGCCCGCCAGCTGCGGGACGACCGTCGTCGTCAGCCCCCACGGCGCCAGCCCGAACCCGGCGGCCGGCGGCCCGTACCCCAGGCCGGCCTGCAGGAACTGGGCCATGAAGAAAACCGCACCCAGCGCGGACGCCCAGTGGAAGAAGATCACGGCGTTGCCGGCGGCGAACCGGCGGGAGCGGAACAGGTGCAGCGGCAGCATCGGGTGGGCGGCCCGCCGCTGCCACGCCACGAACGCGCCGAAGGCCACCAGCCCGGCCGCGAGCGGCCCCAGCACCGCGGGGCTCGTCCAGCCGGCCGAGTTGCCCTGGGCCAGTGCCCACACCACGCCGAAGGAACCGGCTCCGGCCAGCACCAGGCCGGGGACGTCGAGGGCGGAGTCGGGGCCGCGGCTCTCCTCGATCCGCGTCAGCGCGAAGTACGCCAGCGCGAGACCGACCGGGACGTTGATCCAGAAGATCCACGGCCACGAGATGCCGGCCACGACGGCGCCGCCGAGCAGCGGGCCGAGGGCCACCGCGGCCCCGCTGACGCTCGCGAAGACCCCGAGGGCCTTCGGCCGCAGCTCGGCCGGGAAGGCGGCCCCGAGCAGGGCGAGCGCGAGCGGCATGACGAACGCGGCCCCGGCGCCCTGCAGCACCCGTCCGGCGATCAGGACTTCGACGCCGGGGGCGATCGCGCAGACCAGCGACGCCACCGCGAAGAGCGTCACCCCGGCCACGAAGACGCGGCGCCGTCCCCAGCGGTCCCCCGCTGCCGCCGCCGTCATGAGCAGGACGGCGAAGCTCAGGCCGTAGGCGTTGACCGTCCATTCGAGTCCGGTGACCGACGCGCCGAGGTCGCTGCGGATCGCCGTGAGCGCGGTCGCCACGACCAGCGCGTCGAGGACGACCATCAGCGAGGCCACCGAGGTGATCGCCAGCACCCATCTTCGCCGCGTCCGCCCCGCGGCCGGGGTCACCGCTATGGGTGAAGTCCTGGTGTGCACTCGCGTCTCCTTGCCTCCGGTCACCGGCTTCGCGCCGCTTCCGAAGACATGGACACCGGGCGGGCCCGGAAGGAATCGGTGTTCGCGCCCGCGGGTCACCGGATCGGCTGAATCCGGGAACCGGCCCGCGGCCGCGCCCGACTACTCGACCAGGGGCACCGACCGGACGAGGAGAGCGACCATGACGGCCAACGGGACCTGGCGGCACATCGCGACGTTCTGCGGGCAGTGCAACTGCGGCTGCCCGGAACTGCACGTCGCCGACGACGCACCGGCCGAGCGCCGGATCGTCATCACCGACGACTTCGGCCAGCAGGTCGAGATGAGCGTGGCGCAGCTGGAAGTCCTGGTCGCCGACGTCAAGGCGGGCGTGCTGGACCGGCTGCTGGCCCCGGCCTGAGCCGGATCCGCCGCCCGGGCCCTCGCCGAGCGCGGCTCAGCGCAGCGGCTCGAGCGCCTTCGCCAGCGGCTCGAGCACCGCCGGGGTGTGCGGCGGCGGCAGGTACACGATCGCCAGGTCCAAGCCCGCTTCCCCGAGCGCCGCGGCCTCGGCGGCGACCTTCGCGTAGTCGAGGTCCGGTTCGAGGCGGACGTGCGAGGACAGCATGATCTCGGCCGGGTCGCGGCCGATGTCCGCGCAGTGGCGGTGCAGCACGTCACGCTTGCGGGTGAACTCCTCGGGCGTGCCGCCGACGAAGTTCCAGTGCTGGGCGTACTTCGCGGTCGTGCGCAGCGTGCGCTTCTCGCCGCTGCCGCCGATGCAGATCGGCGGGTGCGGGCGCTGCACGCCCTTCGGTTCGCAGCGGGCGTCGGTCAGCTGGTAGTGCTCGCCCCGGAACGTCGTGGTTTCCTGCGTCAGCAGGCCGACGAGGACTTCGCACGCTTCTTCGAACCGGTCGCTGCGCTCCTTCACGGAGCCCAATTCCATGCCGTACGCGCCGGATTCCTCTTCGTTCCAGCCGGCGCCGATCCCGATTTCCAGCCGTCCGCCGGAGACGATGTCGAGCGTCGCCGCCATGTTCGCCAGCAGCGCGGGGTGGCGGTAGTGGATGCCGCTGACCAGCGTGCCCAGCCGCAGCCGCTTGGTCGCCTGCGCCAGCGCGGTCAGCGTCACCCAGCCTTCGAGGCAGGGCCCGGTCGAATCGGAGAAGATGGGGTAGAAGTGGTCGAACGTCCAGCCGGACTCGAACAGCTCGATTTCGTCCGCGGCCTGCCACACGGCGAGCATGTCGGCCCATTCGGTGTTCTGGGGCGAGGTCTTGATGGCGAATCGCATGATCTTCACCCTAACCCTGGAGCGGCTCCGGAACAGCGGCCCGACCGGCGGCGATCGGGTTTTGTCGGTGGTGGGCGGTAACGTCCTCGGCGTGAACGCTCAGGAACGCATCCGGGAACTCGCCGACCGCATCGTGGTGCTGCGTGACGCCTACTACCGCGGCTCGCCGCTGGTGGCCGACGCGGAGTACGACGTGGTCGAGGACGAGCTGCGGAGCCTGGTCGAGGCGCACCCGGAGCTCACGCCGGACCCGAACCCGCTGGAGCAGGTCGGCGCGCCCGCGGTGCTGCACGCGCCGATCCGGCACTCGCGCCCGATGCTGTCGCTGGAGAAGGCGACCAGACCCGAGCAGGTCGAGGCGTTCTTCGACCGGTTCCCCGGCCAGCCGGTGGTCGTCATGCCGAAGCTGGACGGGCTTTCGCTGGCCGTCGTGTACGAAAACGGGCGGCTGGCCCGGGCGGTCACCCGCGGCGACGGCACGACGGGCGACGACGTCACGGTGCTCGTGCGGGCCCTGACCGACGGGATCCCGGAGCAGGTCGAGGCGCCCGGCCGCGTCGAGGTCCGCGGTGAGGCCGTCATGCTGCGGTCCACCTTCGCCGCGTACAACACCGCCCACCCGGACAAGCCGCTGATCAACCCGCGCAACGCCGCGGCCGGCACGCTGCGCGCGAAGGACCCCGCCACCGTCGCCGAGCGGCGGCTGCGGTTCTTCGCCTTCGACCTGTACACCGAGCCGGACAGCGCGGAGACCGACCTGGGCCGGGCGCTGCACACGCTCGGGTTCACCGCGGCCGACATGCGGCGCTGCGCCGACGCCGCCGCGGCGCAGGAGGTGATCGGCGAGATCGAGCGGCAGCGCAACGAGCTGGACTACGACCTCGACGGCGCCGTGCTGCGGCTGGCGAGCCGGGACGCCTACGCGGCGGCCGGCACCCGGTCGAGCTCGCCCCGCGGCGCGCTGGCGTTCAAGTTCGCGGCGGAGGAGAAGACCACCGTGCTGTCCGATGTGGTCTGGGACGTCGGCAAGACGGGCAAGATCGCGCCGGTCGCGTGGCTGGAACCGGTGTTCGTCGGCGGCACCACCGTCACCCGCGCGACGCTGGCCAACCAGGAGGTCATCCGCGCCCGCGGCATCAAGATCGGCGACACCGTGCTGGTGCGCCGCGCCGGTGACGTCATCCCGTTCGTCGCCGGCGTGCTCGACGCCTCGAAGCGCACGGGTGCCGAGCGGGCGATCGTCCCGCCGACCGCGTGCCCGTCGTGCGGGCAGCCGCTGACCGAGCAGGGCAACAGCCGGGAACTGTTCTGCACCAACGTGTCCTGCCCGGCCCAGACCGTGCGGCGGCTGATCCACTGGGCGTCGCGGGCGGCGGCGGACATCGACGCCATCGGCGGCGTGTGGATCGAGCGGCTGGCCGAGGCGGGGATCCTGGAGCACCCGTCGGACTTCTACGGGCTGACGAAGGAGAAGCTGCTCGAGTTCGACCGCATCGGCGAGGTGTCGGCCACCCGGATGATCGAGTCGATCGACGCGAGCCGGTCGGTCGGCCTGCGCCGGGCGCTGATCGGGCTGGCGATCCCGATGGCGTCGGAAGGGACGGCGGCCCGCCTGTGCCGGGCCGGGTTCGGCTCACTGGAGGACGTCGCGGAGGCGGGCGTCGACGGGCTCGTGGCCGTGGAGGACATCGGGCCGAAGGTCGCCGCGTCGCTGATCGAGCACCTGACCCGGCTGCGCCCCGAGCTGGCGCGCCTGCGGGAGGCGGGGGTCTCGCTGGACGTGCGCGAGGAGGACCTCCCCCCGGTCGTGGCGGCGGGCGCGCCGCTGGCGGGCAAGACGGTGGTGGTCACCGGCGCGATCAGCGACCCGCGCTCCGGCGAGAAGGTGCCGCGCCCGACGTTCCAGCGGCTCTGCGAAAAGGCGGGCGCAACCACGGCGACGTCGGTGTCGGCGAGCACGGACCTGCTCATCACGGGCGCGGAGGTCGGCGCGAGCAAGCTGACGAAGGCGGAGAAGCACGGCGTCGAGGTCGTCGACCAGGGCGAGATCTGGCAGCAGCTCATCGCGGCGGGCATCGTGTGACCGCCGCGGTGTCTCGCTTCCCGGACGCGGGTCACCCGGTCGTGGAAACCACCCAGGCGCGACACTGAGCGTGAGTACCCGACTTCGTCCGAAGGGACCGCGATGACCACCGACCTCATGGTCGCCCGCCAGCTCGGGGTGCACGAGTTCCTCACCGCCCGCGGCTGGCTCCTCGACGGCGACAGCGATCCCGCCCGCGTCTGGTTCACCAACGACGTCCACGCCGGCTGGCACTACCCGCAGACGTACGGCGGCCAGCAGATCAACGACGTCGAGGACACGACACCGGTCCGCCTGCAGAGTTACTTCACGTTCGACAACGAGGGCAGCGAGGTGTTCACCCTCGTCCCGGCGGGCAACCTCCGCGGAAGCGGCTGCCCGGACCACGACACCCGAGAGAAGTTCTACCCCTTCACGGCGGCAGGTGTCGTGGACCTGGAGGAGATCGCGAAGGAGCTCGACACGCTGGAGCCGCGCGCGCGATCGCTGGACCCGCGAGCGCTGATCGAGTGCCGGTACTTCGGGCCGTGCAAGCGGTGACCAAGCCTGGCCGCGCGCCCGGCTGACCGGGGCCGACCGGGCAGCCGGGGAATGGCCACCTTGCCCGGTCGGCCCACCTCGCCACCCAACCGGCCCGCGCCCACGCCCCTAGCCGGGCGGCCTGCGAGCCGCGGCAGCCGGGGAGCCGCCACCTTGCCCAGCCAGCCCACCCCCGCCCAACCAGCAGGCGCCCACGCCCGTGCCGCGGCGGCCTGGGATCGACCGCCTTTGCCCAGTCGGCCCACCTCACCGCGCAACCGACGGGTGGCCAGCCCGTAGCCGGGCGGGCGGCGGAGGCGGATCGGGGCCCGGTCGACCCGCCCTGAGCCCACCGTTGGGCAGCCGGGCGCGGAATGGCCAAGCCACGGTTTCGCACCCGCCCGCCGTCGCCGGGCGGCGGAAACAACTGCAGAACGGCCAGCTTGCCCAGTCGGCCCACTCCCCGTCGTCCGATTTGCGAGCGGTCGGACAGCCGATCGGGTGCTCGGCCGACCCGCTGCCGGGCGGTCAGGCCGGCAGCGGCGAGCGGCCACCGGCCCGCGCGCGGTCGCCAGTCGCTCGCCGGCGCTCCAACCCCGCCCGGGCACGCAAAGGCCGGCCCATGCTCAAGCCGACGGCAAGACCGCTCGCTGCCGAGCCCAGCTCCAGCAAGCCACGTCGCGGCCACCGCCGACCCGAACCGGCGCCACCCCCTGGACCAGTCGATGTAACACCCGTAACATCACCATGTGACCCTCGAACGCACCTGGCTGCTGATCAGCGTCTCCACCGCAGGCGCCCCCGACTCGCTCCGGGTGCAGGTCTGGCGCAAACTCCGCTCCCTGGGCGCCCTCTACCTGCAGCAATCCGTCTGCCTGCTGCCCGCCGAACCTCCCGTGCTCCGCGACATCCGACGCCTGGCCGACCGCGTGCGCCACCAAGGCGGAACCGCCCGAGTGCTGTCCATGGCCTTCACCGACCCCGCTGAAGAACACTCAGTGATCGCCGAACTCAACGCGGCCCGGGACGCCGAGTACGCCGAGGTTCTCGAACGGCTGCCCGAACTGCGGAACGAACTCGCCGCCGAACGAGCCCGTGGCAACGCCACCTACGCCGAAGTCGAGGAGTCCGAAGCCGACCTCGAGCGGTTTCGGAGCTGGCTGGCCAAGATCGCCGCCCGGGACTACTTCGGGGCGGTGGGCGAGGAAGCCGCCCGTGAGGCTGTCGAGCAGGCCGCGGCCGAGCTGGCCGCCTTCGAAGAGGCCGCTCTGCGTGCCGATGGGAAACGCCCGTGATCGGCGAACTGCTGCTCGGTGTCGGCGCTGCCCTGCTGCTGACCTGGCTCCTCCTGCTCGGAGCCTTGCTCGTCGTCCGGCCGCGGGGCGGGCTGCTGCGGGAGGCGCTGCGGCTGCTGCCCGACGTCCTGCGGCTCGTCCGGCGCCTGGCCGCCGACCGGACGCTCCCCCGCGGTGTCCGCGTCCGGCTCGGGCTGCTGCTGGCCTACCTCGCGCTGCCCGTCGACCTCGTGCCCGACTTCATCCCCGTCCTCGGGTACGCCGACGACGCCATCGTCGTCACCGCTGTCCTACGCAGCGTTGTCCGCCGGGCGGGGCTCGACGTCGTCCGGGCCCACTGGCCCGGTACCGACGACGGGTTCGCCGCCCTGGTCCGGCTGACCCGGCTGCGCTCGGCCGCGCCGTGATCAAGATGGTTGCGCTCGGGTAACCGATCTCACCCGGGATGCACCCGAATCCCCCATTCGACGTCTTCCCTGTGACGTTGCGTAGCAGGGGAGGCAAAAGGGATGTTCCCGTCACGGGCGGTGCGGCGGCCGGGTACCTGGCTCGCCGTCGCCGTCGCGCTGGTGTTGGCCGTGGTGCTGATCGTGCACCTCGACCGCGGGCACCCCGAGCCCGGTTCGGCGGCCGGCGGTGCGCCTCCCTCGACCTCGGCCACGGCGCCGCCCGCCGGCCAGGACCCCGCGTGGATGCGTCCGCTGCGCCCGGGGGAAAAGCCGCCGCAGTTCGTGCTCTTCTCCTTCGACGGGGCCGGTTCGCACGACCACTGGAGCCGCTACCTCGCCCTCGCCGAGCGCGTCCACGCCCACTTCAGCGGCCTGCTCTCCGGCATCTACCTGCTGACCGACGAGCAGCGCTCGCGCTACACCGGGCCCGGCCACAAACCGGGCGCCGCCTCGATCGGCTTCGGCGGCAGCGCCGCGGAAGTGGCCACCCGCGTCCGGGACCTCAACGCCGCCGTCGCCGCCGGGCACCAGATCGGCACGCACTACAACGGGCACTTCTGCACCGGCGCCGAGCCGAGCGTCGGCCGCTGGACCACGCCGGGCTGGGCCGGCGAAATCGGGCAGTTCAGCCGCTTCGTCGACGACGCCCACGAGCACCTGGGCCTGCACCTGTCCGCCAAGGACGTCACCGGCGGCCGGACGCCGTGCCTCGAAGGCAACTGGGCCCAGGCCTTTCCGGCCATGCGGGCCGCCGGCTACACCTTCGACACCAGCCAGCCGTCCGACGGCGTCAAGTGGCCCACCCGGCTCGACGGCATCTGGGAGTTCTGGATGCCGTACGTGCAGGTGCCCGCGCTGCACAAGAAGGTCATCATGATGGACTACAACCTGTGGTACCAGCTGGGCCACGCGAAGAACGACACCGGCCAGTACGCCCAGGCCACGCTGGAGACCTACCGCGGCGCCTACCGCGCCGCCTTCGACGGCAACCGCGCCCCGCTCGTCATCGGCAACCACTTCAACGACTGGGCCGGCGGGGCCTTCTCGCGCGCCGCGGAAGGCTTCATGGGCGAGGTGTGCACCAAACCGGAGACGGTGTGCGCCACCTACGCCGAAGTGACGAAGTGGATGTCGCTGCAGGACCCCGCCGTCCTGGACCGGTACCGGGCGATGCCGCCGGCCCAGGTCCGCTGAGCCAACCCCGGCGCGGGCGTGTGACGTTGGCCACCGGCGTCACCGCGGCGCCCCGGCTTCCTCGGCAAACCCGGCCGGACCAGGCGAAGCCCCGGAAATCTGCGTACGTTGACACCGGAATGCGGGCCGCGACCCGTATCGTCTGTGACCAACCGCTTAGTAGGCTCGCGGGTACGAGCCCGCTTTCTCAACGACGAGGAGGTCCCCCGTGACCGATTCCCCTTCCCGTGTCGCCGTGGTCACCGGTGCCGGCCGCGGCATCGGTGCCGCCGTCGCCGCGCGGCTGGCCGATGACGGCTTCGCCGTCGGGCTGCTGGACCTGGACGAGACCGGCGTCAAGCAGGGCGCCGAAGCCATCGTCGCCAAGGGCGGCAAGGCCGTCGGGGTCGCTCTCGACGTCAGCAACGCCGAGCAGGTCGAAGCCGCCGTCGCCCGCGTCGCCGACGAGCTCGGGCCGCCGGTCGTGCTGGTCAACAACGCCGGCATCACCCGCGACAACCTGATCTTCAAGATGACCGAGCAGGAGTGGGACTCCGTGCTCGACGTGCACCTCAAGGGCTCGTTCCTGATGACGCGCGCGGTGCAGAAGCACATGACCGAGCAGAAGTACGGCCGGATCGTCAACCTGTCGAGCACGTCGGCGCTGGGCAACCGCGGGCAGGTCAACTACTCCGCCGCCAAGGCCGGCATGCAGGGCTTCACCAAGACCCTGGCGATCGAGCTGGGCAAGTTCAACGTCACCGCCAACGCCATCGCGCCGGGCTTCATCGCCACCGACATGACCGCGGCGACCGCCGACCGGCTCGGCATGGGCTTCGAGGACTTCAAGGCCGCGGCCGCCTCGCAGATCCCCGTGCAGCGCGTCGGCACGCCCGACGACATCGCGCACCTGGCGTCGTTCCTGGTCAGCGAGGGTGCCGGGTTCGTCTCGGGTCAGGTCATCTACGTTGCCGGCGGACCGAAGGACTGAGGCCGATGCGCGAATTCTCCAGTCTCGACGAGTTCGCCGCCGCGGCCGGCGAGCACCTCGGCTACAGCGAATGGCTGAAGATCACCCAGGACCGGGTGAACCAGTTCGCCGACGCCACCGACGACCACCAGTGGATCCACGTCGACGAGCCGATGGCGACCGCGGGCCCGTTCGGCGGCACCATCGCCCACGGTTTCCTGACGCTCTCGCTGCTGTCGGCGTTCGGCCCGAAGATCTACAAGGTCAACGGCATCAAGATGGGCATCAACTACGGCCTCAACAAGGTCCGCTTCCCGCAGCCGGTGAAGGTCGGCTCGAAGGTGCGCGCCGGGGCGGAGCTGGTGGAGATCACCGACATCCCGGGCGGCAAGCAGGCGGTGTCGAAGTGGACGGTCGAGATCGACGGCGAAGCGAAGCCCGCATGCGTCGCCGAATGGGTGACGCGGTTCCTGGCGTGACGTCGCCGGGAGGGCACTTTCACGTGAAAGTGCCCTCCCGACCCCGCTGTACCTCATACCGACCAGTCGGTATGCTGCCTGCGACGAAGAGGAGGCTGGATGAACCCGCCAGGACTCGACCTGGGGCGCCTGCGCGCCCACCTGGACGCGCAGCGACCCGGTCTGGTCGCCGGACCGCTGTCCGCGGACGTCGTGGAAGGCGGCCGGTCGAACCTCACCTACGTCGTGGGTGACGGGCGGTCGCGCTGGGTGGTGCGCCGGCCGCCGCTCGGGCACGTGCTGCCGACCGCGCACGACATGAGCCGCGAGTTCCGGGTGATCTCCGGGCTGCGCGACACCGCCGTGCCGGTGCCCGAAGCGCTGCTGCTGTGCGAGGACGCCGACGTCGTCGGAGCGCCGTTCTACGTGATGAGCTTCGTCGAGGGCACGCCGTACCGGACCGCGGAGCAGCTGAGCGAACTCGGCCCGGACCGCACCCGGGCGATGGCCGACGCGCTCGTCGACACGCTCGTCGCCCTGCACGCGGTGGACCCGGATGCCGTGGGGCTGGGCGACTTCGGCCGGCCGGAGGGGTTCCTGGACCGGCAGCTGCGGCGGTGGAAGAAGCAGCTGGACGCCTCCCGCAGCCGCGACCTGCCGGGCATCGACGAGCTGCACGACCGGCTCGCCACCGCGGTGCCGGTGTCCGGCGCGCCGGCGATCGTCCACGGCGACTACCGCCTGGACAACGTCCTGGTCGACGAAAACGACCGGATTTCGGCGGTGCTCGACTGGGAGATGTCGACGCTGGGTGACCCGCTGACCGACGTCGCGCTGCTCGTGGCCTACGCCGAGCGCGACAAGGTGTCGCTGCCGTTCGTCTCCAACGCCAGCTCCGCGCCGGGCTACCCGGGCACCGACGAGGTCGTCGCCCGCTACGCCGAACGCTCCGGGCGGGACGTCTCGCAGCTGAACTGGTACGTCAGCTTCGCGTTCTTCAAGCTGGCCGTGATCCTGGAAGGCATCTACTACCGCTTCAGCAAGGGCCAGACGGTCGGGGCGGGTTTCGAAGGCGTCGGGGCCGGGGTCGCGCCGCTCGTCGCGCACGGCAACGAGATTCTCAAAGAGGAGAAGTAAATGGACTTCGCGTTCGACGAGAAGACCGAGGAGCTGCGCGGGAAGCTCCTCGAGTTCATGGACTCGCACATCTACCCCGCCGAGCCGGTGTTCGAGCAGCAGCTCGCCGAACGCGACGACCCGTGGGCCATCCCGCCGGTCGTCGAGGAGCTCAAGGCCGAAGCACGCAAGCGCGGGCTGTGGAACTTCTTCCTGCCCGGCGACCACGGCGCGGGCCTGACGAACCTGCAGTACGCCCCGCTGGCCGAAATCACCGGCCGCAGCATCCGGCTCGCGCCGACCGCGCTCAACTGCGCCGCGCCGGACACCGGGAACATGGAAGTGCTGGCCATGTTCGGCAACGACGACCAGCAGAAGCAGTGGCTGGAACCGCTGCTGAACGGCGAGATCCGCTCCGCCTTCGCGATGACCGAGCCGGACGTCGCCTCCTCCGACGCCCGCAACATCGAAACCGCGATCCGGCGCGACGGCGACGAGTACGTCGTCAACGGCCGCAAGTGGTACATCTCCGGCGCGATGAACCCGGCGTGCAAGATCTTCATCGTCATGGGCAAGACCGATCCCGAAGCCGCGCCGCACAAGCAGCAGAGCATGATCCTGGTCCCCCGCGACGCGCCGGGTGTCACGGTCAAGCGCGGCATGCACGTCTTCGGCTACGACGACAGCGACCACGGCGGCCACGCCGAGGTCCTGTTCGAGGACGTCCGCGTGCCGGTCGAGAACCTCATCGCCGGCGAGGGTGACGGCTTCGCCATCGCCCAGGCCCGCCTCGGCCCCGGCCGCATCCACCACTGCATGCGTGCCATCGGCATGGCCGAGCGGGCGCTGGAGCTCATGTGCCGCCGGGCGATCTCGCGCGAGGCCTTCGGCAAGCCGATCGCCCAGCAGGGCGTGGTGCAGGACTGGATCGCCGAGTCCCGCGTCAAGATCGAGCAGCAGCGGCTGCTCGTGCTCAAGACCGCGTGGCTGATGGACACCGTGGGCAACCAGGGCGCGCACACCGAGATCCAGGCGATCAAGATCTCCACCCCGATCACCGTCGAGTGGATCCTCGACAAGGCCGTGCAGGTGCACGGCGCCGGCGGCGTCAGCCAGGACTTCCCGCTGGCCGCGATGTGGGCCGGCAACCGGACGCTGCGCCTGGCCGACGGCCCGGACGAGGTCCACAAGCGCTCGCTGGCCCGGCGCGAACTGAAGAAGTACCTCTCGGAGGGCGCGAAGTGACTGTCACCGCCGAAGACCTGACCCGCCAGGCGAGCGAGTTCCTGGCCGCGCACGACCCGAAGACGACCGACCCCCTGGAGTTCCTCCGGGCCCGGTTCGACGCCGGGCTCGCGTGGATCCACTTCCCCGCCGGGCTCGGCGGGCAGAACGCGCCACGCGCGCTGCAGTCCGTTGTGGACGCCGTGTTCACCGAGGCGGGCGCGCCGGACAACAACCCGCGCCGGATCGGCATCGGCCTCGGCATGGCCGCGCCGACCATCCTCGCCTTCGGCACGCCGGAGCAGCGCGAGCGCTTCCTGCGTCCACTGTGGACCGGCGAGGAGGTGTGGTGCCAGCTGTTCTCCGAGCCCGGCGCCGGTTCCGACCTCGCCGCGCTCGGCACCCGCGCCGTCCGCGACGGCGACGACTGGGTCGTCACCGGCCAGAAGGTCTGGACGTCCGGCGCGCACGAGTCGCAGTGGGCGATCCTGGTCACCCGCACCGACCCGGACGTGCCGAAGCACCAGGGCATGACGTACTTCCTGTGCGACATGACCGCACCCGGCGTCGAGGTCCGGCCGCTGCGCCAGATCACCGGCGAGGCCGAGTTCAACGAGGTCTTCCTGACCGACGTCCGGATCCCGGACACCCAGCGCCTCGGCGCGGTCGGCGAGGGCTGGAAGGTCGCGCAGACCACGCTGATGAACGAGCGCGTCGCGATCGGCGGGCACGTCCAGCCGCGCGAAGGCGGCCTGATCGGGATCGTCGCGAAGACCTGGCGCGAGCGGCCCGAGCTGCGGACGCCGGAGCTGCGCGACCGCCTGGTGAAGCACTGGGTCGAGGCCGAGACGCTGCGGCTGGCCGGCACCCGGCTGCGCCAGCAGCTCGCGGTCGGCGCGCCCGGTCCGGAGGGCTCGGCCATGAAGGTCGCCTTCTCGGAACTCAACCAGGCGCTCACCGGCCTGGAGGTCGAGCTGCTCGGCGAAGAGGGCCTGGCCTACGACGACTGGACGTTCCGGCGCCCGGCGATCGTCGACTTCAACGGCCGCGAAGCCGGTTACCGATACCTGCGCGCGAAGGGCAACTCCATCGAGGGCGGCACCTCGGAGGTCCTGCGCAACATCATCGCCGAGCGCGTGCTGGGGCTGCCCTCGGAGCCGCGTGTCGACAAGGACGTCGCCTGGAAGGATCTGCCTCGATGACTGACCTGCTGTATTCGGAGGTCGAGGAGGACCTGCGGGCTTCGGTCCGGGACCTGCTCAAGGCCAAGGCCGGCGCCGAGGCGCTGCTGGCGCGCGTGGAGACGGCCGAACCGTACGACCTGAAGCTGTGGCGCACGCTGGCCGACGAGGTCGGCGTGGCCGGGCTGGCCGTGCCGGAGGAGCTGGGCGGCCACGGCGCGTCGGCCCGCGAGGTCGCCGTCGTGGCCGAAGAGCTGGGCCGCAGCGTGGCGCCGGTGCCGTTCCTCGGCAGCGTCGTGCTGGCGACGACGGCGCTGGTGGCCGTCGGTGCCCGCGAGTTCGTCGGGCAGCTGGCGGCCGGGCAGGCGATCGGCGCGCTGGCGGTGCCGCTGTCGACGGCGCCGGGCGCGGGCTTCCCGTCGTCGGTCACCGTTTCCGACGGCCGGTTGAGCGGCCGGGTCGGCACGGTCGCCGACGCGTCGGTGGCGGACCTGCTGGTCGTCCCGGCCGCGGGCCCGGACGGTCCGGCGCTGTACGTGGTCTCGGCCGCCGACGCGACGGTGACGGAGCTGGTGTCGTTCGACCTGACCCGGCGGGTGGCCGGCGTTTCGCTGGACAACGCGCCGGCGACGCTCGTGGCGTCGGGTCCGGACGCGGCTTCGGCGCTGGAGGAGGCGTTGCTGTTCGGGGCCGGGATCCTGGCGTCGGAGCAGACGGGCGTCGCCGAATGGGCGCTGACGGAGACGGTCTCCTACCTGAAGGGGCGGTACCAGTTCGGCCGTCCGGTGGGCGGGTTCCAGTCGCTGAAGCACCGGCTGGCGAACCTGTACACGGACCTGGTGCTGGCCCGCGCGGCGGCCCGCAACGCCGCGGACGCGCTGGCCACCGGCACCGACGTGCCGATCTCGGTGGCCGTGGCCCAGGCCCGGGTCGCGCCGATCGCGGTGCGCGCGGCGGAGGAGGCGATCCAGCTCCACGGCGGCATCGGGATGACGTGGGAGCACCCGGCCCACCTGTACCTGAAGCGGGCGAAGGCCGACGAGATCGCGCTCGGGACGCCGGGGAAGCACCGGGCCCGGCTGGCCGAGCTGGTGGACCTGCCCGCCTGAGACCCGTCCGATCGCGCGTGGCACCGCCGCGACACCCGATGTTTCGGTTGTGTCACGCGCGATCCGGTCCGTCCCGGTGATCCCTTGACGCCCCCGCCGTCCGGGTGCTGAGGTGAACACGCCTGGGGGTGGCTACCGGTTGCCCCCGCGTTTTCGAGGGGGATCCACCGATGGTGCGCACGCACGTGCGGCGCTCGACGCTGCCCGGACGAAGAATGCCCGGACGAAGAAGACGGTTGGTCACGCTGCTGACCACCACCCTCCTGCTCACCGCGACGGCGGCCGTGCTGCCGGCCACCGCCTCGGCCGCCGAGCCGCCACCGCTGCCGGTGAAGACGCTGGCGCGGTCGTCGTGGGCCTACACCGACGCCGCCGATCCCTTGCACATCAAGGTGAACGCCCCCGGCGACGCCCCGGTCGGCGCGAGCGTGGACGCCAAGGGACCGCACGTCTCCCGCACGTACTACACGCTCGACCTGACGTCGTTGGGCGGCAAGCACGTGATCGGCGCGGCCCTGACCATCCCGGAGAAGCGCGCCACCGATTGCGCGCGCCGCGCGGTGGAGCTGTGGTCGACCGCCCCGGTCACCGGGAAGTCGTCCTGGGCCAAGCCGCCCGCCGAGCTGACCCGGCTGGCCACCGCCGGGGCGCCCACCGCCGGCTGCCCCGCCGACCTCGCCGGCCTCGACCTCACCGCCGCCGTCGCGAAAGCCGTGCAGGCCGGGGAAAAGACGCTGACGCTCGAGCTGCGCGTCCCGGCGGCGCACGAGCTGGACCCGCGCTACGGCCGCTGGTTCGCCGACGACGTCAGCCTGAAGGTCACCTACAACACGCCGCCGGGCATCCCGGCGAACCTGCGCACGGCCTACCCGGACGCGCCGTGCGGGACGACCGCGCCCGGCGTGTTCACCCGGGCCTACAACATCCCGATCACCGGGCACTACGCCGACGTCACGGATCCGGATCCGGGCCAGGACCTGGTCGCGCACTGGGAGATGTGGTCGCTCGACGACCCCTCGGTGCGCCGCGACCTCGACTGGGCCGTGACGAACGGGCAGGCCTACGCCCAGTTCGACAACCCCTGGCTGCCGCCGGACCACACCTACGCGTGGCGCCTGCGGGTCACCGACGGCGTCGACACCTCGGACTGGTCGCCGACCTGCTACCTCACCCCGGACAGCATCAAGCCGGAGATCCCGGACGTCACCTCGGAGGTCTACCTCACCGGCGACCAGTGGGAGCCGCGCGGCGGCATCGGCGTGCCGGGGCAGTTCACCTTCACCGCCCACGGGTCCCCGGACGTCGTGCGCTACGAGTACCGGTTCACCGGCCAGTCCGAGTGGACCTCGGTGCCCGCGGAGTCACTCGGCGGACCGGCGACGGTGACGTTCACGCCGGCCGACTCCGGCTCGTTCTCGGTCGGGGTCCGCAGCGTGGACCGCGGGAACAACTACTCCTGGGAGCAGTACCGGAGCTTCACCGTCAAGGACATCCGGCCCTACGTCTGGTCGACGCTCTACCCGCCCGAGTACCCCAGCCGCGACGGCAACATCGGCGTGCCGGGCGTGTTCGACCTGTCCCCCGGGCTGCCCGACACCGTCAGCTACACCTACCACCTGGACAACGAGCCGGACCGGACCGTCGCCGCCGACGCGGACCACCACGCCCACGTCACGCTGGCGCCCACGCACGGCGGTGCGAACGTCCTGTACGTGCGCAACACCGGCGCCGACGGAACGGTTTCGCTCTTCCGCGAGTACAAGTTCCAGGTCGACACGGCACCGGACGTCACCATCGAGGGCGGGCTCCAGGTCGGTTCGGAGGCCACCTTCCGGCTCGCGCCCCGGCTGGCCGGGACGACGTCGTACACCTACTGGATCACCGGTTACCAGGACGAGCCGATCACCGGCCCCACCACCGTGCCCGCGGCGGCGGACGGCACCGGGTCGTTCACCTGGACCCCGCTCGACACGCGGGCACAGGCCGTACAGGTGCGCAGCACGAACGCTGCGGGCACGCAGTCCGAGGTGCGGTACCTGAGCTTCTACGTCGACGGCGCGGCACCGTACGTCACGCGCACCGGTGGCGCGGACGCGCCCGGGCAGCCGGGCACGTTCCGGTTCCGATCGTCGCTGAAGAACACCGCCGAGTTCGTCTACTGGCCCTCCACCGACCCCGGGCACAAGCTGACCGTGCCGGCCCGCCCGGACGGCACGGCGGAGGTCACCTGGACGCCCACCGAGGCCGGGAACGTCTGGTTCACCGTGCAGGCCCGCAACACCGCGGGGATCCTGTCCTCCGAGGGTTCGACGTCCTTCACCGTCTACGACAGCCCGGTCGTCACGTCGGCCGACTTCGTCCGGGAGCCCGCCGGGCCGATGCGGCCCGGGACGTTCACGCTGACCTCGCGGATGGCCGGCACGGTGGCGTTCGAATTCGCGGTGGACAGCTACACGACCACGGACGTCGCGGCGGGCCCGGACGGCACGGCGACCGCGGCGTACACGCCGACGTTCTCCGGGTACCACACCGTCTACGTGCGGGCCCGGGCCGCGGACGGCCGGACCTCCGGCTGGGGGTACTACTCCTTCACCGTGACCGACCAGCCGAAGGTGTCGTCGGCGGACTACCCCGCCGGCCAGACCTCCGACGGGGCAGGCACGCCCGGGACGTTCACCTTCACCCCGAACGCGCCCGGGATGACCGGGTACGTCTACGTGGTGCACCGGAACTGGCCCGACAGCGCGGACGAACCCGAACGGACCGTGCCGGCCGGGGCGGACGGGACGGCGTCGGTCACCTGGACGCCGGAGAGCTACGGCGACTACTACTTCACCGTCCAGGGCCGGCGGGCCGACGGCAGCCTGACCGAGACGGCGTACTACTCCTTCTCCGTCCGGAACGCGCCGGAGGTGACGGGCGACTGAGCGGAAGGCGGGGCTTCCCGGGCCGGGGAGCCCCGCCGGTTTCGTGAATCTCCCTCGCTTTTCTTCCGACTTTTCGCTCAGATGAGCGAAAATGCTGTGAGCCACGCCACTCGTGGGGCAAAAGGGTGGCAAAGGTGCCCGCGTTCCCATGGTTTCCGCACCCGCCGGGTTCTAGCCTGGACGCCATGGAATTCGCCGTCGCACCGACGGAAGCGCTGGAGGAAGCGACCGTCGCCGTCGGCGGGCACCGGCACAGCGCGCTCGCGGCCGGGCCGCGGTCCGGGGAACTCGTCCTGCTGCTGCACGGCTGGCCCGAATTCGCGGAGTCCTGGACCGAGCAGCTGCACGCCCTCGGCGAAGCCGGCTACCGCGCTCTTGCCGTCGACCAGCGCGGGTACGCCCGGCAGGCGCGCCCGGACGGTGTCGAGCACTACTCGATCGAGCACCTGGTCGGTGACGCCCTCGCCTTCGCCGACAGCCAGGGCGCCGATCGGTTCCACCTGGTCGCGCGCGACTGGGGCGGCATGGTCGCCTGGGCGCTGGCCACCGCGCACCCCGGCCGGCTGCGGTCGCTGACCGTCCTCTCGACGCCGCACCCGTCGGCCCTGCAGCGCGCGGCCGCCACCGACGACGGGCAGTTCCACGACCTCGGCTACATCCGCTTCTTCCGCCGTGGCGTCGGCAAAGCCGAGAAATTCCTCTTACGCGACGAAGCCGCGCAATTACGCGCTGTCTTCAATCGCCGGATTCCCGTCGAAATCGTCGAACGCACGGTCGCCCGCCTTTCCGAACCGGGCGCGCTGACCGCGACGCTGAATTGGTACCGCGGCGCCACCAACGACGTATTCGACGTCCCGGCGGGCCGCATCACCGTGCCGACGCTCTACCTCTGGGGCAGCGAGGACCCGTACCTCGGCCAGAGCGCCGCGGAGCTGACGGTCCACCACATCGACGCGGAGTACCGCTTCCAGATCATCGAGGGCGCGAGCCAGTGGATGGCGATGGAGGCCCCGGACGAGGTGATCGCCCTCCTGCTCGACCACCTCCGGCGTCACTAGCCTGCCTTGCGGACCAGTCCGGTGTAGCCGACGAGGGCCAGCGTGGCCAGCGCCCAGATCGCCGCCTGGACCAGCCAGATCGCCACGGTGAACCACTGACCGGCGGCGATCCCGGTGTTGAGGTCGCACCGCCCGCGCACCCCCGGCGACAGCGGGAGCCCCCGGTCGAGGCCGACGCCGACCAGCTCCACCGTCGTGCACGGCGTGCCGGTCGCGGCGGTGAGGTCCGCCGTCCGCTCGGCCGCGCGGTGACCGCCGTCGCCGACGTGCCCGGCCCAGAGCCCCAGTCCCCCGGCGGCGACCACGGCCAGCAGCAACGCCGCCGCCGTCCGGCGCGCGCGGTAGCCGTACCCGGCCAGCGCGCCCCACAGCCAGTGGAACCGGCGAGCCGGCCAGCCGCCGATGGCCTTCGGCGCCCGCCGGTGCAGGTCTCGCTGCTGGGCGATGAGGATCTGCCGCGCGTTCCCGTCGTGCCCGGCAGCGCGTTCGGACGCGGCCAGCTGCTGGTACGGCCCGGGCCGGTAGTCCACGGTGTGCGAGCGGATCAGGTCGAGCCAGTCGCGCCAGGTGCTGTCGCCGAGCGAGCCGAACCGGAAGCCGTCGAGCTCCACGCGCCCGATTCCCGCCGGGACGAAGACCGGCCCGTCGACCACGGCGTCCTCGAGGGTGATGACGGTCCCGGTAGCGACGATCTCCGCCCCGGCCAAGGCGAGCTCGCCGCCGATGTGCGCGCCCGCGAGGTGGATCTCGCCGGTCGCGGTCAGCCCGGACGAGCGCAGGCTGCCGTCGACCCGGAGCCGGGCGCCGGCCAGCGCCGCTTCCTCGTCGCCGGCGAGTTCGGCGCCGGCCAGGGCGAGGTCCCCCGTCACGTGCGCGCCGATCAGGGAGACCGCCCCGCTCGCCCGCAACCCGTTGGCGTGGACGCTGCCCTCGATCCGGGCGCTGTCGGCGCTCAACGCCCGCCCGCGGGGGTTGGCGAGCACCGCGCCGCCGAGGTTGACCTGGCCGGCGATCCGGGCGCCGAGCAGCGAAAACGCCCCTGTCACGGTGACGCTTGTGCCGTACAGCCCACCGGTGCGGAGGCGGTCGGCACCGACGGCCGGGCCGCTGTCGTTGACGAGCGTCGCGTCGCCGACGTCCAGCTGGCCGCCGACGCGGGCGCCGAGCAGACGCAGCGCGCCTTCCTCGCCGGCACCGGTCACCGTGGCGCCGGCCAGGTTCAGGTCGCCGTCGACCACCACGCTGTCGGCGTGCACCACCGGGCCGGACTCGTTGGTGAGCACCGCCTCGCCGAGGAAGACCTCCCCGGAAACGCGGGCGCCGAGCAGGCGGATCGCGCCGCTGCCGCCGGTCCCGGTCGCCTTCAAGCCCACGCCTTTGACGGCCCGGCACTCGAGGTCGTCGAGGAACAGCGCGGGGCCGTCGTCACTGCGGATCTCCGCGTGGGCGAAGACGGTCAGGCCGTCGACGCGCGCGTCGCGTAGGCAGATCACGCCGAAGCCGCCGGAGCCGGTCGCGCGCACCCCCGTGAGGTCGAGGTCGTGGCCGATCCGGACGCCGGTGCCGTCGAACCCGGCGATCCGGCTGCCGGACAGGTCGAGCCACGGCAGCTTCGCGGCCCGCGCGGAGATCGTGTTCACGACCACGCAGTCGACCAGCTGCACCCCCACCGGCGCCTCGACGTGGTCCAGGTCCAGCGTCCCGGCGATCCGGGCGCCGCCGACGCGTACCCCGCGCGGGTCGACCGGACCGCGCAGGCCGAGCAACAGCTCGCGCAGGACCGCGGCCCGGATCGGGGCGTCGGTCACGTAGGCGAGGCCGCGCCGGGCGGTGTCGATCAGCTCTCGTTCCGCTCCGGTCAGCTTGCCGAGGACGGGCAGCGTCACCCGGGCGGCCGGAGCGCGTCCAGCAGCAGGTCCGCGTAGTGGTCGCCGATCTGGCGGGCCGTCAGCGAGCCGCTGCGGCGGTACCACGAACCCAGGTGGTGCACCGAGCCGAAGAAGAAGTCCACCACGACGTCGGCCGGCTTGTCCGTGCGGAACTCGCCGGAGCGCTGGCCCTCCTCGACCAGGCCGCGGAACCGCTCGTGGTACTTCCGCCGCTCCGCGCGCACCGCCTTCTGCTTGTCCGGGGACAGCTGGTGCATCGACTGCAGGAAGATCGTGTTGTCGTCGAGGTTGTCGATGCTCGACACCACGACGTCGGACGCCGCCGCCGCGAGCCGCTCGCGCAGCGGCGCGGCCGAGGACGCCACGCTCTCCAGCTGGCGGGTCTGCTCGCGCAGCACGCGCGCGTAGATCTCGTAGAGCAGGTCGTCCTTCGAGCCGAAGTAGTGGTACATCGCGCCCTTGGTGACGCCCGCCGCCTCGACGATCTCCTGGACCGAAGTGCGGTCGAAGCCCTTCTTGGCGAACAGCTTCGTGGCGTGCTCCAGCAACCGCCGCGGCACGGCGGCCTGGTCGTCGCCGGTGGCCTCGCCCGCCTTGCGGGTGCTTGCTCGGGTCACCGCAGTACCCCCTCTCAGGACGCACCAGGATAACGCCACGACAGGAACCGCCGCGGGTTGTCCACCAGCATGGTCGTGATGTCCGCTTCGGACACCCCGCGCTCCCGCAGCGCCGGCAGCACGTCCCGGGTGATGTGCAGGTAGTGCCAGTTCGGCGTGAGCGCCGGCAGCTGCTCCGCGGGCAGCCAGTCGATGTAGCAGGACGCGTCGTGCGAGAGCACCATGCTGCCCGCGTAGCCGCGTTCGCACATCGCCGCGACCGTGTTCACCCGCTCCTCGAACGGCAGCAGCAGGTCGAGGCCGAACCGGTCCATGCCGAGCAGCGACCCGCGGTCGGCCAGCTCGGTCAGGTAGCCGAGATCCGTCGAGTCGCCGGAGTGCCCGACCAGCACCTTGCTCAGGTCGACGCCCTCGTCCGCGAAGATCGCCTGCTGCTCCAGGCCCCGCCGGGTGCCCGCGTGCGTGTGGGTCATGATCGGCGCGCCGGTCTCGGCGTGCGCCTTCGCGACCGCCCGCAGCACGCGCTCGACGCCGGGGGTCACGCCGGGTTCGTCGGTGGCGCACTTGAGCAGCCCCGCCTTGACGCCGGTGCCCGCGATGCCCTCGCGCAGATCCCCGACGAACATCCCGACCAGCGGGTCCTCACCTCGCAGCATCGTCCCGGGGCCGCGGAAGTGCAGGTAGTGCGGCACGTCGTTGTAGGTGTAGAGCCCGGTCGCGACGACGATGTTGACCTCGACCTCGGCGGCGACCCGCTGCACGCGCGGGATGTACCGGCCGAGGCCGATCACCGTCGGGTCGACGATCGTGTCGATCCCGGCGTCCTTCAGTTCCTTGAGCCGCCGGATCGCCTCGGGGACGTGCTCCTCCTCGCGGAACCCTTCGTGCTCGGGGTAGTTGGCGACGAACTCGGGGCTCAGCACGAAGAGGTGCTCGTGCATGAGGACCCGGCCCAGCGCTGCCGGCTCGATCGGGCCGCGGACGGTTTCGATCATCAGCCCCTCGCCCTCAGCTCGCGGCGGAGGATCTTGCCGCTCGTGGTCTTCGGCAGCTCGTCGAGCACTTCGATCGTGCGCGGGTACTTGTAGGCGGCCAGCCGTTCCCTGCACCAGGCGACGAGTTCCGCGGGGTCGGCGGTCGCGCCGGGTGCCGGGCTGACGTACGCCTTGACCGTCTCGCCGCGGTATTCGTCGGCGATCCCGACGACGGCGGCTTCGCGGACCGCCGGGTGCGTGTACAGCACGTCTTCGACCTCACGCGGCCAGACCTTGAAGCCGGACGCGTTGATCATGTCCTTCTTGCGGTCGACGACGTAGACCCAGCCGCGCTCGTCCATGAACCCGATGTCGCCGGTGAGCAGCCGCCCGCCGGGCAGGGACTCCGCGGTGGCGTCCGGGCGGTTCCAGTAGCCCGAAACCACCATCGGGCCCTCGACGGCGATCTCGCCCGCTTCGCCGGGCGGCAGCTCTTCGCCGTTCTCGCCGAGGATCCGGACGATGGTGTCCGGCACCGGCAGGCCGATCGAGATGGTGCCGGACGCCGGGTCGATCGGCGCCTCGAGGGTGCCGGGGACGACCACGCAGCCCGCCGAGGTCTCGGTGAGCCCGTAGCCGTTGTGGATGTAGTGCCCGGTCTTCGCGCGGAACGCCTCGACGACGGCGGGCGGCAGCGCGGCGCCGCCGGAGTACAGCAGCGCGAACGAGCCGAAGTGCTCGCGGCTGAACGACGGGTGCGCCATCAGCGCCATGTAGGCCGTCGACGGGCCGACCGTGTACGACGGCTTGTGCTCCAGGAAGGCGTCGAGCACGACCCCGGGTTCGAAGCGGTAGGCCAGAGCCAGGGTGCCTGCGATGTCGATCGCGGAGCCGAGTTCGCAGACCATGCCGGTGATGTGGAACAGCGGCGCCAGCCCGAAGAGCGTCGAACCGGCGGGCAGGCCGCTGAACGAACCGAGCCCGGCGGCGTTGGTGCCGATGTTGCCGTGGGTGTTGGTGGCGCCCTTCGGCGTGCCGCTGGTGCCGGAGGTGTAGCTGATCAGCGCGGTGTCGTCGAGGGCGAAAGCGGGTTCCGGGGGCTTGGGTCCCGGCGTGGCGGCGGCTTCGAGGAGCTCGGTCGCTCCCGGCGTCTCCTCGCGTCCGACCTTGGCGAGCACGCGCTCGTCGTTGCGGGTCTGGAACTCCAGTTCGCTGGTGGTGAGCCCGATGCCGACGCCGTTGGCGGCCGCGGTTTCGCCGATGTAGGCGTTCCAGCCGCGCTGCGAGCAGACGACCGCCTTGACCCCGGCGTCGGTGAACACGTGCGTGAGCTCGCGCTCGCGGTACATCGGGTTGACCGGCACCACGATCCCGCCAGCCTTCCACGCGCCGAGCAGGGCGATGACGAACTGCGGGATGTTCTGCAGCACCAGGGCGAGCCGGTCGCCGCGGGCGAAGCCGTGGGCGCTCAGGTACCGCGCGACGCCGTCGGAGAGCTCGTCGACCTCGCGGTAGCTCAGCCGCGCGTCGAAGTACGCGATCGCGGCCCGGTCCGGGACGTGGTCCACGGCCCGGCGGAACGCCTCGGGCAGCGTCGTCGGCTTCGCCGGTTCCGCGTTCCGCACGCGTTCGTCGTAGCTCGCGAGCCAGGGCTTCGCGTCGTACCAGCTCATCCAGTGACCTCCTTTGGACACCGACCGGTCGGTATGCCGACGCTAGGAGGACACCGCGGCCCGCGTCAAGCCCGGCCGGGCACGCCGAAATGGCGCGCAACAATTCCCGCGCGCCAAAATCGTGCCGAAACAATGCAGCCAGATGCCGCCGTCACCGGGATACACGTACCGCGGTTCGGAATGGTTCACCCCTTCTTTTCCGATCCGATCACACTGGACAAACCCCTGGTCCAGACGCCACCATGGACGACGGCGACCGGATCGGACCGCCCCATCACCAAACCCCGCCGCATCCCCCGAACTCGGCGGAGTACCCATATGTTCACGCTAACTCACGCACGAAAACGGAGTCATTCATGCCTGCTTCCGGTGGACGACACCGCCTGTCCCGGCGGACGAAGATCGCAACCGGCGCCCTCGCCCTCGCGATCGCGGGCGGGGCACTGGGGATCGCCATGACCGTCGGCGACCCCAACGCCGCCAACGCCGCCTCGGGCGGTCAGGCCGCGGCCGGCCAGATCAGCTGTCCCGACGTGGCGAGCAAGCTCCCGGCCATCCCCGCGCAAGCCCAGGCCGAGGTGCAACGCAACCTGGACCTGCTGAACACCCAGATCACCGAAGCGAACAACCGCCTGCGCACCAGCGTCGGCCAGGGCGGTCCGAACTTCGTCCAGAACGCCATCCTCGGCCCGCTGGCCGACAAGCGGAAGTCCACGATCGACCGCATCGCCATCTCGATCGGGCGCCGGGCCGAGAAGCCGCAGGGCCTCGACGGCCTGGCCACCTGCTCGGTGGGCGGCGCGGGTGCCGCTGCTCCGGCACCGGCTCAGGGCACCGGCAACGGCGGCCAGAACGGGAACAAGGGGAACAGCGGCAACACCGGGAACGCCGGGGTCGGCCGGATCTCCTGCCCCGACGTGGCGAGCAAGCTCCCGGCCATCCCCGCGCAGGCCCAGGCGGAGGTGACGCGCAACCTCGAGCTGCTGAACACGCAGATCGCGGAAGCCAACAACCGCCTGCAGACGACCGTCGGCCAGGGCGGCCCCAACTTCGTCCAGAACGCCATCCTCGGCCCCCTGGCGGACAAGCGCGTGGCGACGATCAACCGGATCGCCACCGCCATCGGCCGCACCGCGGCCAAACCGCAGGGCCTCGACGCACTGGCACCCTGCAGCCGGTGACCACCCGGGTCCGGCGGGGGGTGCGCCCCGCCGGACCCGCGCCTCACCGGGCCAGCAGCGCGCTGATCCGCAGGAAGCCGTGCGCGGTCATCGTCACCCGCACCTCCGTGGTGACGACGGGGTCGAACGCGAACGACGTCGGGTCGTTCGACCCGGTCCCCCACGTGATCCGCAGGTTCCGCACCGGCTCGAACCCCCGGGCCGTGCGGTGGGCGACTTCGACGGCGGACGGCAGCACCAGCTTCGCGTCCAGGACGAAGTTCGCCGTGACGGAAGTGATCCGCTGGGCCGCGGGCCACGCCAGCGACACCCAGTCCTGCGCCCGCGGCCTGCTCACCGCGTTCAGCGTCGCCGTCGCCTGTTTGACGTAGTAGGTGGACCAGCCGGTGGCCGGGTTGCCGTCCAGCATCGCGGCCGGCAGCGTGTCCGGGGCGCCCGAGTAACTCGCGTCCGCGGTCGAGGCGGCCGGGAGCACGGGGGTCTCGACCGCGCGCGCTCCCGGGCCGTGGCGCTGCCCGAGGGCCGAGCCGGGCAGGGTGAGCTTCCCCGGCGTCAGCCCCGGAGCGCTCGCCGTGACGCTGATCGGCCCGCGGCCGCCGGTCGCCGCGATGACGGCGACGGCCAGCCCGTTGAACGCCGGGATCGTCGGCTGCTGGTAGCACTGGGCGAGTTCCTGGCGCCCGTTGTCGACGCCGGCGACGCGGCCGGGCCCGGCGACGGTGAACCGCAGCACCGGCCCGGCGCCGGGAACGACGACGCCGTGAGCGTCCACGACCGACGCCGTCACGAACGTCATCGCGCCCTCGACCACGCCGCCCCCGGGTGCGTCCACGCTCAGCTTCACCGCGTGCGGCGGCCCGGCCGTGACGAGCTCGTCACGGGCCACCTCGCGCCCGCTCGCCCGGGCGATCGCGGTCAGCGTGCCGGGCTCGAAGGGCACGGTCCAGCTCAGGTGCAGCTTGCCGGTGCTGCCGTTCGGGCTGGTGTAGCTGCCCGAGGGGTCGTTCTTGTCGTCACCGGACGGTTCGCCCGTCTCCAGGTACGGCCGTCCGTCCACAGTGGTCTTCCGGTCGAACTTCCTGCTGCCGAGCGACTTGCCGTTGAGCACGAGCTCCACGGTGTCCACAGTGGAGTAGACCCACACGGCGACGGGCTCGCCGGGCCGGTGGTTCGTCCAGTCCATCGGGGTCAGGTGCACCATCGGCGCGGTCGTCCACTGGCTGCGGAACAGGTGGAAGGCGTCCTTGGGCAGCCCGGCGCTGTCGATCGCGCCGAAGAAGGACGTCTTGACCGGGAAGACGTCGTACGGCGTCGGCTCGCCGAGGTAGTCCTGCCCCGACCAGAGGAACTGGCCCTGGCAGAACCTGCGGTCGCGGTCCTTCTTGAGCGAGTATTCGCCGCTGAAGGTCCACGACGCGAGGTTGTTGTCGTAGGACGACGTCGCCCGCTTGCCGGGCGTGTGGTTCTCGCCGGTGTTGAGCAGGTCCGGTTCCTGGTAGACCCCGCGCGTCGACGTGGCCGACGACGATTCCGACTCGAAGAAGAACTTGTCCGGGTACTGCTCGTGCAGCCCGTCCATGGACTGAGCGGTGTTGTAGTTGACGCCGAGGCCGTCGAGCTGCTTCAGGATGAGGTCCTGCGGCGACCCGGGCGCGGGCACCCCGCGGTAGCGGTCCGAGCCCATCACGATCGGCCGGGTGCTGTCGATCGCCCGGACGGCGGCGATCAGCCCCGCGGCGATCTCCGGGCCGCCCGCCATCGACGCGTCCGGCACCTCGTTGCCGATCGACCACAGCACGACCGCCGGCGAGTTCTTGGCCGCGTGCACCATTTCGGCGATGTCGCGCCCGCTCCACTCGTCGAAGTCGCGGTGGTAGTCGTACTCGAGCTTGCCGGTCCGCCAGCAGTCGAACGCCTCGACCATCATGACGATCCCGAGCCGTTCGCACACCGTCACCAGCTGCGGGTCCGGCGGGTTGTGCGCGGTCCGCAGCGCGTTGACGCCCATCGCGAGCATCAGCCGCATCTGGTGCTCCAGCGCGGCCGGGTCGACCACCGCGCCCAGCGCGCCCTGGCTGGCGTGCAGGTTGACCCCGCGCAGCTTCACCGGCACGCCGTTGAGCGAGAACCCGTTGTCCGGGTGGAACTCCGGGTAGCGGAAGCCGAAGTCGGTGAACGTCGTGTCGAGCACGCGCCCGGCGACCACGACGTCGGTGCGCAGCCGGTACAGCCGCGGGGCGCCGAACGACCACAGCTGCGGGCGCTCGACGTGCAGCGCGGTCACCGCGGTCACCGTCCGCCCCGGTGGCGTCGCCACGGTCGTCGAGCCGGTCGCCACCACGCGGCCCGCCGGGTCGGTGACCGTCGTGCGCACCTGCGCGGTGACCGCGGCGCCCTCGTTCACGACGTCGGTGGCCACCCGCACGGTGCCCCGGCCGGCGGCGATGCCGGGGGTGGTGACGAACGTGCCGTGCCGGGCGACGTGCACCGGCTCGGTGACCACCAGGCGGACGCGGCGGTAGATCCCGCTGCCGGAGTACCAGCGGCTGCTGGGCAGCGGGTTCGTCGCCCGCACGGCGAGGACGTCCGGCGTGCGGCCGTCGGTGTGCAGCCGTCCGGTGAGGTCGAAGGCGAACCCGGTGTAGGCGTACGGGTGGTGGCCGAGCAGCTCGCCGTTCAAGTACACGTGGGCGTCCGAGTAGACGCCGTCGAACTCCACGGACACGCGCTTGCCGGCCAGCGACGGCGGCAGCGTGAACGTCTTGCGGTACCAGCCGAGCCCGCCGCGGAAGAAGCCGGAACCGCTTTCGGTGCCCCGGTCCGTCGGCGGGAGCTCGATGCTCCAGTCGTGCGGGACATCGACGACCTGCCACGTCGAGTCGTCGAAGCCGGGCTTCGGGGCGTCGGCGAACCGGCCGCCGGGATCGGTGACCCCGTCGGGGTTGGCCAGTGCGAACCGCCAGCCGGTGCCGAAGTCGGTCTCCCGCGCCGGTCCCGGCTGCGTGAGTGCGTCGGCGGCCCGGGCGGCCGGCGCGAGGACCGACGTGGCGACGGCGGCGCCGGCCCCGCCCAGGACGACCCGCCTGCGGAGTTCGCTCGGTTCTGCTTCCGGCATCGGGCGAGCCCCTTCCAGCGCGGCGATGTGCGGGCGGAAAGCACTATGGCACAGAGTTTTCCGGACAATCAAAGGGTTCGATGATTTCGAACCCTGCGGGCATCCGGTCGTGACTTTGCCCCAAGCGACCGCTTAGTATGGTTCCCTGACCGGAGGAGGCAGCGATGTCCACTGTGGACGGTGTGCGGTATGAGACGGACGGCGCGGTCGCGACCTGCACGTTCGACCGGCCGGACCGCAGCAACGCGATGGACGTGCCGATGCAGGCCCGCTACGGCGCCCTGCTGCGGCAGGCCGACGCCGACCCGGCGGTCCGCGCGGTCGTCGTCACGGGAGCGGGCCGGGCGTTCTGCCCCGGCGCGGACCTCGGGCTGCTGGACACCATCGCCACGCGGCCCCCGGTGGAAGACGGCTTCCGGGACGTGCTGGCGGCGGCGTCGGCGAGCGTCCCGGTGGTGGCGGCGATCAACGGCGGCTGCGCCGGCCTGGGGTTCGTCATCGCCTGTTCGGCCGACGTCCGGTTCGCCGCCGCGGGCGCGAAGTTCACCACCGCGTTCGCCCGCCGCGGCCTGATCGCCGAGTACGGCATCGCGAAGCTGCTCCCGGAGCTCGTCGGCCACGGCCGGGCCCGCGACCTGCTGCTGTCGGGGCGGACGTTCACCGCGGCGGAAGCGCTGGAGTACGGCCTGGTCCAGGAGGTCGTCCCGGCCGGTTCGCTGGCCGAGCGCGCGCACGCGTACGCGACCGAACTCGCGACGCACAGCGCACCGCGGTCGATGGCGGTGATGAAGGAGCAGCTCGCGCGCGAGCCGCTGCTGCCGCTCGACTCGGCCGCCCGCGAAGCCACGGCGTTGATGCTGGAGTCGTTCGGCCGGCCGGAGCTCGCCGAGGGGCTGGCCGGCTGGCACGAGCGCCGTCCGCCGCGGTTCCCGCCGTTCTCCCCCGGCCGATGAGTTTTCGCGGTGCCGGCGGTCAGTACCTGCGTCCGACGACACGGAGGTGGGTCCCATGGCCAAACTGCTCTACGCGTTCAGCTGCTCGATCGACGGCTTCATCGCCGGCCCGGGCGGAGACATGTCCTGGTTGACGCCGTTCCTGGGGCCGCCGCCGGTGGACATCATCCCCCGCATCGGCGCCCTGCTGGTGGGCCGCCGCACCTACGACGGCGACGACCCGCACCGCGGCGGCCCGGGCGAGGGGAAGGCGTTCGGCGGCGGCTGGGAGGGGCCGCAGTTCGTGCTCACCCACCGGCCGGCCGATCCGGTTCCCGGGGTGAGTTTCGTCGGCGATCTGGCTTCGGCCGTTGCCGCTGCTTCTGCTGCTGCCGGGGAGAAGTACGTCAACGTTCTCGGGGCCGATGTTGCCCGGCAGTGTCTCGAGGCCGGTCTGCTGGATGAAGTCTTGGCTTTGCCCGTGCCGGTTCTGCTGGGGTCCGGGGTTCAGATCTTCTCGCGGGTCGGGCCTGCGGTTCGGCTCTCCGAAGTCGGACCTTGCTGGTATCGGGTCGTTCCCTGAAGATGCGGCTTCGCCGTGGCGGTTTTCGGTGTTCTCGGGGGCGGACAGTGGGTGCGAGGTTATGCCCGATCGAGTGATGACAGGTGTTCGAATCTGGGTAGGTTGGAGGTATGACCAGCAACGCGGCTCCTTCCTCTGAAGCGGTGGCTTTCGCCGACCGTTTCGGTGAGCTGCTCGCCCGCAAGCGGGCCACCGAAGCCGAGATCGGTGCGCTCGTGGTGGAGATCGAACAGCGTGGGGTAATGGAGTTGTTCGGTTATCGTTGCGTGGCGCGGTTGCTGGAACATCTGGCTGATATCCCGAAGTCGGCGGCGGAGCGGCTGGTGCAGCGGGCTCGGGCACTCAACCCGGGCCGGGCTTTGGATGGCACTCCGATTCCTGCGGTGGCGCCTGCGACGGGTGCGGCGGCTCGTGCGGGGCGGTTGAGTGACCCGATGATCGACGTGATCACCGACGTTCTCGCCCGGGTTCCGGTCGAGCATCAGGACAGCGCCGAGCGAGACATGCTGGGCTTCGCCGACACGGCCGGGTACCGGCAGGTCGCCGCGCTCGGGGCGCGGATCTTGGCGCATCTGGTTCCTGATGGTGCCGAGCCCGACGACTCCGAGCCTGTGGTTCCCGCGCGGGAGCTGTTCCTGCGCCGGAAGAGAACCGGGGTGTGGGAACTGAACGGCCGGTTCGATGATGAGACCGGCACCCGCGCCAGTGCCTTACTCGACGCGTTGGCCGAACGCCGCAGCGGCGACGAGGGGCCCGATACCCGCACTCGTCCCCAGCGTTACGGTGACGCGTTCTCTGACGCAGTCGATCTGGCGTTGCACTCTCCGGCCCTGCCGATGCAGGCCGGGGAACGAACCCACGTCATGGTCGCGGTGTCCTTCGACTCGCTGAAATCGGGCGTCGGCACGGCCACCCTGGGCGACACCGGTTCCATGACCGCCGCGGAAGCGCGGGTGCATGCCTGCGACGCGATGATCATCCCCACGGTGCTGGGCGAGAAGAGCGAACCGCTCAACCTGGGCCGACTGCGCCGCCTGATCTCCGCCGGCCTGCGCCGGGCGTTGTTCCTGCGCGACCGCGGGTGCGCGTTCCCCGGCTGCCACCGGCCACCACGGCACTGCCAGGGCCACCACATCCGGCACTGGGCCGACGGCGGCCCCACCGACCTGCACAACCTGGTCCTGATGTGCGCCCACCACCACCGGCTCCTGCACCGCTCCGGCTGGGAAGTCCGCATCGCCCCCGACGGCCTCCCCGAGTTCCTGCCACCGGCATTCCTCGACAAACGCCGACAACCCCGACGCAACAACCTCCACCAACCACTCCCACTCACAGCCTGAACAGACGGGAAAGGCCCGCAGCCACCCGGCCACGGGCCTACACCCACGTGCGCCCCGAGGGACGCTCCGGGTGCACGTTCGCCGCGGCGTTCCGGACGACGGCCGCCCGGCCGGCTTCGGCAGTGCCGCGTCACCGGGCTCGTGTCCGGTACACCGCCGTCACAGCTCGCCGACGGCCTCTTCGACCTTGCGCTGCAGCTTGTTCATCCCGCCGAGCCACCGGTCGGTCTCGGTGGCGCGCAGCGCGTAGTAGCCCGCTACCTCCGGGTGCGGCAGGACCAGGAACCGGTTCTCCGCCATGGCCGTGAACAACGCGTCCGCCACCTGCTCCGGCTCGATCGCCGCGGCTCCCATCAGCAGCTGGCCCGCCGTTCCCGTGTTCTCCAGCATCGCCGTGCGCACGCCCTGCGGGCAGATCGCCTGCACCGTGATCCCGCGGTGCCGGTACGTCGCCGACAGCCACTCGGCGAACGCCAGTGCGCCGTGCTTGGTCACCGAGTACGGTGCCGAGCCCAGACTGGTCAGCAGACCGGCGGCGGACACCGTCGCGACGAAGTGGCCCCGGCCGCGCTCGAGCCACGCCGGGAGCAGCAGGTTCGCCGCGCGGACGTGGGACATCACGTTGACGTCCCAGGTGCGTGCCCACACCTCCTCGCCGCTTTCGGCGCCGCCGAAGGGCGCGATGCCCGCGTTCGCGCAGAAGATGTCGATCTCGCCCAACGCCGAGCGTGCGCTCTCGATCAGCTCCGTGACGCCCTCGATGCTCGCCACGTCTCCGGCGAACGCCGTCCCGCCGACTTCGGCGGCCACTTCCGCGGCCTTGTCACCGTCCAGGTCGGCCACGACGACCCGGGCTCCGTCCGCGGCGAACCGGCGGGCCAGCGCGGCGCCGATGCCGCCGCCGCCCCCGGTGACGACGACGCCGGTCACAGGCCACCGCCGAGGGTCAGGCCGCCGTCGAGGACCACCGTCTGGCCGGTGACCCAGCCCGCGTCGTCGGACAGCAGGAACGCCACCGCGCCCGCGATGTCCGACGGCACGCCGAGCCGCTTCATCGGGTACGCCGAGGAGACCTCCTCTTCGCGGCCCTCGTACAGCGCGGTCGCGAACTTCGTCTTCACCACGGCCGGCGCGACGGCGTTGACGCGGATCTTCGGGCCCAGTTCGGCGCCGAGTTCGACGGTCAGCCGGATCAGAGCCGCCTTGCTGACCCCGTACATGCCGATGCCCGGCGAAGCGCGGAGGCCGGCGACCGAGGCGACGTTGACCACGGCGCCGCCGTGCTCGCCCATCCACGCGTCGCGGGCGCGCTTGGTCCAGCCCAGCGGGGCGAGCACGTTGACGCCGAAGATCTTCGCCGCCACCGCGGGGTCGGTGTCCAGGGTGGGGCCGTAGACGGGGTTGATGCCGGTGTTGTTCACCAGGTAGTCGAGCCGGCCGAAGGTCTCGATCGTCTTGGCGACCGCCTCGTCCTGGTGGTCGGTGTCGTCGGCCTTGCCGGCCACGAACATCGCCACGTCGGGGCCGCCCAGGGAACTGACCGCCTCCTCCAGGGCCTCCGGCTTGCGCGCGGTGAGGCAGACCTTGGCGCCGCGCTCGACGAGCGTCTTCGCGATCCCGAGGCCGATGCCCCGGCTGGCGCCGGTGACGATCGCGACGCGATCCTTGAACGAGTTCACGGCAGTGTGTCTCCTTCGGCTGTGGTGCCCGGCACATACCAAGCAGTCGGTCAGTGGCCCATTATGCGCGATGCGGCCCCGGTCTCAAGGCGGACGCACGTCACACCCGGGCGCTCACCGCACGCGCAGCACCAGCTTGCCGGTCGTCGAGCCCGACTCGATGCGGCGGTGCGCGGTCACCGCGTCCGCCAGCGACAGGGCCTCGACGTCGACGCGCAGGGTGCCCTCCGCGACCGCCGCGACGGCGCGGCGCAGGGCCTGGCCCGCGGTGGCCGGCGCCACTCCCGCGAACGCGGCCAGGTTGAAGCCGGACACGGTCTTGTTGGTGAACCACAGTTCGTTGGCCGGGATGCCGACGTCCTCGGCGCCCGAAGCGTTGCCCATGACCACCAGGCGCCCCATCGGGGCCAGCCGGTCCAGGCTCGCGCGGCGCGCCGGCCCGCCGACCATGTCCACCACGACGTCGAACTCGCCGGTGCCCTCGACGTCGTCGCGCAGGACGACCTCGTCGTAGCCGAAGGCCTTCGCGGCGGCGATCTTCGCGGCGCTCCCGACCGTGCCGACCACCCGGCCGGCCCCGAGCAGCCGCGCGACCTGGCCCAGCTGGCTGCCCACCCCGCCGGCGGCGGCGTGCACGAGCACGCGCTCGCCGGGCGCGAGCCGCGCCACCCGCTCCAGCACGAGGAACGCGGTGGTGCTGTTGGACGGCACCGCGGCCGCGACCTCGAACCCGGTCCCGGGCAGGGGCGCGACCAGGTCGGCGGCGGTGGTGACGACCTCCGCGTAGCCGCCGCTCGCCACGATCGTCAACGCGGCGACCGGCTGGCCGACCGTCAGCCCGGAAACGCCTTCGCCCAGCGCACGGATCCGGCCGGACACCTCGATGCCGGGGACGAAGGGCAGCGGGACGTCCACGACGCCCTGCCGGTAGAGGACCTCGGCGAAGTTGGCGCCGGCGTAGGCGACGTCGATCGAGACCTCGCCCGGTCCGGGTTCCGGGACCGCCACGGCGTCGAGCCGCAGGACCTCGGCCGGGCCGAACTCGGGGATGGTGATCGCCTTCATGCTGTTCGTCATGCCTCGATCCTGCGGCGGCCCCGGGCACCGGACCAGGTCCGGCTCAGCCTGGGTCCGCCAGGACCAGGTTCAGCGCGGAACCAGCGAGAGCACCGCCTCGACCAGCTGCGGGCCGTCGAGCAGCGCCGGATCGTTGTGGTCGGCCCCGGGGACTTCCACCAGCCGGGCCGACGCCGCGGCCGCCACCGCCCGGCTCTGCGAGGGCGGGACGATCGAGTCGCGGCCGCCCACGACCACCACCGCCGGCACGCGCAGGCGGGCCGCCTGCTCCTCGACCGGGAAGCGGTCGCGCAGCAGCAGGCGCACCGGCAGGTACGGGTAGCGCCGCGCGCCGACGGCCGCGAGGTCCGTGAACGGCGACCGCAGCAGCAGCCCGGCCGGCGGGTGCGCGAGGGCCAGCTCGGTCACGACGGCGGAGCCGAGGCTCTCGCCGTAGTAGAGCAGGCGCCCGGGCGGCACCCGCCGGTCCTCGGTCAGGAAGCGGTGGGCCGCGCGGACGTCGAGGGCCAGGCCGTCCTCGCTCGGGCGGCCCGGGTTGCCGCCGTACCCGCGGTAGTCCAGCAGCAGCACGGCCAGTCCGGCCTGCGCGAGCTTCGCGGCCAGCGGCGCGCGCCCGGCCCGGTTGCCGCCGTTGCCGCCCGCGACCAGCACCGTCGCCGCCGGGTCCCGGCCGGCCGGCCGCAGGTACCAGGCGCCCAGCTCGAGGCCGTCGGCCGTGCGGAGGCGAACGTCCTCGGCACCGGGCAGCACGCTCGCGGCGGCGGGCACCGGCGCGGGGTCCGGGAGGTAGATCAGCCGGCGCTGGACCGCCCAGAAGGCGGTCAGCAACAGCACCACGACCACGACGAGCACCAGCAGCAGGCGCAGCAACACGGTCCTGGTCACCGTGACCTCCAGCGCGACGGGAAACAACGACGGGCCGGCCACGTTGTACCCGGTGATGACTCAACCACTCCGATTCTGCGTCCTGGGGGACTCTTTGGCGGCCGGCGTCGGCAGCAGCCGCGAGGACGACACCCTGGGCCGCCGCCTCACCCGGGCGCTGCGCGACGCCGGCCACCCCGTGCACCTGCGGAACTTCGGCGTGCCCGGAGCCCGCTCCAGCGACCTCGAACGCCAGGTCGGCGTCGCCCTCGGCGAGGGCGTGGACCTGGCGCTGATCGTGATCGGCGCGAACGACCTCGCCGGGTTCGTCGCTCCCGCCGTCGGCGCCCGGCAACTGCACGACGCCGTCGCGCGGCTGGTCCGCGCCGGCGCCCGCGTCATCGTGGTCCCGGCGCCCGACCTGGGGATCGTGGATCGGGTGCCCGGCCCGTACCGGCAACTGGTGTCCGCGGCCAGCGGCCACTACGCCCAGGCGCAGGCCGAAGCCGCGATCCGGGCCGGAGGTGCGGTGGCCACCGCCGGTCCCGAGCTGGCCGCCCGCTTCGCCGCCGAACCGGCGCTGTTCTCCGCCGACCGCTTCCACCCGTCTTCGGCCGGTTACGCCGTGATCGCCGAAGGCCTGGCGCCGCACGTGCTCGCCGCGGCCGCCCAGCTCGCCGCCTGACGGAGTTTCGCCGCAAGTCAGCGGCGCGTGGACAGCTCCGCCGGGTGCAGCTCGTACAGGGCGTACGCCTTCCGGATCACCGGCTGCGCCACGTTCCGCACCCGCACCCCGCCGGGGGTCACGCCCTGCTCGCAGCCGAAGTGGGCGTGACCGTGCAGGGCCAGGTCGGCGCCCACCTCGTCGATCGGCTCGCACAGCAGGTACGACCCGAGGAACGGGTGGATCTCGGGTGGCTCGCCGTGCAGCGTGCCCGGGATCGGTGCGTAGTGGGTCAGCGCGACGACGACGTCCGTGTCGAGGGTTTGCAACGCTTTGCGCAGCGAATCCGCCGACGCCATCGTGGTCTCGACGAAGTCCTTCATCTCCCGCTCGCCGAACCGGCTGGCGCACTTGCCGGCGAACCCGCCGCCGAAGCCCTTGACCCCGGCGACACCCAGCGAGCCGTCCGGCAGGTCGAAGCGGACCGCGTCGCCTTCTAGGACCTCGACCCCGGTCTCCCGGAGCAGGTTCGCGATCACCTCGGCCCGGTCGCTGTGGTGGTCGTGGTTGCCCAGCACCGCGGCGACCGGCACGCCGAGCCCGGCGAGCTCCTCGGCCACCACGCGGGCCTCCTCGACGGTGCCGTGCCGGGTGAGGTCCCCGGCGAGCAACAGGACGTCGGCGGTGCCCGCGAGGTGCTCCAGCGCCGGCCGGAGCAGGCCGCGGGAGTCCTCGCCGAGGTGCACGTCACCGACCGCGGCGATCCTCATCGGCCGATCTCCTCCGCGCTCGCCGGTTCGCGGACGTCGGCGACCCGGACGTCGTTGTGCACCAGCTCCCCGGTCAGGTACTCGCCGACGACGGCGTCCACCTCCGCTTTGCGCTCGGCGCAGACGACTTCGCCGGTCAGGTGGACGTGCTCGCCCCGCACGGTCACGTGCACGCCGAGCTCGGCGGTGCGCGGGTCTTCGGCGAGGGCCCGGCTGAGCCGGGCGACGAGGTACTGCGGTGGTTCGGGCACGAGTGCCTCCTTCGGGTCGATCACGGCGAGGTCACCGAGCAGCGCCAGGAACGCCCGGGCGTAGGGGGACGCCGACACCTGCACGGCGACGTCGGTCCAGTCGACCTGTTCGCGCAGGTCGCGGGCGATCCGCAGCAGCGGCGCGAAGTCGCACCGGTGCGCGCTCAGCACGAGCAGCTTGTCCACCAGCAGGTCGGTGCCGGAGACGACCGGCGCCGCGGTGGACCCGATCCGCATCAGCGCGGCGCGGTCGAGCAGCTCGTCGGTCACCGGCCGGTGGTTGGGGCCGTGGATGAGGTCGACGAGGGTGTCGCCGTCGTAGACCTTGGTCAGCCAGTCCTCCGGCGGGTGCACGCGGCGCAGCCCGGCGGCGGTGAGCACCTCCGCCGCGCGCTCCGCGTCACCGGGTTTGAGGAACAGGTCGACGTCGTGGTCCGACGGCGGACCGCCGCGGGCGTACACGGCCAGGCCGCCGGCCACGGCGAACCGGATGCCGGTGCCGTCGAGGGCGGTCACCACGCGGGTCAGGCTCTGCAGCAGCGCCTCCGCTTCCATGCCGGAGGACTACCCGCGACCCGGCCCGCCCTAACCGCCGGTCACGCCGGGAGCGCCGGGCCGCTGCCGGATCCACGCGCAGGCGCGGTCCACCGTCGGGTGCAGCGCGAGCGCGCCGTCCAGGCGGGTGACCTGCAAGGACCGCAGGACCGGACGCCCGTCGGCGACCACCGCGAACGGCAGCCGGGCCGCCGCGGTCTCGCCGGCGAGCTCGGCGAGGACCTGCAGCCCGGCCGAGCCGCAGAACGTGATCGCGCCGAGGTCCACGATGAGCGCGCCCGGCCGTCCGGCCAGTGCGTCTCGTGCCCGCGTGCGCAGCACCGGGGCGGTGCCGAGGTCCAGGTCGCCTGCCGCCGCGACCACGACGGCCTCGGGCACGGTGCGGACTCGCACCGTCAGTGCGGACGTCCGTTCGTCGGTCACGGGGGCTCCTTTTCCGTCGCTGCTGTCCCAGCCTAAAGGGCTTGCATCGTTTTGTCATCGATTTGCCGGGTACTCAGGGAGCAGACCGAACCACGAAAGGACACGCCGCGATGAGCACCGTCACCGAATCCGTGGACGTCGAGACCGACGTCACCACCGCCTACAACCAGTGGACGCAGTTCGAGTCCTTCCCGCACTTCATGGAGGGCGTCGACGAGATCCGGCAGCTCGACGACACCCACACCCACTGGAAGATCAGCGTCGGCGGGCAGACCCGCGAGTTCGACGCGACGATCACCGAGCAGCACCCGGACGAGCGCGTCGCCTGGAAGTCCGACTCCGGCCCGACGCACGCGGGGGTCGTGACGTTCCACCGCCTCGACGACCGGCAGACCCGCGTCACCGTCCAGCTCGACATCGACCCGGACGGCTTCGTCGAGAACGTCGCCGACAAGCTCGGCATCCTCGACCGCCGGGTCAAGGGCGACCTCGGCCGGTTCAAGACCTTCATCGAGGAGCGCGGCGGCCGCGAGACCGGCGCCTGGCGGGGTGATGTCGCCCGCCCCGGGAACTGAGCCTGCCGGTGGACCGGCCCGCGACCGCTCCCGCCGTCACCTGGACGGCGGGAGCGGTCGCGCGCATGCTGGGCGTGCCCGCGTCGACGCTGCGCGCCTGGCACCGCCGCTACGACCTCCCGCTGGCCGCGCCGCAGCCCGGCCGCCACCGCCGCTACGGGCGGGCGGACATCGAAGCGCTGCTGCGCATGCAGCACCTCATCGAGCACGGGATCGGCGCGGAAACCGCGGCCGCGCGGGCGTTCCACGCCGGCGCGACCGACGTGGACACGCTGTTGACCGCCGTCCGGGGCTTGAAGATCGACACCGCCGCCGCGCTCCTCGACGCGCACCTGGCCGACCGCGGCGTCGCGGCCACCTGGGACGACCTCTGCCGCCCGGCGCTGACCGCCCTCTGCGGCCCGGACGCCGACCGCTGCGTCGACCTCGTGCACGGCCTGTCCTGGGCCATCGCCGCGGCCCTGCACCGCATTCCGCCGCCCGCCGGTGCCGCGCCCGCGGCGCTGCTGGCCTGTGTGGACGGTGATCGGCACACGCTGCCGCTGGAAGCCCTGCGCGCGGCGCTCGCCGAACACGGCCGCGAAGCTCTCTTCCTGGGCGCCTCCGTGCCGGAAACCGCGCTCCGGCACGCGATCGACCGGATCCGGCCGGCCGCGGTCGTGCTGTGGAGCAGCAGCCCGGCAGCGCCCCCGCACGGCATCCGGGTACCGCGGCTCGTCCTGGCCGGCCCCGGGTGGCCACCGGAGACCGGCCCGGACAGCCTCCGGGCCGCCGTGTCGCTGCTGACCGGCGGCAGCGGCGTCCGGTTTATGCACCGCCCACCCGGGTAGCCAGCCGCCTTGACAGGCCGATGCTCGCCATCGGCACCACGAAGGCGCGCCAAGTGCCTCTCGCACAGGAGGTCGAGATGACCCAGGGACCCGGTGGTCAGTCACCGCCGCAGCACGCCTCCGGATCGCCGTCGATGCCGGAAACCGCCAAGGGCGAAGCCCGCGAGGTGGCCGCCACCGCCGCCGACCGGGGCGGCGAAGTCGCGCAAACGGCCGCGGACCAAGCGAAACACGTCGCCGCGCACGCCCAGCAGGAAGCCCGCGACCTCCTCCGCGAGGGCCGGGAACAGCTGCAGACGCAGGCCAGGGACGGCCAGCGGAAGGCGGCCGAGAGCCTCCACCAGCTGGCCGGTCAGCTCGAGCGGATGGCGGAGCAGACCGACTCGCCGGGCCTCGCCGGCGACGTCGCCCGGCAGGTCTCCGACCGGACGCGGACGGTCGCCGACTGGCTCGAGCACCGCGAACCCGGTGACCTCCTGGACGAGGTCCGGCGCTTCGCCCGCCGCCGTCCCGGCACGTTCCTGGTGGGCGCGGCCGTCGCCGGTGCCCTCGTCGGGCGGCTCACCCGCGGCGTCGTCGCGCAGCACAAGGAGGAGTCCTCGGACACCGGGGTGAGCACCCCGCCGCAGCACGCCGGTCCCGCCGCGACCCCGCCGATCCCGCAGCCGGCCGACGCCGGGTACGCGACGCCCGTGCAGGGTCTCCCGCAGCCGGGGTACGCGGCCCCCGGCGGGTATCCCCCGCCCCAGCCCGCCGGCGGTCTCCCCCAGCCGGGCTATGCCGCCCCGGGCGGCTACAACGCGCCGCAGCCTGCCGAAGGCCTTCCGCAGCCGAGCCGTCCGGGCGCGGCGCCGGGCGGGTACAACGCGCCGCAGCCGCCGGAACACCTCCCGCAGCCGGGTCCCCGCTTCGCCGGGCCGGGGCAGGTGCCGTGATGACCCAGGCACCCGGGCCCGCGCCGCGCGCCGGTGAACCCGTCGACGTCGCCGACACTTCGGTCGGCGAGCTGATGTCGAACGTCATGAAGGACATTTCCACCCTGGTGCGGCAGGAAGCGGAGCTGGCGAAGGCCGAAATCAAGGCCGAAGCGGGCAAGGCCGCGAAGGGCGCGGGCATGCTCGGCGGGGCCGGGTTCGCCGGCTACATGGTGTTGCTGTTCCTCTCCATCGCCCTGTGGCAGGGCTTGGCGAACGTGATGGACGCGGGCTGGGCGGCCCTGATCGTCGCGGTCGTGTGGGCGATCGCCGGCGCCGTGCTCTACACGACCGGGCGGCGCGAAGTCCGCCGGGTCAACCCGAAACCCGAACGCACCGTCGAGACCCTGCAGCAGGTCCCGGACGCACTGAAAGGCGAACGACCATGACCGAACCGGAGCGCATCCGGCGCGAAATCGAAGGTACGCAACGCAATCTCAGCACGGACGTCAACGCGCTCACCGAGAAGGTGAGCCCGGGCCGGATCGTCGAACGCCGCGTCGGCCGGGTGCGCACGGCGTTCGGCAACGCGCGTGACCGCGTCATGGGCACCGCGACCGACCAGGCGTCGGCGGCGGGCGACAAGGTGGGCTCGGTCGCGTCCACCGCCGGGGACAAGGTGAGTTCCGCCGCCGGCACCGTCGGTGACACGGTGAGTTCCGCCGCCGGCGCCGTCGGCGAGGCCCCGGCGGCGATCCAGCGCGGCACGCGGGGCAACCCGCTGGCGGCCGGCCTGATCGCCTTCGGCGCCGGTTGGCTCGTGTCGTCGCTGCTGCCCGCGAGCGAGCCGGAACGCAAGCTCGCCGGCCAGGCGACCGACCTCGCCCGCGAGCACGTGGCCCCGGTGGCCCAGCACGCGGCCGAGGAGCTGAAGGAGAACCTGCGCGAACCCGCGCAGCAGGCAGCCGAGTCGGTGAAGTCGGAAGCCGCCGACGCCGTGTCGACGGTCAAGGACGAAGCGCAGTCGGCGACCGGCGACGTCACCGATCGCGCCCAGGAGGCCCGGGAGAACGTGCGGTCGCAGAGCTGAGCCGCGGGGGCGCGGCCACCCGGCCGCGCCCCACCCGGATTTCCGGAGCACGCGGGGAAAGGACTGCCCGTGCCCTCGTTGAACCCGCCCTCGTTCGACCCGCCCGGCGGCGACTCGCTGATGTTCGTCGGGACCGCCACCACGGTGCTGCGGCTGGGGCCGTTCACCCTGCTCACCGACCCCAACTTCCTGCACCGCGGCCAGTGGTCCTACTTCGGCCAGGGCCTGTTTTCCCGGCGGCGCACCGAACCCGCGCTGCAGCCGGCGGACCTGCCGCCGCTCACCGCCGTCATCCTGTCGCACCTGCACGGCGACCACTTCGACCGGATCGCGTCGCGCGAACTCCCGCGCGACACCCCGATCCTGACCACCGAGCACGCGGCCACCCGGCTGCTGCGGCGGGGGTTCCACGCCCCGCTCCCGCTGCCGACGTGGACGACGGAGACCTTCACCGTCGGCGACGCGCAGCTGACGGTGACGTCCGTCCCGGCGCGGCACGCCCCCGGCCCGATGCAGCGGATCCTCCCGCCGGTCATGGGCAGCGTCCTGGAGTACCGCGCGACGCCCGAAACCGGCCCGCTGCGGATCTACCTCAGCGGCGACACGGTGATCCACGACGAACTCCGGCGGATCCGGGAGCACTTCCCCGACCTCGACCTCGCGGTGGTGCACCTGGGCGGCACGCGCGCGTTCGGCGTGCTGGTGACGCTCGACCACCGCGGCGGCGTGGACCTGCTGAACCTGCTGGAACCGCGGCGCGCGGTCCCGGTGCACTTCGACGACTACGGCCTGTTCCACTCGCCGGTGTCGAACTTCCTGGAAGAGGTCCGGCGCCGGCGGCCGCCGACGCGGGTGCAACTGCTGCAGCGGGGCGAATTCCTCTCGTTGTGAACCCGGTGCGGTTCCGGTGCCGGTGGACGGCACCGGAACCCCCGGAGGAACCTGCGTGTCGAAACCGTGGTCCGTGACTTTTCGCGAACTCGACGGCTCCCGGCAGGCCGGCGTCGCTGCCGCGGGGATGCGCCTGGAGGCGCGGTGGCCGGGCCTCGGCAAGGTCCTACCGGCCGCTGTCGGGGCAGGCAGCACACGTCGGCGACGGAGTACGGCCGGGTACCGTCACGGCATCACTCCCCTTTCCTCGCTCTACGTTCCCTTCGCGCTTTTCGCCGCGGCGGGCCTCGCTCCCGCCGCGGGCCCTTCCCGGCGGGCAGCCGGGCACCCCGGCACCGGCGCGGGCCGACGGCGACCGCGGCCGGGCGGCGGCGCGGCTCCGGACCGCGGCGGGCGGGCGGCACCGGCGGTGGCGGCGGGCGGAAGTTCGCGGCCACGATCGCGTCGAACTCCGCCCGGACCCACTCGGGGTCGGCCAGCACCAGCTCGCTGAACGCCTCGGCCGCGGCCGAACGGGCGCTCTTGTCCGGCATCGTCGTCCACTCCCCGGATCGTCTCGCGATGTCACCAGGTCCTGGTATTCGTATAGCACCGGACGGAGATCGCTTCAAGTCCTCAAAGGACCGGCAGCGGCCCGTGGCGCCCGGCGGTGGAGATTTTTCCGGATGCACCCGCGTGGCGCAGCCGCCGGGTCCGCGCTCACCGGACGTCCCCGGGCCGGGACCGATCGGGCGGGCCCGCCAGCCGAGCACTGCGCCGTTCAGTGACCGTTCAGTGGCCGTTCAGTGCCGCACGGTCGGCGAAAGCCCGGCACAGCAGGGGTTTGCGGAGATCGCGAGCTGGCCGGTGGCGAACGCCGCCGCGTATGGTCACGAACTTGGGAGCGCTCCCCGAAACCGGCCCCGACGAAGGAGGACAGCGTGGTTCCCCGACGGATCCGCCCCCGCAAGACCCTGCTCTCCCTGGTGGTGACGGCCGTGACCGCCGTCCTGCTGGGCGGTGTGCTCACCGGCGTCGCCGACGCGCACGGGTCCGCCACCGACCCGCCCTCGCGCAACTACGGCTGCTGGTACCGCTGGGGCAGCGACTTCCAGAACCCGGCGATGGCGACGAAGGACCCGATGTGCTGGCAGGCCTGGCAAGCCGACCCGAACGCGATGTGGAACTGGAACGGGCTCTACCGCGAAGGCGTCAAGGGCAACCACCAGGGCGCGATCCCGGACGGGACGCTGTGCAGCGGCGGCCGCACGCAGGCGCCCCGGTACAACGCCCTCGACACGGTCGGCGCGTGGCAGATGGCGGACAAGGACAACCGGTTCACCCTGACCGTCACCGACCAGGCGCACCACGGCGCCGACTACTTGCTGGTGTACATCACCAAGCAGGGCTTCGACCCGGCGACCCGGCCACTGGGCTGGGGCGACCTCGAACTGGTCGCCCGGACGGACCGCTACGCACCCGCCGGGCAGTACCAGGTTGCGGTGAACGCGGGCACCCGGACGGGACGGCACGTCGTCTACACCATCTGGCAGGCGAGCCACCTCGACCAGTCGTACTACTTCTGCAGTGACGTGAATTTTTCCGGACGCTAGTCGTCGCCGGCCCCGCGGGCCCGCCGCGGGGCCGGGCACCGGCCGTAAGCTGCGGGCATGGAACTCACGCTGCCCGGCAGCCCGGTGTGCGAGCACGCGAGAGAGGTCGCGACGGCCTACTCGTCGCCGTCCCTGCTCAACCATTCGCTGCGGGTGTACGCCTGGGCGGCCGCGCTGGGCGGCGTCCACCACGTCGACTTCGACCCCGAGCTGCTGTTCGTCGCGGCCATGCTGCACGACGTCGGGCTGGCCGCGGTGTTCGACAGCCACACCGAGCCGTTCGAGGTGGCCGGCGGGCACGTCGGGTGGGTGTTCGCCGCCGGGGCGGGTTGGGCGCCGCAGCGGCGCGCGCGGCTGGTGGAGGTGATCGTCCGCCACATGCAGGCGGACGTCGACCCGGCGGAGGACCCGGAGGGCTTCCTGCTGTGCCGCGCGGCGGCGGCCGACATCGCCGGGCGTGGCGTGGCGGACCTGCCGGCGGACTTCCGCGCGGCGGTGCTCGAGCGCTACCCGCGGCTGGACCTGGTGACGGAGTTCCTCCGCTGCTTCGGCGACCAGGCCGCCCGCAAGCCGGAGAGCCTGGCCGCGGCCGCGATGCGCAACGACCTCGCCACCCGCATGGCGGCCAACCCGCTGGAGGATCGGCCCGTCACCGGCTGACCCACTCCGCGGCGGCGCGCAACGGGACGTCGACCGGAGGAATGCCGGGGTACCAGGCTTTTTCCCATTCGAGTGACACCCACCCGGACCACGAACGCAGCAGTTCACGGCAGTCCCCGAGCGGGACGGCGCCCTCTCCCGGCGGCACCGGGGTCGGGTCTTCGCGGCCGGCGACGTCCTTGACCTGGAAGTAGCCGAGGTAGGGCCCGAGCACGGCCCGCGTGACGGCCGGTTCTTCCCCGGCCCGCCACGGGTGGACGGCATCCCACAGCACGGCGGCCAGCTCGGGCGCTTCGAACCCGTCGACGAGCTGCCGGGCGGCGGCGCCGGTGGGGTGCGAATCGTGCGTCTCGACGAGCAGCCGCACCCGCGCCTCCCGCAGCTCGTCAAGGACGGCGGCGATGCGAGGCCGGGCCTCGCCGTCCCCGCCGGGGAAGACGCGGATCGCGGGAGCGCCGATCCGGTGCGCGAGGGCGATCAGGGCGTTGAGTTCGTCGACGACGGGTCGGTCGGGGCCGGGAGCAGCGACTTTGGCGTACCCGGCCAGGCAGGAGACGACGAGGCCTTCGTCGTCGAGGAGGGTCCGGACGGCGTCGGTGGCGCGGCCGGAGAGTCCCAAGTGGACATCTTCGTCGGGGTGCACGCGCAGTTCGAGACCGTCGCAGCGGTGGGCGCGCGCGGTGCGCGCGGCCTCGCGGACCGGGACACCGGGCATGCCCAGGGTGCTCACGGCGAACTGCCAGCCCATCGACGACCTCTCCACTCGGTGGGGTGATTGTAAGCGCTTTCAGGAGGCGGGTCACGGGGGCCGGTCCGGGGCGCTCGACCGCTGCGGGTCGGCGAGTTCACGCTGTTGACCGCGCTATTGGTTCGAAGCGGAGTCCTCATGCCCGGCACACCCCGGGCATGGCGGTGCCCGCACCCGTGATCACCTCGGGTGCGGGCACCGCGGCCCTGGCTAGTGGGCCTTGTTCTGCCCACGGCCCGCCGGAGCGCGGCCGTTTGCGCCCTCGGCGGCCTTGGCCGCCTGCTGGGCCGGCTTCTCCGCCGACGGCTTAGCCGGGGTCGGTGCCGCTGCCGGCTTCGCCTCCGGCTTGGCCGACGGCGTCGTCGGGGCCGCGGACGTGGGAGCCGCAGCGGCCGGGGTCGCCGGGCTCGGAGCCGCGGCAGCCGGGGTTGCCGGGCTCGGAGCCGCGGCAGCCGGGGTTGCCGGGCTCGGAGCCGCGGGAGCCGGCGTCGGGGCCGGCTTGGTCTCCGGCTTCGCCGAGGCGTTCTTCTCCGCCTCCGCCAGCGGGTTGGGGCGGCGGATCTGGACCACCGCCACGACCGCCGCGGCCAGCGCGCCGAACGCCAGCAGCCACGGCCAGCGGGAACGCTTCGTCCGCTCGCCCCGGGCCACGCTCTTGGCCTCCTGCAGCGCGACCGCCAGGTCACGCTTCGCCGTCGCCACGGCCTTGCGGCGCTTGCGGCCGGACTCGCCCGCCGAACTCACCACCGTCGCCACCGCCTGGGCCGCCTTGCGGCCCGGGTCGCGCAGCTTCGTCGCGCGGGCCAGGACCTCGTCGCGGGCGGCGCCCGAGTGGGACAGCACGTCGCGGCGTGACGACCGCGTGCTCTTGTCGAGGTCCTTGGTCGCCGCCCGGCCCACCTTCGCGAGTTCGTCCTTGCCCTCGGCCAGCTTCCGGTCGGTGATTTCGACCGCCCGTGCGGCCGCGGCCGCACCCACCCGCGCGGCTTCCGCGGCGAGGTCCCGCACGCCGGCCGCCGCCGTCTTCACCGATCGCCCGACCGGGGCGTCGCCCTGGCTCATGTGATCACCTCTCACTCGTCGCAGCAGGCGTCACCTGCTCAGCTCACACGGGTGGGCTACCCAGAGAAGGCGCATCCGGAACGTCGGCCACCCGACGGCGCTGCCGGTACCCCGCCGACTTGGTCTTGGTCCCGCACGCCGTCATGTCGCACCAGCGGCGGCGACCGGCGTGCGAGGCGTCGAGGAACAGGCGGCTGCAGTCCGGGTGGGCGCACTCGCGGACCCGGGCCGCGTGCGGGCCGGTGAGCAGGTCGATCGCGTCGCGGGCGAGCGTCGAAAGGGCCTGGCCGAGGTCGCCGCGGTACTCGACCGCCGAGCCCGTCCAGTGCGGGACCAGCGGCGGCCGCGCGGCGAACGCGTTCAGCTCCGCGCGATCGGTCTCCCGCGCGGCCCGCCGGCACAGCCGGTTGACGGTTTCGCGGAGCGCGACGGTCCGGCGGAGCCCGTCGTCGTCGACCGCGATGCCGGGGCCGTACCCGGCCTCGGCCAGCCAGCGGGTGACGTCGGCGGGCGCGGTCAGCAGCTCGCGCGGGTGCTCGCGGTGGCGGACCTGCAGCGTGGTCGTCAGGTCCAGGCAGCGGCGGCCGCCGAGGAAGGTGAACACGTCACCATATTGACCGGTGACGCGGCCGCTGCCAAGCTGGCGTCACCAGACAGTGGGGTGACGAGGGGGTGCGATGTCCGGGCTGACGCGGTACCTGACCGCCGCGGTGCTGGTCCGCGGGGCCGACAGCGGCGCCGCGGTCGGGCTGCTCCTGCTGGCCGCGGACCGCCACCAGTCCGCGGCCACCGGCGGGCTGCTGGTCGCCGCGCTGACCGCGCCGCACCTGGTGGGCCCGTGGCTGGCCGTGCGCCTCGACCGCGCGCGCGACCGGCGCCGGCTGCTGGCGCTCGCGTACCTCGTGTACGGGTTCGCGCTGACCGCGGGCGCGCTGGCGCTCGGACGGCTGCCCACGGCCGCGGCGTTCGCCGCGGTGGCGGTCGCCGGCTGTTGCGGGCCGCTGCTCACCGGCGGGCTGAGCAGCGTGCTGGACGACGTCACCCGCAGCCGGCGCGGCCGCGGCTGGGACGCGCTGACCTACGGCGTCGGCGGCACGGCCGGTCCGGCGGCGGCCGCGGCGCTCACCGCGTCGGCCGGCCCCCTCGACGCCGTGCTCGCCCTGGCCGTCGCGGCCGTGGCCGCCGGAGCGCTGGTCGTGACGCTGCCGCTGACCGGCCCGGCGCGGCCGGAAGAGGCGGCGGGCCTGCGCGCCGGACTGGCGGTCCTGGTCCGGCGCGGCCCGCTGCGGCGGGTGACGCTGCTGACGTTGCTGGCCGCCCTGGAGCTGGGGGCGCTCCCGGTCGTGGCGGTGCGTTTCGGCTCGGAGCTGCACGGCACGGCCGCGGCGGGCGCGACCCTCACGGTCGCCTACGGCGCAGGCAGCCTGCTGGGCTCGGCCCTGGTGACGGCGTGGCCGCTGCGCGGCGAACCGGAAGTACTGGCCGCGCGGCTGTTCGCGGCGATGGCGGTGGCCACGGCGGCGTGCGCGTTCGCCCCCGGGTACGCCGTCGCGATCGCCGGGTTCGCAGCGCTCGGCGTGCTCAACGCGGTGTCGTTCACGGCGACGCTGGCCGCCCGCGGCGCCTACGCCCCGGCGGGCGCGCAGGCCCAGGTCTTCGTGACGAGCGCGGGCCTGAAGGTGACGTCCGCGGCGGCGGGGGCTGCCCTCGCGGGCACGGCGAGCGGCCTCGGCGGCCAGGCCCTGCTGCTGGCCGCGGCCGCGGCCACCGGTCTGGCGGTGGTCGCGGCCTGGCTCGACGGGAAGCTCACCCCCGCGTTCGCCTCAACACATTGACCCGTTCGCCACGGTTCCACCCCTTTCCCGTCGCGAAAAGCAATAAGGTCACCGAACTGCGCTACGCTCCCCGTCCTGCCAGGACAGGGGAGGACGAGTGCCGGATTTCCTGCGGAACCCGCCGAAATTGATCAACGATTTCCCGCACCTGCCCAGCGAATTGCCAACCATCACGCAGGTGGGCGATGTTTTCGGCGTATCACGGGATTTGCCCCTGAACTACGTCGAACGGGACAAGGTCGACAACAAGCTCTTCCTCGCCCTGGCGCAGAACCACCACATCGTGATCCACGGTTCCTCCAAACAGGGCAAGACCTGCCTGCGGAAGTGGAACATCAAAGACCGAGGCCACCCGCTCGTCGCGTGCATCGAAATCCGGACCGTCGCCGAACTCAACGCGGCGATCCTCAAGGCCGTCGGGTACCGGGTCGAAAAGTCGCAGTCGGTGACGGTGTCGGGCAAGCACCGGGTGACCGCGCGGCTGGACGCCAAGCTCCCCCTGCTGGGCAAGGAGATCTCCGGCTCCCTCGGCCGGGAGGCCGAACACGAGCAGAGCCGGTCGACGGTGACCGGCTCCCTGGACCTCGATCTCGAAGACATCAACGACATGATCACCGCCCTCGACTCCGTCAAGACGCGAACGCTGATCGTGCTCGAAGACTTCCACTACCTCCCCAACAAGGTCCAGCACTCCTTCTCGCGGTCGCTCAAAGGCTATTTCGACTACTCGGACCACCGGTTCGTCATCATCGGGGTCTGGCTCGACGACAACAAGCTCCTGCGCTACAACGGCGATCTCGGCGGCCGCATCTCGACCGTCAACGCCGACAAGTGGTCCCGGCCGGAACTCGAGAAGGTGATCTCGTCCGGGGAGGAACTCATCGGCATCTCGTTCCACGACGACTTCAAGGACCACATCCTCGACAGCTGCCTCGACAGCGTTTGGGTCGTGCAGCAGGCGTGTTACCAGGCCTGCATCGAACAGGGCGTGATCAGCGACGCCAACGAAGGCACCGTCGTGGGGTCACTCGAACACGCGAAGAAGCTGATGAACGGGATCGTCCAGGACCAGGCCAGCCGGGCCGACAGCTTCATCGACAGCTTCTCCGCCGGCCCGTCGACCGTGTTGACCAACATCTACCGCTGGACGATCTTCACCGTGCTGGCCTGCGACATCGGCCGGCTCGAAGGGGGACTCAGCGTGGCCGAGATCGCCGACTTCATCGGGACCTTCGGCGCTCCCGTGGACCCGAACCTCAAGGATCTGATCCGCGAGCTCCCCGAAATCTCCGAGTTCCAGATGCACCACCTCGAAATCAGCCCCATCGTCCTGGACTACGACTTCGGAGCGCGCCGCCTCAACGTCGTCGACCGCTCCTTCCTGCTGTGGCTCAGCGGGCAGAACCGGGTGGACATACTGCGGCAGGCCGGGATGCCGGGGAACTCGCTGCGACGCTGGCAGCGCGACGTCCACGACCGGCCGAACAGCCACCGGAAGGGCAAGCCCGCGGCGCACCCGCGGAAACCCGCGGGTGCGCCTTGACGGGTCAGGCTCGCTGCACGTCCAGGGGCAGGTGCCGGACGCTCACGATCACCGACGGGTTCTGGAACACCACCGGTGCGTCCGTGGCCACCGCCATGTCCCGGTAGCGCTCGAACAGCACCTCGAACGCGATCCGGCCCTCCAGCCGCGCCAGCGGGGCACCGAAGCAGAAGTGGATGCCGTGGCCGAACGTCAGGTGGGGGTTGGGGTTGCGGGCCGGGTCGAACGTCTCCGGGCGGTCGAAAAACGCCGGGTCGCGGTTGGCCGCGGCCAGGTCCGCCATCACGATCGAGTTCTCCGGGATGCGGTGGCCGCCCAGCTCGACCTCGCGGGTCGTGCGGCGGCCCAGCTCCGGGAACGGCGGCAACATCCGGAGCACCTCCTCCAGCGCCGGCGGCAGGGCAGCCGGGGAAGAGCGCAACGCGGCCGCCGCCGCGGGGTTGCGGTCGAACGTCACCACCGCGTTGCCCAGCAACGCCGTCGTCGTGATGTGGCCCGCGATCAGCAGCAGCGCGACGAACCCGACGATCTCCTGGTCCTCGAGGCGCTCGCCCTTGAACTCGGCCTCGACGAGCCGGCTCGTCAGGCCCGGGCCGGGGTGGGCGCGGTGGTGGCGGATGTGGTCGAGGATGTAGGCGTTCATCTCGCGGATCGTCGGCGCGATCGCGTCCAGCGCGCGCTGGATGTCTTCCATGTCCGCCGATTCGCCGAGCTGGTCGCCGCTGAAGAGCACCTGGGCCCAGCGGGTGAACAGCGGGCGGTCCGCCACCGGGACGCCGAGCAGCTCGGCGATCACGATGATCGGCAGCGGGTACGCGAGCGCGTCCACCAGGTCGAAGCGGGACTCCCCGGCGACCTCGTCGAGCAGTTCGCCGGTGATGGCCCGGATCCGGGGCTCGAGGCCGGCCACCACGCGCGGGGTGAACGCCTGGCTGACCAGCGTGCGCAGCTTGCGGTGGTCCGGCGGGTCCATCCCGACGAAGTTGCCCTTGCGGAAGGTCTCGAAGTCCTCCTGGACCGGCGTGAGACCGCTGAAGTCCGACGAAAACACGGCCGGGTCGGACAGCACCCGCGAGACGCCCGGGTGGTCGAGCACCCGCCACAGCCCCCGCTCTTCGTCGTGGTGCACCGGATCGCGCTCGCGCAGTTCCGCCGAGCGCGCCAGCAGCTCCTCGAAGGCGAACGCGACGCCGGATTCCTGGGTGGTCATGACGATTTCTCCTCGGTTTTCGTCGATGCCGTCTTCGGTGCGGTCTTCGGTGCGGTCTTCGCCGGTGCCGTTTCGGCGGGGAGCAAGGTGTCGGTGCGGGGGAACCGGCGCAGCGTCGGGCTGATCGTGACGACCAGCGTGACCAGGGCGATCCCGGCAGCGCACAGCACGACGGCGTCCGTGCCGGGGAACGCCTGCACCACCACGCCGCCGAAGGCGGGCCCGGTCGCCGCCGACACGCCGCCGATCACGCCCATCACGCTGGTCAACCGGCCGCGCAGCCGGTCGGGGGTGAGCAGCAGCTGGTAGGTGCCGATCGTCGTGTTGGCCGTCGGCGGGAGCAGGGCCATGGCCACGAACAGCGCGCCCAGCAGGTAGCCGTCGTGGATCACCGCCGCGAGCGGGGTGAGCAGCGTCAGCACCCAGAACACACTCATGATGGACACGTAGGGGCTGAGCCGCCGCTGCAGGTAGGGCGCGATGAGCGACCCCACCACGCCGCCGACGCCGAGCATCGCGGCCATCACGCCGATCTCGCCCGAGGTGACGCCACGTTCCTTGGCCAGCACGATGATGACGATGTAGTAGGCGCTGAAGAAGAAGTTCAGGCTGACCGCGCAGGCCACCGTCACGCGCACGTGCCGCTCGCTCCACACCCAGCGCAGCCCCTCGGCCATTTCCTTGAGGAGGTGGCCGCCCTCGGCCGGCGGGGCCTCGCGCCGCGGTGCCCGGACGAAGGTCAGCGCGACCAGCGAGACCAGGTGCACGAGCACGTCGTAGGCGAACGGGACGGCCCGCCCGACGCCGTAGAGGAACCCGCCGACCGCGGTGCCCGAGAGCTGGCCGAGCGCGCCGCGGGCGGAGTTCATCGCCAGCGCCGTGGGCAGCTGGGCCGCCGGGACCACGCCGGCCAGCATCGCGCCTTCGGCCGGGCCGAACAGCGAACGGCAGCAGCCCATCGCCGCCGCAACCGCGACGACGTGCGGGATGGTCAGCGCGTCCCACCAGATGGCGGCAACCAGGCTGCCCACCGCGAGCGCGTACACCGCCTCGCAGCCGAGCAGGATCTTCTTGCGCTCCCACCGGTCGGCCAGTGCGCCCGCCGGCAGCCCGGCGACCAGCTGGGCCATCGCGTCCACGCCGAGCACGAGCCCGGACAGCGCCGGCGAGCCGCTCACCGCCAGCACCAGCAGCGGCAACGCGATCATCGACGCGCTGAACCCGGCTTCGGACAGCGCTTGGCTGCCCCACAGCAGGCCGTAGTTGCGGTTCCGGGACAGCCGCGTGGTCACCGCCGCTCCTTCCGGCGGGCCGGGGCCTTGGCGTCGGCGGCGATCTGCCGCAGCGCGGCCGCGAAGTCGCCGGCCACCGCTTCGACGGTCCGCCGGTCGTGCCGGGCGGGCTGGTAGATCAGCGAGAACACGAGCTCGCCGTCCTGCACCGCGCCGACCAGGTCGAGCAGGTGCGGGTGGTGCTCGGCCGGGTCGTGGTCGCGGCCCAGCGACCCGCGGACCGCCGCGTAGAGGCTGTCGGCCGCCGTCGTCCCGCCGGCCCCGTCCCACTGCCCGAGGTAGTTGAACGAGATCTCCGGCCGGTGGACGGCGAGCCGGTCCCGGACGTCCGGCTCGCCGAGGTGGCGCAGGGCGCCGAAGCCGAACCCGTTGCCGGGCACGGCCCGCAGCTGCTTGCGGACCGACTTGACGAGCGTCCGCCAATCGGTGTCCTCGACGGTCAGCGCCACCGGGAACAGCGTCGTGAACCAGCCCACCGTCCGGTTGAGGTCGACGCCGTCGAGGACGTCCTCCCGGCCGTGGCCTTCCAGCGCGATCGCCACGTCCGGACGCCCGGTCCACCGGGCCAGCGCCCACGCCAGTGCGGTGAGCAGGACGTCGTTGACGCGCGTGCGGTAGGCCGCCGGTGCCGCGCGCAGCAGGGCGTCGGTGTCGGCGGTGTCGAGCACCACGGTGACCTCCGCCGTGCCCGTGGCGGTGCCGGCGCCGGTGCCGTCGTGGTCGACCGGCAGCGCGCCCGCGGCAGGCAGGCCGGTCCAGTACGCCAGTTCGTCGTCGAAGCCGCCGGCCCGGACGTGCTCGCGCAGCCGGTGCGCCCAGTCGCGGAACGACGTCGTGCGCGGGCCGAGGTCGACCGGGACGCCCCGGGCGGCCTGCCGGTAAGCGGTGTCGAGGTCGTCGAGCAGGATGCGCCAGGAGACGGCGTCGACCACGACGTGGTGCGCGGCCAGGAACAGCCGCGGCCGCCACGCCGGATCGGCGGTGACCAGCACGGCCGCCAGCAGCGGGCCGCGGGTGAGGTCGAACCCGGCGTGGGCGGCGTCGGCGATCCGCTCCAGCGCGGCCGCCCGGTCGGCCGCGGGCACGGCGGTCAGGTCCTCGTGGCGCAGCCCGGGCACCGGTTCGACGTCGGCGTTGTGCTGCTCCCAGCCCTCGTCGGTGCGGGTGAACCGCATGCGGAGGGCGTCGTGGTGGGTCCACACCGCGGCGAGCGCCGTCTCCAGGGCGCCGGCGTCGAAGCCGTCCGCGAGCTCGACGAGCATCGACTGGTTGAAGTGGTGCGGGTTGACGGTGTGGGTGGCGAAGAACCAGTCCTGGATCGGGGTGAGCGGCACCGGCCCGACGACGGGACCGTCCGGCTCCGCCTGCTCGGCCACCGCACCGGCTTGGGGCGCCAGCGCGGCGACGGTCTGGTGCAGGAAGATGTCCTTCGTGGACAGCTGCAGCCCGGCCTGCCGGGCGCGGGACACGACCTGCATGCTGAGGATGGAATCGCCGCCCAGCTCGAAGAAGTTGTCGGCGGTACCCACCCGGTCCAGGCCGAGGACCTGGGCCCAGATCTCGCACAGCACCCGCTCGGCCGGGGTCACCGGCTCGACGTGGCGGGTGGCCGGCTCGGCCGCGGCGGCGACCACGGGCAGGGCACGGCGGTCGACCTTGCCCGACGGCCCCAGCGGCAGCGCGGGCAGCTCCAGCAGCGCCGAAGGCACCAGGTGCCCGGGCAGCGACCGGGCCAGGAACTCGCGGAGTTCGCCGGCGCCGACCGGGTCCGTCCCGGATCCGGCGACGAAGCAGGCGACCAGGCGCTTGTGGCCCGAGGAGTCCTGCTGGACCGCGGCCACGGCGGCGGCCACCCCGGGGTGCCGGGTCAGCGCCGCCTCGACCTCGCCGAGCTCGATGCGGAAGCCGCGGACCTTGACCTGGTCGTCGGCCCGGCCGGTGAACTCCAGCTGCCCGGCGGCGGTCCACCGGACGACGTCGCCGGTGCGGTACATCCGCTCGCCGGGCGCGCCGAAGGGGTTGGCGGTGAACCGGTCGGCGGTGAGGCCCGGCCGGTCGAGGTAGCCGCGGGCCAGGCTCGGCCCGGCGACGTACAGCTCGCCCGCCACGCCGACCGGCACCGGCTGCAGGGCCGCGTCGAGCACGTAGACCCGCGTGTTCGGGATCGGACGGCCGATCGGCGGCGGCGTGCCCGGGACGAGGGGGTCGCTCCAGGTGGCCACGATCGTCGACTCGGTCGGGCCGTAGGCGTTGATCATCCGCCGTCCGGGCGCCCACCGGTCGACGAGCTCCGGGGTGCACGCGTCCCCGCCGACGACGAGCGTGCGCAGGTCGGGCAGGTCCACCGCCGGGACGGTGGCCAGCGCGGCGGGCGGGATCAGCGTGTGGCTGATCCGGTGGGCGGCGAGGAACTCGGCGAGGGGTTCACCCAGCAGCGGCTCGGGCGGGACGACGACGAGCGCGGCCCCGGACGGCAGCGCCAGGCAGAGTTCCAGGATGGACGCGTCGAAGCTGGGCGAGGAATAGGCCAGCACGCGGTCGTTCCCGGTGACCTGGAGGTGCTCGGCTTCGGCCGCGGCGAAGGACGCCAGCCCGGCGTGGGTGACGACGACGCCCTTGGGGCACCCGGTGGAGCCGGAGGTGTAGATGACGTAGGCGGGGTGCTCCGGCCGGACCTCGACCGGCGCGGCGGGCTCGCCTTCGAACAGCCGCGGGTCGTCGAGCGTCAGCACTTCGACGCCCTCGGGCACCGGCGGCGCCAGCTCCGGCAGGGTCAGGACCAGGGCCGGCCGGGCGTCCGCCAGCATGAACGTGATGCGCTCGATCGGGTAGGTCGGGTCGACCGGGACGAACGCGCCGCCCGCCTTCAGCACCGCCAGCTGCGCGACCACGATCTCCACCGACCGCGGCAGCGCCAGCGCCACGATCCGCTCCGGGCCGATCCCGCGCCCGGCCAGCACCCGCGCCAGCCGGGACGCGCGGGCGTCCAGCTCGGCGTAGGTCAGCGTCTCGCCGCCGATCACCGCCGGTGCGTCCGGCGTCCGCCGCGCGCGGTCCGCGATCAGCTCGGGCAGCGTCTGCGGCGGTACCGGGCGGGCCGTGTCGTTCCAGGTCCCCAGGACCAGTTCGCGCTCGGCCGCGCCGATCAGCGGCAGCCGCGCCAGCGGCCGGTCCGGGTCGTCGGCGACGCCCGCGAGCAGGACGCCCAGGTGGGCGGCCAGCCGGTCGATCGTGGCCGCGTCGAACAGGTCCGTGTTGTACGTCAGTGCCGCACGCAGCACTTCCCCGTCCGGCTGGAACTCCAGCGTGAGGTCGAAGTTCGCCGCCGTCGCCGGCTGCGGGAGCTCCTCGGTCTCCAGGCCGGGCAGCTTCGCCGGCTCCCGGGGGCTGTTCTGCAGCACCACCATCACCTGGAACAGCGGGGTGCGGCTCGGGTCGCGGCCCGGCTGGACCGCGTCGACGACCCGGTCGAACGGCAGGTCCTGGTGGTCGAACGCCGCCCGCACGCCGCCGGCGACCTCGTCCAGGAACGCCGTGAAGGCCGTATCCGGACGGACGTGCGACCGCAGCACCAGCGTGTTGACGAAGAACCCGACCAGCCCCTCCAGCTCGGGACGCTCCCGCCCGGAGGTGACCGTGCCGACGGCCACGTCGTCCTGACCGGCCCAGCGGCCGAGCAGCACCTGGCACGCCGCGACGAGGGTGGTGAACAGGGTCGTCTCGCGCTGCCGGCTCACCTGCTCCAGCCGCGCGGTCACCGCCGCCGGGACGACGAGTTCGCGCGTCGCGCCGCGGGTGGTGCGCACCGGCGGGCGGGGCCGGTCGGTCGGCAGCTCCAGCGGGGTGAGGTCGCGCAGGCGCTCGGTCCAGTACTCGGTCTGCCCGGCCAGCACCCGCTCGGCGAGCCGGCCGCGTTGCCAGGCCGCGAAATCCGCGTACTGCACCGGCAGCGGCGGCAGGTCCGCCGGTTCGCCGCGCAGCGCGGCCGCGTAGCACGCGCCGACCTCTTCGGCGATCAGGCCGTTCGACCAGCCGTCGGTGACGATGTGGTGCACGGCCACCGTGAGCACGTGCTCCTGCGGTGCGAGCCGGATCAGCTTCACCCGCAGCAGCGGTCCGCCGGTGAGGTCGAAGGGCTGTTCTCCGTCGGCGCGCAGGATGTCCGCGAGGTCCTCCTCGCGGGCGTCGACGACCGGCAGCGGGACCGGTGACGGCGGGTGCACGATCTGGACGCCGTGGCCGTCGGCCGAGCCGAACGTGGTGCGCAGCGGCTCGTGCCGGGCGACCAGCGCGGTGAACGCCGCGGCGAGCGCGTCGACGTCCAGTGCGCCGCGCAGGCGGACGGCGGAGCTGGTTACGTACTCGGTGCTGCCCGGCTCGAACTCGTCGAGGAACCACAGCCGCTGCTGGGCGAAGGACTGCGGCAGCTCGCCGTCGCGGGGCACCGCCGGGATCGGGTCCTGCGCGGTGGCCCCGACGGTTTCGATGGCGGCGGCGAGCCGGGAGACGGTCGGGTGGGCGAACACCGCCCGCGGCGAGAGCGACACGCCGCATTCGGCCAGCAGCCGGGACACCAGCCGGATGCTGAGGATGGAATCGCCGCCCAGCTCGAAGAAGTTGTCCGTCGCGCCGACCCGGTCGACACCGAGCAGCCGCTGCCAGATCCCGGCGACGGCGCGCTGGGTCGGGGTGGCCGGCTCGACGTAGGGCCGCTGGGCCGCCAGCGGCCCGTCCGGGGCGGGCAGGGCCCGGCGGTCGACCTTCCCGTTGCGGTTCAACGGGAGTTCGGCGAGCACCAGCACCACGGCCGGGACCATGTACTCCGGCAGCGCCGCCGCGGCGTGCGCGCGCAGCTCGGCCGGGTCCGCGGTCCGCCCGGGTGCCGGGACGACGTGGGCGATGAGCCGCCGCGTGCCGGCGCTGTCGGTGTGCACGGTGGCGACCGCCTGGGCGAGGGCCGGGTGCGCGGCCAGCACGGCCTCGACCTCGGCGAGCTCGATCCGGAACCCGCGCAGCTTGACCTGGTCGTCGGAGCGGCCGAGGAACTCCAGTTCGCCGCCGGGCCCGCGGCGGACGACGTCGCCGGTGCGGTACATCCGCTCCCCCGGCGCGCCGAACGGGTCGGGCACGAACCGCTCGGCGGTCAGCCCCGGGCGGCCGAGGTAGCCGCGGGCCAGGCCCGCACCGGCCAGGCACAGTTCACCGGGGGCGCCGGCGGGCAGCGGACGCAGTTCGGCGTCGAGCACGTAGGCGCGCATGCCGTCCAGCGGCCGGCCGATCGGCACCGGCTCGGGCACGTGCTCGCCGGTGATCCGGTAGGAGGTGGCGAAGGTGGTCGTTTCGGTGGGGCCGTAGCCGTCGACCACGACGAGGCCGGGGCAGGCGGCCTGGACCGCCCGGACCACGGCGGGCGGGACGACGTCGCCGCCGGTCCACACCTCGCGCAGGCCGCGCAGGCCGTCCGGGGCGTCCTGGGCGAGCAGCCGGAAGAGCCCGGCGGTCAGCCACGCCGCCGTGACGTCGTGGCTGGACACCGCGCGCCGCAACAATTCCACGGTCAGGTCGGGCCCGTCGGGCAGCACCGTCGCGCCGCCGTTGAGCAGCGGGACCCACAGCTCGTAGGTGGAGGCGTCGAAGGCCAGCGGCGAGTGCGCGAGCACGCGGGTGTGGGCGCCGCCGGCGAACCGGCCGTCCTGGGCCAGCGCGGTGATGTCGCGGTGGCGCACGGCGACGCCCTTCGGGACGCCGGTCGACCCCGAGGTGTAGATGACGTAGGCGAGGTTTTCGGGCCGCACGGACGGTTCCGGCGCGGTGCGCGCCCGCTGTTCGCCCACGGTCCGGACCGGTCCACTGTGGACGGCTTCGGCCGTCGGCACCCAGGTGTCCCCGGCCACCACGACCGACACGCCGGCCTCGGCGAGCACGGCCCGCAGCCGCTCGTGCGGCGCCCGGGTGTCCAGCGGCACGTACGCCGCACCGGCCTTCAGCACCGCCAGTTCGGCGACGACGTGCTCGACCGACGGTTCGAGCAGCAGCCCGATCCGGTCCTCGACGCCGACGCCGAGCTCGGCCAGCCGTCCGGCCAGGTGGTTGGCCCGCTCGTCGAGTTCGGTGTAGGTCAGCGTCCGGTCGCCGGCGAGCACGGCCGGGTCGTCCGGACGGCGCTGCACCTGCTCGGCGAAGAGCGCGGGCACCGTGGCCGGCGTCCCGGCGGCCCGCGGGCCGTGGGCGTCGGCCAGGACGCGGGCGCGTTCCGCCGCGCCGACCCACGGCACGCGGGCCAGCGGCCGGTCCGCGTCCGCGGTGACGGCGTCGAGCAGCAGGACCAGCCGGTCGGTCAGCGCCGTGACGGTCGCGGCGTCGAACAGCGCCGGGTCGTAGGCGAGGTCGAGGGCGAGGCCGTCGTCGAGGGACGCGCGCAGGCACAGCGGGAAGTTCGTGGCGTCGGCCGAGGCGACTTCGACGACCCGCGGCGCACCCGCGGTGGCGGGCTCGCTGATCGGGTAGTTCTCGAAGACGACCATGCTGTCGAACAGGTTCTGCCCCGCGGGGACGTCGCTGAGCGGGCGCAGCCGGGCCAGCGACACGAAGTCGTGGTCGCGGGCCTCGCTCTGGGCCGTCTGCAGCTGCCCGAGCCACCGCGCGACCGGCTGGCCGCCGTCCACCCGGACGCGGGTGGGGATGGTGTTGATGAACAGCCCGATCATGGTCTCGACGCCGGCCAGGTCGGCCGGGCGTCCGGAAACCGTGGTGCCGAAGACGACGTCACGGTCGCCGGAGAGCATCGCGAGCAGCAGCGCCCAGCCGCCCTGCACGACGGTGTTGACGGTCAGGCCGTGCGCCCGGGCGAAGTCCCGCAGCCGCAGCGTCGCGGCCGGCGGCAGCTCGACCCGGACCGAGTCGGTGGACCGGGACTGGTGGGCTTCGGCGGGCGGGCGGTCGTAGGGCAACGCCGTGGGCGCGTCGAAGCCGGCCAGGGTGTCCCGCCAGAACTCGTCGGCGGCGGCCTGGTCGCGAGCCGCCAGCCAGCCGAGGTAGTCCCGGTACGGGCGCCGGGTGACCAGGGCGGGCCGGACACCCGCGGTCGCGGCCGCGTACAGCTCGCAGGCCTCGGCGAACACCTGCGCGGAGCTCCAGCCGTCGAACAGCACGTGGTGGGACGTCCACACGAGGTCGACTTCGTCGCCGGGCAGGGCGGCGATCGTCAGCCGGGTCAGCGGGGCCCGCGTCAGGTCGAACGGGACCGCCCGGTCGGCCGCCAGCGCCTCCGCCAGCGCGGCTTCCCGCTCGGCCGGGCCGAGGTCGCGCCAGTCGTGGTGGGTGACCGGCAGGGTCGCCGTGCGGTCCACCACCTGGACGGGTTCTTCGACGCCGGTCCAGACCAGCCGGGTGCGCAGCACCGGCGTCCGGTCGAGCACCCGCTGCCAGGCCGCGGCGAGCGCGGCCGGGTCGGCGACGCCGCCGAGGCGGATGCGGACCTGCTCGAAGTAGGCCGGGGAGCCGTCGTCGACCAGGGTGTGGAACACCATCCCGGCCTGCAGCGGCGTGAGCGGGTAGACGTCCTCGACCGCGCGGCCGTCGCCGGCCACGGTGTCCAGTTCGGCCGCGCTCAGCCGGGCCAGCGGGAAGTCCGACGGCGTGCGGCCGCCGGCCTCCGGGGTGGCGCAGTGCGCGACGATCTCGCGCAGCGCCGTGAGGACCTGCTCGGCCAGCCCGCGCACGGTGTCCTCGCGGTGCACGCCGGGCGCGTAGGTCCAGGACAGTTCGAGAGCACCGCCGTCGACGATGCCGACGACGTCCAGCAGCGCCGTGCGCGGCCGCCCGGGGTCGATGTCGTCGCCGAGGTCGCCGCCCCAGCCCCGGTACAGCCCGCCGTCGTCGCCGCCGGCGGTCCACTGCCCGTGGTAGTTCAGGGAAATCTGCGGCACCGGGCCGTCGCGCAGCGGCGAGTCCGGGGTCAGCCACCGCAGGGCGCCGTAGCCGAGGCCCTTTCCGGGGATGGCCCGCAGCTGTTCCTTGACCGCCTTCAGCGTCGGGCCCCAGTCCCCGGCGTCCGGGAGGGTGAGCGCGACCGGGTATTCGGCGGTGAACCAGCCGACCGTGCGGGAGAGGTCGAGGTCGTCGAAGATCTCCTCGCGGCCGTGGCCTTCCAGCGACACCAGGACGCGGTCGCGGCCGGTCCAGCGGGCCAGCACCCGGCCGAGCGCGCTGAGCAGGACGTCGTTGATCTGTGTGCGGTAGACGTCGGGGACCTGGTGCAGCAGGGCGTCGGTGGTGGCGGGGTCCAGGCGGACGGTGACCGTGCGGGCACTCCCGGCGGTGTTCTCCCCCGCCGCGTCCACCGGCAGGTCCGGCTCGATTCCGTCGAGCACTTCGGTCCAGTACGGCAGTTCGGTCTCGAAGCTGTGCCCGGCGAGGCGATCCGCCCAGCGGAGGAAGCTGACCGGCGCCGGGCCGAGGTCGATCGGCCGGCCCGCGACCGCTTGGCGGTAGGCGGTTTCCAGTTCGTCGAAGAGGATGCGCCAGGACACGCCGTCGACCACCAGGTGGTGGACGACCAGCAGCAGCCTCGGTGGCTGCCCGGGCGAGGTGATCAACGCGGGCGCGACCAGCGGCCCGTTCTCGACCGACAGGGAGGCACGAGCTTCGGCCGCGACCGCGCTGGTGCCCACTTCGGACACGTGCCGCAGGGTGGGGATTTCCGCGTCGGGCCGGAATTCCTGCTGCCGGCCGTCACCGACGCGGGTGAACCGGGTGCGGAGGGCGTCGTGGTGCGCCAGCACCGCCGCCAACGCCGTTTCGAGGGCCGCAACGTCCACGTCCGGGTCGAGTTCGGCGAGCGTGGACATCGTGAAGTGGTCGTGGTGGCCGGTCTCGAAGAACCACCGCTGGATCGGCGTGAGGGGCGCCGCGCCGGTGAACCCGGTCTCGGGCTCGGCGGCGGCTTCGGCGCCGGCGACGAGCGCGAGCTCGGCGATGCTCTGGTGGCGGAAGACGTCCCGCGAGGTCAGGCGCAGGCCGTGCCGCCGGGCCCGGGAGACCACCTGGATGGACAGGATCGAATCTCCGCCCAGTGCGAAGAAGTTGTCGTCCACGCCCGGTTCGGCGGTGCCGAGGACCTCGGCCCAGATCGACGCGAGCAGCCGTTCGGTGTCCGTGCGCGGAGCGGTCCGGCCCGCGGCCGGGGCCACCGGCACGGCGGGGGCGGGCAGCGCGCGGCGGTCGACCTTGCCGCTGGTGGCCAGCGGCAGCCGCTCGAGGGGGACGAACACCGTCGGCACGAGGTGGTCGGGCAGGGTGGCCTTCAGCGCCGTCCGCAGCCGCGCCGGGTCGGCCGGGACGCCGTCGGCGACGACGTAGGCGACCAGCCGGGCGTGGCCGTCGTCGTCGCGGGCGACGACCACCGCGTCGGCGACCTCGGGCAGGGCACGCAGGGCCGCTTCGACCTCGCCGGGCTCGATCCGGAAGCCGCGGATCTTGACCTGGTCGTCGACGCGGCCGAGGTACTCCAGGTGGCCGTCGGCGGTCCAGCGGGCGCGGTCACCGGTGGCGTACACCCGGCTGCCGGGCGGCCCGAACGGGTTGGCGCGGAAGCGGTCCGCGGTCAGCCCCGGCCGGTCGAGGTAACCGCGGGCCAGCTGCACGCCGGCCAGGTACAGCTCGCCGGGCACGCCGATCGGAGCCGGGCGCAGCTGCTCGTCGAGGACGTAGGCGCGCACGTTCCCGAGCGGGCGGCCGATCACTTCGCGCGCGGTTTCGCCGATCCGGCACAGGGTGGCGTCGACCGTGCACTCGGTCGGGCCGTAGAGGTTGAACGCGGTGACGCCGCCGAGGTCGCTCAGGTCGCGCCAGAGCGCCTCGCCGACGGCTTCCCCGCCGATCAGCAGCACCGAGGGGCGGTGGTCGCCGAACCCGGTGTCCAGGAGGTGGCGGACGAACGACGGCGTCGAGTTGACCAGGTCGATCCGGTGCTCGCGGACGTAGCCGGCGAGCACGGCCGGGTCGAGCCGGGTGTCGGCGTCGATCACGTGCAGTTCGTGCCCGGCCGTGAGCGCCAGCAGCACGGTTTCCCAGGACGCGTCGAAGGTGAACGCGGCGGTCAGCGCCACCCGCAGCCGGTCCTTGCCGGCCGCGGCGGTGAACCGGTCCGCGTGGTCGACGGCGAAGTTGGCCAGCGAGCGGTGGGTGACGACCACGCCCTTGGGCGTCCCGGTCGAGCCGGAGGTGTAGATCGCGTAGGCGGCGTGGTCCGGGCTGATCGGTCTGCGGAGGTCGGTGTCCTCCGCCTCGCCGGCCACCGGTTCGGTGACCACCAGGACCGGCCGGGCGTCGGCCAGCAGCGCCTCCCGGCGCCGGGCGGGCAGCTCCGGGTCCAGGGGCAGGTAAGCCGCACCGGCCTTGAGGACGGCCAGGAGGGTGACGACCGAGTCGGCCGAGCGCGGCAGGGCGACGGCGACGAGCCGCTCGGGCCCGGCACCGCGCTCGACGAGGACGCGCGCGATCCGGTTGGCCCGGGTGTTGAGCTCGGCGAAGGTCAGCGTCGTGCCGCCGGACACGACCGCGGTCGCGTCCGGGGTCCGGGCGGCCTGGGTCTCGAACAGCTCGACGACCGTGGCGTCCGGCACCGGGCGGTCGGTGGCGTTCCACGTCCCGACGACGAGGTCGTGTTCGGCCGCGGGCAGCGTCGGCAGCGCGTCGACGGGCGTGCCGGGCTCGGCCGTGACGGCGGTGAGCAGGAACGTGAGGTGCTCGGCGAAGCGCGCCATCGTCGCCGCGTCGAAGAGGTCGGTGTTGTAGTTCAGCAGGCCGCGCAGGCCGTCCGGGCGCTCCTCGAATTCGACGCTCAGGTCGAAGCCGGCGGTGGTCATCGGCAGCGTCAGCTCGCTTGCCGTGAGCCCGGCGAGGGCGGGCAGGCGGTTGCCCGCGTTCTGCAGGGTGACGAGGACCTCGAACAGCGGGGTGCGGCTGGGGTCGCGGTCGGGGCTCAGCTCGTCGACGATCCGCTCGAACGGCACTTCCTGGTGGGCGAAGGCGTCGAGGACGGTCCGGCGGACGGCCCCGAGCAGTTCCCCGAAGCTGCGGCGTCCGTCCACTTGCGACCGCAGCACGACGGTGTTGACGAAGAGGCCGACGATGTCCTGGACCTCCGGGTGGTCGCGGCCGGAGGTGATCGTGCCGACGGCGACGTCGTCCTGGCCGGACCAGCGGCGCAGCACCAGCTGGCAGGCCGCGACCAGCGCCGTGAAGAGCGTCGTGTCGCGGTCGTGGCTCAGCCGGCGCAGCCCGGCGAGGGCCTCGGCGCCCAGGGTGAACTCGTGTTCGGCGCCGTTCGACGTCCGGGTGGCCGGGCGCGGGCGGTCGGCGGGGAGGTCGAGCGGGCGGAGGCCGTCGAGCTCGCGCCGCCAGAAACCCAGCTGCTCGTCGAGGAATTCGCCGGTGAGGCGCTCGCGCTGCCACGCAGCGAAGTCGGCGTACTGGACCGGGAGCGCGGGCAGCTCGGCCCGCTCGTCGCCGTAGCGGGTGGCCAGCTCGCCGACCAGGACGCCCATCGACCAGCCGTCGGTGATGATGTGGTGCAGCGCCAGGACCAGCGCGTGGTCGTCCGGGGCCAGCCGGACGAGCCGGGCGCGCAGCAGCGGGCCGCGGGCCAGGTCGAACGGCCGGGCCAGGTCTTCGGCCAGCAGCCGCTGCAGGTCCTCGGGTCCGGTGGCGTCGGTGACCGGCAGCGCGAGCTGCCACGGCTCGCCCACTTCCTGGCGGGGCCGTCCGTCGGTGGCCGGGAAGGTGGTGCGCAGCGACTCGTGCCGGGCGATCAGCGTGGTGAGCGCCCGGGCCAGCGCGTCCGGCCGCAGGGTGCCGCGCAGCCGCACGCCGAAGACCGTGACGTGGTCGGTGCTGCCGGGTGCGAAGTCGTCGAGGAACCACAGGCGCTGCTGGGCGAAGGACAGCGGCAGCTCGCCGTCGCGGCCCACCGGCGTGATCGACGCCGACAGCGGCGTGGCCGACGCGGCCGGCAGGGCTGCGGCCAGTGCTTCCACCGTCGGGTGGTCGAACACCGTCCGCGGGGACACCTCGACGCCGAAGGCCTCGCGCAGCGCGGAGGTGAACCGGATGCTGAGGATGGAATCCCCGCCCAGCTCGAAGAAGTGACCGTCGGCGCCGACGCGTTCCAGGCCGAGGGTGGCGGCCAGGACCGCCGCGACCGTGCGTTCGGTCTCGGTGCGGGGTTCGGTGAACCCGGCGCTCTCCGCGGCCGTCGCGGCCGGGGCGGGCAACGCCCGCTGGTCGAGCTTTCCGTTGCGCGTCAGAGGAAGTTCGCCGAGGGTGACGAACGCCGACGGCACCATGTAGTCCGGCAGTGTGCGGCCCAGGTGCTCGCGCAGCCGCGCCGCGCTCGGCGGGGCATCGGGTGTCGCCGGCACGACGTAGGCGACCAGCCGCTTGCGGCCGGGTTCGTCCTCGCGGGCCAGCACCGCCGCCGAGCCGACTTCCGGCAGGGCGAGCAGGGTCGCCTCGATCTCGCCCGGTTCGATGCGGAAGCCGCGGATCTTCACCTGCTGGTCGGCGCGGCCGTGGTAGCGCAGGGCGCCGTCGCGGGTGCGGGAAACGCGGTCGCCCGAGCGGTACATGCGGGAGCCGGGGGCGCCGAAGGGGTCGGCGACGAACCGGGCGGCGGTCAGCCCGGGGCGGCCGAGGTAGCCGCGGGCCAGGCCGTCGCCGGCCACGTAGAGCTCGCCCGGCACGCCCGCCGGGACCGGGTTCAGGTCGGCGTCGAGGACGTACCCGCGCAGGTCGGGCAGGACGTCGCCGATGACACCGGGCGTGTCCACATCGGACACCAGGTCGTGGTGGGTGACGTGCACGGTGGTTTCGGTGATGCCGTACATGTTCACCAGCCGCGGCGCGCGGTCGCCGTGGCGGGCGAACCAGCCGGTCAGCCGGCGCGTGTCCAGTGCCTCGCCGCCGAAGACCACGTACCGCAGCGCGAGCCGGGCGCCGGGGTCGTCCTCGTCGGCGCGGACGAGCTGGTAGAACGCCGACGGCGTCTGGTTGAGCACGGTGACCCGCTCGTCGGCCAGCAGGCGCAGGAACTCCCGCGGCGAACGCGACACCGCGTGCGGGACGACGACGAGCCGGCCGCCGTGCAGCAGCGGTCCCCAGATCTCCCACACGGAGAAGTCGAAGGCGTAGGAGTGGAACAGCGTCCAGACGTCGTCGCGGCCGAACTCGAACCGGGCGGCGGTCGCGGCGAGCAGGCGGGTGACGTTGCGGTGCGGGATCACCACGCCCTTGGGCAGCCCGGTCGAGCCGGAGGTGTAGATGACGTAGGCGGGGTGGTCCGGGGTGCAGCGCAGCGGCGGGTCGGTGTCCGGGCCGGTCTCGACGTCGACGTCCTCGGGCTCCAGCACGGCGACCGGGTCGGTGTCGGCGAGCATCCGCTCGACGCGTTCGGCCGGGATGGCCGGGTCGATCGGCAGGTACGCGGCCCCGGCCTTGAGTACGGCCAAGATGGCAACGACCTGCGCGGCCGAGCGCGGCAGGCGCAGCGCGACGAACCGTTCCGGTCCGGCGCCGAGCGCGATGAGCCGGTGCGCCAGGCGGTTCGCCCGCGCGTTGAGCTCGGCGTAGGTGAAGCCGGTGCCGTCCGCGGTGAGCGCGACCGCGTCCGGGTTCGCGGCGACCTGGGCGGCGAAGGCCTCGGTGATGGTCGGCGCGGGCAGCGACACGGGCTCGGCAACGGCCAGCCGGGCGTGGTCGTCGGCCGACAGCCACGGCAGCCGGGCGATCGGGCGGTCCGGGTTCTCGGCGATCCCGAGCAGCAGGGTCTCCAGCCGGGCGGCCAGCGCGGCGGCGGTTTCCTCGTCGAACAAAGCCGGATCGGTGGCGAGCTCGAAACCCAGTTGCCGGTCGACGTAGGCGCGCAGGGTGACCGGGAACGTCGTGGCGTCGAGCGCGGTCACCTCCCGCAGGGTGACGCCCGCCTGCGCGGCGGCGTTCTCGTCGAAGGGGTAGTTCTCGAACGCGACCATGCTGTCGAACAGGTTCTCGCCCGACGGGACGTCGCTGAGCGCCCGCAGTTTCCCGAGGGCGACGAAGTCGTACCGGCGCGCCTGGTTCTGCTCGTCCTGCAGCCGCTGCAGCCACGTCAGCACCGGCTGGCGGCTGTCGATCTGCGTGCGCGTCGGGACGGTGTTGATGAACATCCCGATCATGGTTTCGACACCCGGCAGGTCGTCGGGACGGCCGGAGACGGTGGTGCCGAAGACGACGTCGGACTCGCCGCTGGAGTGGGCCAGCAGCAGCGCCCACGCGCCCTGCACGAGCGTGTTGACGGTCAGGCTGTGGCGGCGGGCCACGTCCCGCAGCCGAGCGGTGTCCGCTGCGGACAGAGACGTCCGGGTGGTCCGCGACGAGCGCGTCCGGTGGGCCCGGTCCGGCGACCGGTCCGCGGGCAGCGGGGTCGGGGCGGCGAACCCGGCCAGCACCGCGCGCCAGTGGTCCTCGGCCGCCGTGACGTCCTGGGCGGCGAGCCAGCCGAGGTAGTCGCGGAACGGCCGGTGGGCCGGCACCCGCGGCGCCCGGTGTTCGGTCAGGGCCGCGTACTGCTCGCACACCTCGGTGAAGATCTGCGCGAGGCTCCAGCCGTCGAGGACGATGTGGTGCGAGGTCCACATCAGCAGCACGCGGTCGTGGGTCAGCGCGATGATGGCCAGCCGCATCAGCGGCGCGGTTCTCAGGTCCAGGCGGGTGGCGGCGTCCGCGGCCGAAAGCCGGTCCAGCTGGTCGTCCTGCTCGGCTTCGGACAGCCCGCGCCAGTCGTGGCGGGTGATCGGCACGACCGCCCGGTGCCGCACGACCTGCAGGGGTTCCTCGACGCCGTCCCAGACCAGTTCGGTCCGCAGGACCGGGGTCCGGTCGGCGACCTGCTGCCAGGCCTGGGCGAACGCGTCGGGGTCGCGGACGCCGTCGAGCAGCATCCGGGCCTGGTCGACGTAGGCGTCGGCGGTGGGATCGAGCAGGCTGTGGAACAGCATGCCGGCCTGCAGCGGGGTCAGCGGGTAGATGTCGTCGACCTCGCGGCCGTCGCCGGCCAGGCGGTCGACCGCCGCCTGGTCGAGGCGGGCCAGCGGGAAGTCCGACGGCGTGCGGCCGCCGCTGCCGGGCCGCGCGCAGTGCGCGACGATCTCGCGCAGTGCCGTCAGCATCGCTTCGGCCAGGTCGCGGACGGTGTCCTCGTCGTTGACCCGGTCGGAGTAGGACCACGACAGCGACAGCTCGCCGGACTCGACCACGCCGGTCACGTCGAGCTGGTAGGTGCCGGCCTCGTCCGGGGCGATGTCCGCGCCCGGGCTGTCGTGCCGGCCGCGGAACAGGCCGTCGGCCACGCCCTGGGCGTCCCAGCGGCCGTGGTAGTTGAAGCAGATCTGCGGCAGCGGGAACGCCTGCAGCGCGTGGCCCGGCGCGCCGGGCTCGCCGAGGTACCGCAGCGCTTCGTAGCTGAGGCCCCGGCGCGGCACGGCCCGCAGCTGTTCCTTGACCGCCTTGAGGGTGGCGCCCCAGTCCCCCGACGGCGGCAGGTCGAGCGCCACCGGGAACTGCGTGGTGAACCAGCCGACCGTGCGGGAGAGGTCGACGCCGTCGAGGACGTCCTCCCGGCCGTGGCCTTCCAGCGCGACCAGGACGCCGTCCTCGCCGGTGCGGTCGGCCAGCGCGCGGCCGAGCGCGCTCAGCAGCACGTCGTTGACCTGGGTCCGGTAGGCGGCGGGCACGCGGTGCAGCAGCGCGTCGGTGTCCTCGGCGCCGAGGGTGACGGTCAGCGTGCGGACCGAGCCGGTGGTGCCCGCGCCCGCGTGGTCGGCCACCAGCGCCGCCGGCACCCGGCTCGCCACGCGCGTCCAGTGCTCGAGGTCGTCGTCGAACCCGCCCGCGCGGACGTGCTGCTCGAGCAGGTGCGCCCACTGGGTGAACGGCGTCGCCGTGGCCGCCAGCCGGACCGGCGCACCGGCGACGACCTGGTTGTAGGCGGTTTCGAGGTCGCCGAGCAGCAGCCGCAGCGACACGCCGTCGGTCACCACGTGGTGCGCGGCCACGAACAGCAGCGGCGGCCGGGTGCCGCGGGCGAGGAACGCCGCGCCGATCAGGGCGCCGGTGGCCAGGTCCAGGCCGGCGCGCACCTGCGCGGCCGCGGCCTCGATGCCGGCGCGTTGCCCGGCGTCGCCGAACGAGGCCAGGTCGCGGATCCGCAGGATCCCGGTCGGCGGCTCCGGCAGGACCTCCTGCCGCCACTGGCCGTCGACGGTGAAGAACCGGGTGCGCAGGGCGTCGTGGTGGGCGACGACGGCGTCGAGCGCCGTCCGCAGGGCCTGCTGGTCGACGGCGGCGGGCAGTTCCAGCAGCTGTGACATGGTGAAGTGGTTCAGGGGCCCGTGGGTGGCGAAGAACCAGTGCTGGATCGGGGTGAGCGGCGCCGGTCCGGCGACCGGCCCCGCCGCCGGGGCGTGCACCGCCGCCGGCTGCACGGCGGTCGCGAGCCCGGCGATGGTCTGGTGCAGGAAGATGTCCCGCGAGGTGAGCCGCAGGCCGGCCTGGCGGGCCTGGGCGACCACCTGGATGCTGAGGATCGAGTCGCCGCCGAGGCCGAAGAAGTTGTCTTCGACGCCGATGCGGTCCTGGCCGAGCACCTCGGACCAGATGGCCACCAGCTGGTGTTCGACGGCGGTCCGCGCCGGCACGTAGGTCCGGCCGCCGTCCGACGGCGCGTCGGGGGCCGGGAGGGCCCGGCGGTCCACTTTGCCCTGCGGGGTCAGCGGGATCGCGTCGATCGGCACGAACGCCGAGGGCACCAGGTAGTCCGGCAGCGTGGCCCGCAGGGCGGCCCGCAGCCCGTCGGCGGTCGGCGGGACCTCGCCGGCGCCGACGACGTAGGCGACCAGCCGGGCGTGCCCGCCGTCGGGCCGGTTGGCGACGACGACGGCCGCGGCGACGTCCGGCAGGCGCACCAGCGCGGCCTCGACCTCGCCCGGTTCGACGCGGAAGCCGCGGATCTTCACCTGGTCGTCGAGGCGGCCCAGGTACTCCAGCTGCCCGTCGGCCGTCCAGCGGACGCGGTCGCCGGTGCGGTACATCCGCTCCCCCGGCGCGCCGAAGGGGTTGGCGACGAAGCTGCCGGCGGTGCGGCCCGGCCGGCCGAGGTAACCGCGGGCGAGCTGGGCCCCGGCGAGGCACAGCTCGCCGGGCACGCCGGTGGGCACCGGCCGCAGGTCCTCGTCGAGGACGTAGGCGCGGGTGTTGGCCAGCGGGCGGCCCAGCACCGGGCGGGCCGTCTCGCCGACCCGGCAGGAGACGGCGTCCACTGTGTACTCGGTCGGGCCGTAGAAGTTGTGCGCCACCGTCACTTCCGCGGCGGCGAGCTCGCGCCAGAGCGTGTCGTCGAGGGCTTCGCCGCCGAGCATCAGGATCTTCGGCCGGTGCCGCGGGTCGGTCAGCAGCCCGGCGGGGATCAGCCGGCGCAGGTAGGTCGGGGTGAGGTCGAGGAAGTCGATCCGGCGCTCGGCGATGTAGCCGACCAGCGCGTCCGGGTCGAGCCGGACGTCGCCGCCGATCAGGTGCAGCTCGTGGCCGTCGGCCATGAGCAGCGGGCCTTCGAGGGACGTGTCGAAGGAGAGGGTGGCGGTCAGCGCCACCCGCAGCCGCCGTCCGGGCGGGGCGAAGTCGTTGCGGTGGTTGAAGAGCAGGTTCGTCAGGTTGCGGTGCGGGACGGCCACGCCCTTCGGGCGGCCGGTCGACCCGGAGGTGTAGATGACGTAGGCGGTGTTGTCCGGTCTCAGTGGCGCGATGCGGTCGGCGTCGGTGAGGTCCGTGGCGGCGTGGTCCGCTCTTGCCGCGGCGATGTCCGCCGGGCCGAGGACCAGTTCGGCGCCGGAGTCCTGCAGCAGCAGCTCTTTCCGGTCGGCCGGCAGCTCCGGGTCGATCGGCAGGTACACCGCGCCCGCCTTCAGCACGGCGAGGAAGCCCACGATCGCGTCGGCGGTGCGCGGGAGGGCGAGGGCCACGACCCGTTCGGGCCCGGCGCCCAGGGAAACGAGGTGGCGGGCGAGGCGGTTCGCCATCGCGTTGAGCTCGGCGAAGCTCAGCGCGATGTCCCCGGCGACGAGCGCGGTCTCGTCCGGGCTGCGCTGGGCCTGGGACTCGAACAGCTCGGTGAGGGTGGCCGCGGGGACGTCCAGCGCGGTGTCGTTCCACCCGGTGAGCAGGCGGCTTTCCTCGCCGGCGGTGAGCAGCGGCAGCTCGCCGACGGGCCGCTGCGCGTCGGCGGCGATCGCGGTCAGCAGCACGGTGAGGTGCTCGCCCAGCGCGACGGCGGTCCGCTCGTCGAACAGGTCGGTGTTGTACTCCAGGGAGCCTTCGAGCGCGTCCGCGGCCGGCTGGAACTCGACGGTCAGGTCGAAGTTGGCCGCGCGGCGGGCCACCTCGACCGGCTCGGCGGTCAGCCCGGCGAAGTCGACGGGCCCGCCCTGGCTGCCGTGCAGCAGCACCATCGCGTCGAACAGCGGGGTGCGGCTGGGGTCGCGCTCGAGCCGCAGCGCCTCGACGAGCTTTTCGAACGGGGCTTCGGCGTGCTCGAACGACTCCAGCACGGTACCGCGGACCGCGTCGAGGAACGTCCCGAACGGCGCGGTCCGGTCCACAGTGGACCGGATGACCACGGTGTCGACGAAGAACCCGACCGTGCGCTGCAGCTCCGGCCGGTTGCGGCCGGAGACCACGGTGCCCACGGCGATGTCGCTGCGGCCGGTGTAGCGGGCGAAGAGCACCTGGCAGGCCGCCACGAGCACGGTGTACAGCGTCGTGTCGTGGACGCGGGCCAGCTCGGCCAGCCCGGCCGCGACGGACGCCGGGACGCTGAAGCGGTGTACGGCCCCGGCCGTCGTGCGGACCGCGGGCCGCGGCCGGTCGGCGGGCAGGTCGAGGGGTTCGACGCCGGCCAGCTGCGTCGTCCAGTAGGCGAGGTGCCGGTCGAGCGCGGGTCCGGCGAGCCGGTTCCGCTGCCAGACGGCGAAATCGGCGTACTGGACCGCCGGCTCGGGCAGGTCCGCGGGTTCGCCGCGGACGGCGGCCGCGTACAGCGCCCCGAGCTCGCCGACCAGGATGCCCATCGATTCGCCGTCGGTGACGACGTGGTGGGCGGTGATCAGCAGGACGTGGTGCTCCGGCGCGACCCGCACCAGCAGCAGCCGCACGAGCGGGCCGCGGCGGAGGTCGAACGACCGGCTGTACTCGGTCTCGAGCACGTCGTCGAGGTCGGCGGGCCGCAGCGCGGGATCGGCGGTGAGGTCGACCGTGCGCACCGGGACCTCCGGCACCGGGTGGACGACCTGCACCGGGCTGCCGCCGGTGTCGTCGATCGTCGTGCGCAGAGCCTCGTGGCGGGCCACCAGCTGCGCCAGCGCCCCGGTGAGCGCACCGGTGTCCAGCGGCCCGGTCAGCCGCAGCGCCACGGCGCTGTTGTACTCGGCGTCCCCCGGGCGGAACTCGTCGAGGAACCACAGGCGCTGCTGCGCGAACGACAGCGGCAGGGCGTGCTCCCGCGGCGCCCGGCCGATGACGTCGGACCGCTCCGCCCGCCCGGCCAGGCGGCGCTTGAGCGTCTCCCGCAGTTCCGCGGGCAGCGCGTCGATGCGGCTCTTCCTCGAGGTGGTCATTGCTTCCGTTTCCTCACAACACGAGTCGGGGTGGGACGAGCAGCTCAGGAGGCGCGGCGGCGGCGCCGGGCGACGCGGCCGCCGGCCTGCATGGCGCTGACGGTGCCGGTGGCCGGGTCGGTCAGGAAGCGGCCACCGATGATCCGGCGGCCGGTACCCGGCTCGCGCACCGAGAACGACCCGTCGCGCAGCAGCGCCAGCTCCGGGTAGACCTCGCCGTCGACGACGAGCACGGTGCCGCCGTCCGCGCGGACGTCGACCTCGTACTCAAGGTCGCCGTTGGTGTAGTGGCCGGTCAGGTCGGCGGCCGGGCGGGCGGCCCGGTCGAGGTCGCCGGGCAGCTCGTAGTCGCCGACGGGGAGGCCTTCGGCGCGCAGGGCGGCGACCAGGTCCGTCCACAGCGCCGAACCGGTGCTGCCGTTGGTGGTGAGCGCGACGACCCGCCCGTGCTCGGCGTCGATCCGCAGGTGGCAGGAGGTGCCGTCGGCGGTGCCGTCGTGGCCGGTCCAGTCCGCGTCGGCGCCGCGGTAGCCGGCCAGGCCCAGGCCCCAGCTGTCGGCCAGCCCGAACGGTTCCGCGCCCGGCACCGGACGGCGCATCAGCTCGAGCAGGTCCGCCGGCAGCGGGCCGTCGCCGTCGCAGAACATCCGGCCGAAGGCCGCGAGGTCCTCGGCGCTCAGCGCGAGCGCCCCGGCCGCCGCCTCGGCGGCGGTCAGGGTCTGCGCGACCGGCCGGGCGCGGCCGGTCGCCGCGTGCACGGCGTGCCCGCTGAGGTGGGCGCCGGTCCGGCGCCGCGCACCCGGCTCCACGACGAACGCGGCGTCGATGCCGAGTTCGCCGAGCAGCAGCGTGTCCATCGCCTCCCACCAGCTCATCCCGGTGATGGCCTCGACCACGTAGCCGACGAGCACGTACCCCACGTTGGAGTAGGAGAAGCCCAGCCCGGGCGGCTGCACGAGCCCGGCGTCGCGGCAGGCCCGCAGGTACCGGCGGGCCGACCCGGTCCCGTCGGCGGCGGCGCCGAGCGCGGCCGGCAGCCCGCCGGTGTGGCTGAGCACCTGCCGGATCGTGGGTCTGCCGACCTGCGGGCCGAGCCCGTCCAGGTGCTCCCCCAGCGGGTCGTCCGGGTCCAGGTCGCCGTCGGCGACGAGCAGCATCGCCAGTGCCGCGGTGAACGCCTTGGTGATGGAGCCGGCCGGGACCTTCGCCTCGGCGGTGCTCCCGCCGGCCGTGGCGGAGTCCGTCCGGGCGCCGTCGGCGACGACCAGCTGCGCGGCCGGGACGCCGTGCTTGTGGGCGAGCCCGGTGAGCAGCCGCTGCAGCCGCCCGTCGGCGGTGGAGCGCTGGCCCGGGACGTCCCGGACCACGGGTACGGATTGGGTGAACGTCGATGGCGAGGGCATGGGGGTGGGGCCTTCCGCGTGGGTTCGGTGGGGACGGCGGGGACGGCGGCTCAGCCGTCGGCGGCCATCTGGCGCTGCAGGCTCAGCGGCCGCATGTCGGTCCACACCTCGTCGACGTGGTCCATGCACTCCTGGCGGCCACCGCGGAAGCCGTCGGCGCGCCAGCCCGCGGGTACCTCGTTCGCCACCGGCCACAGGGAGTACTGGCCCTCGTCGTTGACCAGCACCTGGAATTCGGCGTCGTCCTGCATGGGTCTGTTCCTTTCCGTTACGGGGTCGGTTCTCAGTGGTCTTGGCCGGCGGCGAGCCGCTCGAGGTCGGCCAGGACCCGTTCTTCGACGAGCTCCGCCAGCGCCAGCACGGTGCCGGCGGTGAGCACGTCCTTCGGGGTGAGCTCGACGTCGAAGGCGGACTTCGTCATCGAGGTGATCCGCAGGCTGCGCAGGGAATCGCCGCCGAGGGCGAAGAAGTTGTCCAGGACGCCGACCCGGTCGAGGTCCAGTGCCTCGGCCCAGATGGCCGCGAGGACTTCTTCGGTCTCGGTCTCCGGCGCCGCGTACTCCGCGCTGTCCACCGGGACTTCCGGGGCGGGCAGCGCGCGCCGGTCGAGCTTTCCGTTGGCGGTCAACGGAAGCGCGTCGAGCGGGACGAAGGCGGCGGGCACGTAGTGGGCCGGCAGCGTGGCGGCGACGTGTTCGCGCAGGCCGCCGGCCGCCTCGCCGACGACGTAGGCGATCAGCCGCTGGCCGTCCGCGACCACGGCCGCGTCACGGACGCCCTCGTGCTTGCGCAGCACGGCCACGATCTCGCCGGGCTCGATCCGGAAGCCGCGGATCTTGACCTGGTCGTCGGCCCGGCCGAGGAACTCCAGCGTCCCGTCGGCGCGCCACCGCACCAGGTCGCCGGTGCGGTACATCCGCGTGCCCGGCGCCCCGAACGGGTCGGCGAGGAACCGCGAGGCGGTGAGCCCCGGCCGGTCGAGGTACCCGCGGGCGAGGCCGGCGCCGGAGACGTACAGCTCCCCCGCGACCCCGATCGGCACCGGCCGCAGGGCCGGGTCGAGGACGCGGACGCGCGTGTTGCGGATCGGACGGCCGATCGGCGGGGTGGCCCCGGGTTCGAGGGGCTCGCTCCAGGTCGCCACGACGGTGGTTTCGGTGGGCCCGTAGGCGTTGATCATCCGGCGGCCCGGCGCCCAGCGGGCCACCAGGTCGGCCGGGCAGGCCTCGCCGCCGACCACCAGGGTGCGGAACGCGGGCAGCTCGACGTCCGGCACGCTCGCCATGGCCACCGGCGGGACGAGGGCGTGGGTGACGCCTTCGTCGCGCAGCACGGCGGCCAGGTGGTCGCCGAGCAGCGGCCCGGGCGGCGGCACGACCAGCGCGGCCCCGGCGGGCAGCGCCATGCACAGCTCCAGCACCGAAGCGTCGAAACTCGGCGAGGAGAACTGCAGCACGCGATCGCCCGGCCGGACGTCGAAGTGGGCGATTTCGGCGCTCGAGAAGCTCGCCAGGCCGGCGTGGGTGACGACGACGCCCTTGGGCGTGCCCGTCGAGCCCGAGGTGTAGATGACGTACGCCGGTGCGGACAGCGGCACCGACCGGCCCAAGGGGGTGGCCGGGCCGTGGGCCTCTGAACCGTCCACCTCTGGGCCGTCGAGGACGAGCACGTCGTCGACGGGCAGCGGCGTGCCCGGCTTGGACACGACCACGACCGGGTTCGCGTCGGCGAGCATGAACGCGATCCGCTCGGGCGGGTAGTCCGGGTCGACCGGCAGGTAGGCGGCACCCGTCTTCAGCACGGCCAGCTGCGCGACCACGATCTCCACCGACCGCGGCAAGGCTAGCGCGACGATCCGCTCCGGCCCGGCTCCGCGGGCGGCCAGCATCCGGGCCAGCCGGTCGGCGCGTCCGTCGAGTTCGGCGAAGGTGAGCCGCTCCTCGCGCGAGACGACCGCGACGGCGTCGGGCGTACGGGCCGCCTGCGCCTCGATCAGCTCGGTCAGGGTGACCGGCGGAACCTCGTGGGCGGTGTCGTTGAACGCCACGAGGACCTGCTCGCGTTCGGCGGCGTCGAGGACGCCGAACTCCCGCAGCGGCCGGGCCGGGTCTTCGGCGATCGCTTCCAGCAGGTGTTCGAGCTGCCGGGCCAGCCGCTCGACCGTGCGCTCGTCGAACAGCGCCGGGTCGTAGCCGAGGCCGAGCGACAGGCGCGGGCCGGGCGCGGCCACGACGGTGAGCGGGTAGTTGGTCGTCTCCATCGCCTGCAGTTCGCGCAGCCGCACGCCGTGCGCCGCCACGTCGTCCGCGGTGACCGGGTAGTTCTCGAAGACCACGAGGCTGTCGAACAGGTTGCGGCCGCCCTCGACCCCGCTCCAGGCCTGCACCGCGGTCAGCGGGATGTGCTCGAACCGGCGCGATTCGGCCTGGGCGGTCTGCAGGCCGCGCAGCCAGCCGGCGACCGGGGCCGCCGGGTCGGCGGTGACCCGCACCGGCAGCGTGTTGATGAAGATGCCGGTGATGTCGTCGACGCCGGCCAGCCCGGCCGGGCGCCCGGACACGGTGGCCCCGAAGCAGACGTCGTCCTCGCCGCTGTGCCGGGCCAGCAGGAGCGCCCAGGCGCCCTGCACGACGGCGTTGACGGTGAGCCGCTCGCGCCGGGCGAACGCCGCCAGCCGGCCGGTCGCCGCCTCGCCGAGGTCGCGGCCGACCCACGTCGACGAGCTCGTCTCGTGGGCGAAGCCGGGCACGCGGTCGTACGGCAGCGGCGTCGGCTCGGTGACGCCGGCGAGCTCCCGGCGCCAGTACTCTTCGGCGCCTTCGGCGGTCTGGCCGCTCAGCCACGTGACGTAGTCCCCGAACGGCCGCCGGTGCGGCAGCGCGGGCGGCGTGCCGTCGCGCAGGGCCGCGTACGCGGTGCAGACGTCGGAAAGGACCTGGAAGACGCTCCAGCCGTCGAGCAGGACGTGGTGGAAGGTCCAGACGAGCTGGACGGCGTCGCCGGGCAGCCGGGCCAGCGTGACCCGCAGCAGCGGGGCCGCCGTCAGGTCGAACGGCCGCGCGCGGTCTTCGGCGAGCAGCTCGCGCAGGGCGGCCTCGCGGTCGCGGTCCCGCCAGTCGAGTTCGGTGACCGGCACCCGCGCTTCGCGGTGGACCACGAGCAGCGGCTCGGGGACGTCCTCCCAGACGACGCTGCCGCGCAGCACCGGCGTCCGGTCGACGACGTGCTGCCAGGCTTCGCCCAGCACCCGCGGATCGGCCACGCCGTCGAGGACGGCGGTGACCTGTTCGAAGTAGACGCCCTGGGACTCCTGGGACAGGCCGTGGAAGACCATCCCGGCCTGCATCGGGGTGAGCGGGTGGAGGTCGGCCACGCCGCGGCCGTCGCCGGCGATCCGGTCGACCTGCCGCTGGTCCAGCCGGGCCAGCGGGAAGTCGCTCGGCGTGCGCCCGCCCGCGCCGGGCTCGGCGCAGTGCGCGACGGCTTCGCCCAGTGCGGCCGCCAGTTCGGCGGCCAGCCGCTCCACCGTGGCGGCGGTGTGCGTGTCGCGGGCGTAGTACCAGGTCAGTTCCAGGCAGTCCCGGTCCACCCGGCCGACGACGTCGAGCAGGTGCGCCCGGCCGGCGCCCTCCCCGACCGCCGAGTCGAGGCTGCCGGCCGCGCCGTCGAGGCGGCCCAGGTAGTTGAAGCTGATCTGCGGCGTGAGCGCGGGCGCGGTCCCGGTGAGGTACCGCAGGGCGCCGTAGCCGACCCCGCGGCGGGGCACCGCGCGCAGCTGTTCCTTCACCGACTTGAGCAGCGGGCCCCAGCCGTCCCCGATCCGCAGCGCGACCGGGTACAGCGAGGTGAACCAGCCGACCGTGCGGGAGAGGTCGACGTCGGGGAACAGGTCCTCGCGCCCGTGCCCCTCCAGGTCGACCAGCACGCCGTCGCGGCCGGTCCAGCGGGCCAGCACCCGGCCGAGCGCGGCCAGCAGCACGTCGTTGACCTGCGTCCGGTAGACGCCCGGGACGTCCTGGAGCAGTGCTCGCGTCAGCTCGGCGTCCAGGCGGGTGGTCACCGTGCCGGCACCGTCCCCGGTGGCGTCGCTGTCGACCGGCAGGGCCGGGTCGACGGCGAGCGCGGTGCGCCAGTACGGCAGTTCGTCGTCGAACCCGCCCGCCTCGGCGTGCTCCGCGAGCCGGTTGGCCCAGTCGCGGAAGGACGTCGTCTTCGGCGGCAGCGGGCCGCCGCGGTAGGCGGTTTCCAGGTCCTCCAGGAGGATCCGCCACGAGACGCCGTCGACGACGAGGTGGTTGACCGTCAGCCGCAGGACGGCGGGCGCCAGCAGTTCGGCGGTGAGCAGCGGCCCGTGGGTCACGTCGATCCCGGCGCCCAGGAACTCGGCCGGCTCGACCGGCGCGTTCTCCTGGCCGCCGCCGGTGAACCGCATCCGGAGGGCGTCGTGGTGCCCGGCCAGGGTGGCCAGGGCCGCGCGCAGGGTGTCGACGTGGAAGGGCTCGGCCCGCTCGATCCGCACCGACTGCGTGAACCCGTCGGGGTCGCCGAAGTCCCCGGCGAAGAACCAGTGCTGGATCGGGGTCAGCGCGGCGGACCCGGTGACCGGGCCCTGCTCGGCCACGGTGACCGCGGCCGAGCCCGCGGCGACGGCCAGCGCGGCGACGGTCTGGTGGGCGAACAGGTCCCGCGGGGTGAGCGCGAGGCCGTGCCGCCGGGCCCGGGAGACGACCTGGATGGACAGGATCGAGTCGCCGCCGAGCTCGAAGAAGTTGTCCTCGACGCCGACGCCGGGCACACCGAGCACGTCGGCCCAGACCTCGGCGAGCACGCGCTCGGTCTCGGTGCGCGGCGGCACGTACCCGGCCGCCGGCTCCGCGGCGGGCTCCGGGAGCGCCTTGCGGTCGACCTTCCCGTTGGCGCTCAAGGGAAGCGCGTCGAGCGTGACGAACGCCGAGGGCACCATGTAGTCGGGCAGGTCGCGCTGCAGCCACCCGCGCAGGTCCGGCTGCCCGGCCGTCACGACGTAGGCGACCAGGCGCCGGTCGCGGGTGAGCACCACGGCCTCGGCGACCTCCGGGTGGGCGGCCAGTGCCGTTTCGATCTCGCCCGGTTCGATGCGGAAGCCGCGGATCTTCACCTGGTCGTCGGCGCGGCCGACGAACTCCAGCACGCCGCGGTGAGAACCGGGGCTTCGCCCCGGGCCGGGGGCTCCGCCACCCGGACCCCCGGAAAGCGGGTCGCGGGTCCAGCGCACGACGTCGCCGGTGCGGTACATCCGGGCGCCGGGCGCGCCGAACGGGTCGGCCACGAACCGGTCCGCGGTCAGGCCCGGCCGGCCGAGGTAGCCGCGGGAGACCCCGGCCCCGGCGACGAACAACTCGCCCGCCACCCCGGGCGCGACCGGCCGCAACCCGGCGTCCAGGACGTAGGCGGCCATGTTGTCCAGCGGCCGTCCGATGGGCATGGCGTCCGGGACCTCGTCGGCCGGCGCCACGAAGAACCGGCTGGCGAAGGTGGTCGTCTCGGTGGGGCCGTAGCCGTCGACGACGGTCAGCCCGGGGCAGGCTTCGCGCACCTGGCGCACGGCGGCGGCGGGGACGACGTCACCGCCGGTCCACACCTCCCCCACGCCGCGCAGGCAGGCCGGGTCCTCCTGCGCCAGCAGGCGGAACAGCCCGGCGGTCAGCCACAGCGCGGTGACCCCGCGCCCGGCGACGACCTCGCGCACGACGTCGGCGTCCACGTCGCCCGGCGGGGCGACGACCACCCGGCCGCCGCTCAGCAGCGGCACCCAGACCTCGTAGGTGGAGGCGTCGAACGCCTGCGGCGAGTGCAGCAGCACCGTCCGGTGCGCCGCGCCCGCGAACGAGCGGTCCGAGGCCAGGGCCACGATGTCGCGGTGGGTCACCGCCACGCCCTTCGGCTGGCCCGTCGAGCCGGACGTGTACATCACGTACGCCAGGTTTTCCGGGCGCACGGTGACACCCGGCACCGCACCGTGGCCGGTCTCGCCGACCCGGACCACCGGTCCGGTATGGACGTCCGAACAGGACCGATCGGAAATCACCACGGCGACGCCGGCTTCGGCCAGCACCAGGCGCATCCGGGCCGCCGGGGCCCGCAGGTCGACCGGCACGTACGCCGCACCCGCCTTGAGCACCGCCAGTTCGGCCACGACGACGTCGGCCGACCGCTCGAGCAGCAGCCCGACCCGGTCCTCGGCCCCGACGCCGAGCTCGGCCAGCCGGCCGGCGAGCCCGTCGGACCGGGCGGCCAGCTCGGCGTAGGTCAGGTCGTCCACCGCGAGGGCGTCCGGCGTCCGGCGGGCCTGCTCGGCGAACCGGCCGACGACCGTGGCTTCGGCCACCGGGTGGGCGGTGTCGTTGAAGGTCCGCAGCACGCGCTCGCGGTCGTCCTCGGTGAGCAGGTCGAGCTCGCCGACCCGGGCTTGGGGGTTCGCGCCGAGCCGCTCCAAGGCCAGCACGAGCTGCCCGGCCAGTCGCTCGATCGTGGCCCGGTCGAACAGGTCCGGGTCGTGGTCGAACGACACCGTCAGCCGCTCCCCCGGCGCGACGACGACGCTGAGCGGGTAGTTGGTCGGCTGCAGCTCGCCGTCCTCGTGCAGCCCGATCCCGTACGCGGCCACGGCTTCGGTGTCGAACGGGTAGTTCTCGAACACCAGGATGCTGTCGAACAGCGTGCTGCCGCCGGCCCAGGTCTGCAGCTGGGCCAGTGACACGAAGTCGAACCGGCGCGAGCGCGCCTGGGCCGCCTGCAGCTCCCGCAGCCAGTCCGCCACGGTCAGTCCGTCGTGGACGGTCACCGGCGCGGGCAGGGTGTTGATGAACAGCCCGGCCATCGACTCGACGCCGGGCAGCTCGGCGGGCCGTCCGGAGACGGTGGTGCCGAAGACGACGTCGGATTCCCCGCTGTAGCGGGACAGCACGAGACCCCAGGCGCCCTGGACGATCGTGTTGAGCGTCAGGCCGGCGCGCCGCGCCAGCTCCCGCAGCCCGTCGGCGGGTGCCGACACGCGGACCGACGCGGCGGACCGCGCGCGGTGCGCCTCCACCGGACGGCGGTCGTAGGGCAGCGGCGTCGGGGTCCGCAGCCCGGCGAGCTGCTCGCGCCAGTGGATTTCGGCGGCCGTGGTGTCCTGCTCGCCGAGCCAGCGCAGGTACTCGCGGAACGGCGGGCGGTGCCCGGCCCCGGCGGCACCGGCGTACCGCGCGCACACTTCGCCGAACACCTGCGCGGCGCTCCAGCCGTCGAGCAGCACGTGGTGGAACGTCCACAGGAGCAGGACGTCGCCGCCGGGCAGCCGGGCGAACGCCAGCCGCAGCAGCGGGGCCGCCGTCAGGTCGAAGCCCTCGGCGCGGTCGGCTTCGAGGTACCGCTCCTGCTCCCGGGCGCGCTCGGCGTCGTCCAGTGCGGTCCAGTCGAGGTGGACGACCGGGATCGGGACGGACCGCTCGACGACCTGCACGGGCTCGTCCAGGCCGTCCCAGACGACCCGGGTGCGCAGCACCGGCGTGTCCGCGACGACCTGCTGCCAGGCCCGGGCGAACCGCTCGGGGTCGGTGACGCCGGTCAGCCGCAGCCGCACCTGGTTGAGGTACGTCCCGCCCGCGCCGTCGACGAGGCTGTGGAAGACCATGCCGGACTGCATCGGGGTGAGCGGGTAGATGTCCTCGACCGTCCGGCCGTCGCCGGCGAGGCGGTCCACCGCGGCCTGGTCGAGGCGGGCGAGGGGGAAGTCCGACGGCGTGCGGCCGCCGGCGTCCGGCCGGGCGCAGTGCGCGACGATCTCGCCGAGCGCTTCGAGGAGGGCCTCGGCCAGCCGGCGCACGGTCGCTTCGGTGTGCACGCCGTCCGCGTAGTGCCAGGTCAGTTCCAGCTCGTCGCCGACCACCGCACCGACGACGTCGAGCTGGTGCGCGCGGGTCTGCTCGGGGTGCGCGGCGCCGCCCAGGCCGCCGCCGTGGTCGAAGCGGCCCAGGTAGTTGAAGCTGATCCGCGGTTCGAGGCGCGGGGCGGTGCCGGTGAGGTGACGCAGGGCGCCGTAGCCGAGGCCGCGGCGGGGAATCGCGCGCAGCCGTTCCTTCGTCGTCTTCAGGGCTTCGCCCCAGTCCTCGCCGGAGGAGGTCAGCTCGACCGGGAAGATCGAGGTGAACCAGCCGACCGTGCGGGACAGGTCGACGCCGGGGAACAGGTCCTCCCGGCCGTGGCCTTCGAGGTCGACGAGCACGCGGTCCCGGCCGGTCCAGTCCCGCAGGACGCGGCCGAGCGCGGTCAGCAGGACGTCGTTGACCTGCGTCCGGTACGCGCCCGGCACGTCGTGCAGCACCGCGCGGGTGGGTCCGGCGGGCAGCCGCACGACCACCGAGCGGGCCGCGCCGTAGGTGTTCTCGCCGTCGGCGTCGACCGGCAGGGCCGGGTCGGCGTCGATCGCCGTCCAGTGGGCGAGTTCGTCGTCGAAGAAGCCGTCGGCGGCGTGCCGGGCCAGCGTGCGGGCCCAGTCGCGGAACGACGTCGTCTTGGCCGGGAGTTCGCCGCCGGCCAGCAGGGTTTCCAGGTCCTCCAGCAGGATCCGCCACGAAACGCCGTCGACGACGAGGTGGTGCGCGGCCAGCGTCAGCGTCGTGCCGGCCAGCTCGGCGCGCAGCAGCGGCCCCCGTTCGAGGTCGATGGTGGCGTCGAGGACGTCCACGGCGTCGGGCGCGTGGTGCTGCCCGTCGGCGGTGAAGCGCAGCCGCAGGACGTCGTGGTGCAGCTGGAGATCGCGCAGCGCGCGGCGCAGCACCGCCGGGTCCGGCGCGGCGGGCAGCTCCACCGAAACGGACTGGACGAACTGCTCGGGGTGCACCGGCCGCGGGTCGAGGTACCAGTGCTGCACCGGCGTCAGCGGCACCGCACCGGTCACCGGGCCGGCGTCGGCGGCGGCCGCGGCGGGAGCGGCCGGGGTGGCGGCGAGGGCGAGCGCGGCGACGGTCGGGTGGTCGAAGACCTGGCCCGGCATCAGGTCGAGGCCGGCCCGGCGGGCCCGGGAGACGACCTGGATGCTCAGGATCGAGTCGCCGCCGAGCTCGAAGAAGTTGTCGTCGGCGCCGACGCGCTCCACCCGCAGCACCTCGGCCCAGATGCCGGCGAGCAGCCGTTCGGCGTCGGAGGCGGGCGCGCGGTAGCCCAGCCCGGAGACGAAGTCCGGGGCGGGCAGCGCCCGGCGGTCGACCTTCCCGTTCCGGTTGAGCGGCAACGCTTCCAGCGGCACGAACACGGCCGGGACGAGGTAGTCCGGCAGCGACCGCAGCAGGAACTCGCGCAGGTCCGGCGTCCCGGTCGCGACGACGTAGGCGGCGAGCCGCTTGGACCCGCCGGACTCCGCCGCGACGACGACGGCCTCGGTCACCTCGGGGTGCGCGGTCAGCGCGGTCTCGATCTCCCCGAGTTCGACGCGGAAGCCGCGGATCTTCACCTGGTCGTCGGCGCGGCCGACGAACTCGAGCACCCCGGCGCGGGTCCACCGCACGAGGTCACCGGTGCGGTACATCCGCGCGCCCGGCGCGCCGAAGGGGTCGGCCAGGAACCGTTCCGCCGTCAGCCCCGGCTGCCCGAGGTAACCGCGGGCCAGCCCGCTGCCGGCCAAGTACAGCTCGCCGACGGCACCCGGCGGCACCGGCCGCAACCCGTGGTCGAGGACGTGGGTCGAGGTGTCGTCCAGCGGCCGCCCGATCGGCAGCACGTCCGGCACCGGCTCGCCCGGGGGCAGCGGGAACCGGGTGGCGAACGTCGTGGTCTCGGTGGGCCCGTAGACGTCCACCACGGTGAGGCCCGGGCAGGCTTCCGCGACCTGGTGCACCGCGGCCGGCCGGACCACCTCGCCGCCGGTCCACACCTCGCGGACCCCGCGCAGGCAGCCGGGGTCCTCCTGCGCCAGCACGCGGAACAGCCCCGCGGTGATGAACAGCGCGGTTACACCGTGCGTGGTGATCGCGCGGCGCAGCACGTCGGCGTCGACGTCCCCCGGCGGGGCGACGACCACCCGGCCGCCACCGAGCAGCGGCACCCACAGCTCGTACGTCGAGGCGTCGAAGGCCAGCGCGGAGTGCATGAGCACGGTCCGGTGGGCCGGGTCGGCGAAGGCCCTCTCCCGGGCCAGCCCGACGACGGCCCGGTGGCTGACGGCCACGCCCTTGGGCGTGCCCGTCGACCCCGAGGTGTACATGACGTACGCCAGGTTTTCCGGCCGCAGCACGACATCCGGCGTCTCGGTCGGCTCGTCGCCGACCTCGTCGACCGACACCACGGGTCCACTGTGGACTTCCGCCGCGAGCGCCCGGCCGTCGTCGTCGGTGACGAGCAGGCGGACGCCGTCGAGCAGCGCCGTCAGCCGGCTGCGGGGCGCGCGGGCGTCCAGCGGCAGGTAGGCGCCGCCGGCCTTGAGGACCGCCAGTTCGGCGACGACGACGTCGGCCGAGCGGCCCAGCAGCAGCCCGACCAGTCCGTCCCGCTGCGCCCCGAGGGCGAGCAGGCGGTGGGCCAGCCGGTTCGCGCGGGCGTCCAGCTCCGCGTAGGTCAGCGTTTCCGCGCCGGTGACGGCGACCGCGTCCGGCGTGCGGCGGACCTGCTCGGCGAACAGCGACGGCACGGTCGCGTCCGGGTGGTCCTGCGCGGCGCCGGTCCCGAGGTCCACGACCTCCTGCTGCTCGGCGCCGGTCAGCATGCGCAGCCGGGCGAGCGGCTCCTGCGGCCGGGTCGCGAACTCGGCCAGCAGGGTCTGCAGGTGCCGGGCGAACCCGGCGACCGTCTCGGCGTCGAACAGCTGCGGGTCGTAGCCGAACAGGAACTCCAGGCGCTCCGGCCCGGGGTAGGCGACGACGCTGAGCGGGTAGTTGGTCGTCTCGACGCCCCGCAGGTCGCGCAGCCCGAGTTCCGCGGTGACCGGGTAGTTCTCGAACACCAGCAGCGTGTCGAACTCGCCGCCCCAGTTCTGCAGGCGCGCCAGGGAGAGGTGGTCGAACCGCCGGGCCTCGGCCTGGGTGTCCTGGAGGGCGCGCAGCCAGTCCACGGCCGCCGCCCGCTCGTCGACGTCGGCGACGACCGGCAGCGTGGTGATGAACATGCCGGTGATCTCGCCGGCCCCGGGCAGTTCGGCGGGCCGCCCGGCGACCGTGGTGCCGAAGCAGACCTCCGGCCGTCCGGTGTGGCGGGCCAGCAGCACCGCCCAGGCGCCCTGCACGAGCGTGTTGAGGGTCAGCCCGTGGCGCTGCGCGGCGGTGCGCAGCGGCCCGGCGGGCAGCTCGACCCGCAGCGACGCCGTCGATTCGACCGGGTGGCCGCCGGGCGCGCGGTCAGTGTGCAGCCGGGCCGGCTCCGGGCGTCCGGAAAGCCGCTCGCGCCAGTAGGTTTCCGCCGCCGGTCCGTCCTGTTCGGACAGCCACCGGACGTGGTCGCGGAACGGCCGCCGCGTCGGCAGGTCGCGCCCGGCGTGCGCCGCCGCGACGTCGGAGAGCACCTGGAAGAGGCTCCAGCCGTCGAGCAGCAGGTGGTGGAACGTCCAGACCGCGCGGACCTCGGTCGCCGAGACGCGCGCGAGCAGCAGCCGCATCAGCGGGAGCGCGCCCAGGTCGAGGCCGGCGTCCCGGTCGGCCGCCAGCACGGCGTCGAGGTCGGCGGGCTCGCTGGTCCAGTCGCGGTACTCGATCGGCACCCTGACCTGCCGGTGGACCACCTGCACGGGCTCGTCGAGGCCGTCCCAGACCACCCGGGTGCGCAGGACCGGGGTCCGGTCCACCACCCGCTGCCAGGCGCGGCCCAGCGCTTCGAGGTCGGGGACATCGCTCTGCACGAACGTCACCTGCTGGAGGTAGGCGTGCCGGCCACCGCCGGTGAGCCGGTGGAACAGCATGCCGGCCTGGGCCGGGGTCAGCGGGTAGATGTCCTCGACGTCGCGGCCGTCGCCGGCGAGCCGGTCCACCGCAGCCTGGTCGAGGGCGGCCAGCGGGAAGTCCGACGGCGTGCGGCCGCCGGCCCCCGGTCGCGTGCAGTGCTCGACGATCCCGGCCAGCCCGTCGACGAGGTCGCCCGCGGCCGCGCGGATCGTGGCCTCGTCGTGCAGCTGGTCGGAGTAGAACCAGGAGATCTCCAGGCAGCCGTCGGTGACCCGGGCGACGACGTCGACGGCGTGCGCGCGGACGTCGGCGGGATTCTGCTCGAGTTCCAGCTCCCGCTCGAGGCCGCGGTAGAGCTCGCCTCCGGCCTCGAAGCGGCCGAGGTAGTTGAAGCTGAGCCGGGGCGTCACCGCGGGCGCGGTTCCGGCGAGGTGGCGCAGCACGCCGTAGGACAGGCCGCGGGCCGGGATCGCGCGCAGCTGCTCCTTGACGGACTTCAGCCGGGCCGCGACGTCGCCGTCCGGGACGTCGAGCGCGACCGGGAACAGCGAGGTGAACCAGCCGACCGTGCGGGACAGGTCGACGTCGTCGAACAGGTCCTCGCGGCCGTGGCCTTCGAGGTCGACCAGCACCGTCCCGGCGCCGGTCCAGCGCCGCAGGGCCCCGCCGAGCGCGATCAGCAGCACGTCGTTGACCTGGGTGCGGTAGACACCCGGGACGTCCTGCAGCAGCGCCCGGGTCAGCTCGGCGTCCAGGCGGGTGGTGACCGTCCGGGTGCTCCCCACCGTGCCGTCGCCGTCGGTGTCCAGCGGGATCTGGGCGCCGTCGACCGTCCGCCAGTACGGGAGGTCGCCGTCGAAGGAGTGCCCGGCGAGCCGGGCGGCCCACTCCTGGAAGGACGTCGTCCGGGGACCGAGGTCGCGTCCGTGGTAGGCGTGGTCGAGGTCCTCCAGCAGGATCCGCCACGAGACGCCGTCCACGACCAGGTGGTGCACGGCCAGGCGCAGGGCCGTGCCGGTGAGTTCGGCGCTGACCAGCGGGCCGTGTTCGACGTCGATCTCCGCGCCGAAGACGTCGGTCTCGCCGGGTTCGGCGTGTTCCTGCGTCCAGCCTTCCGCCGTCTTGCGGAAGCGCAGCCGGAAGGCGTCGTGGTGGGCGACGACCGCGTTCACCGCCGCCCGCAGCCGGTCGGCGTCGACGCCGTCGGCGAGCCGGACGGTCAGCTGCTGGACGAAGTGGTCCGGGTCGGCCGGGTCGGTGTCGAGGAACCAGTGCTGGATCGGGGTGACGACCGCCTCGCCGCTCGCCGCGGGCCGCTCGGCCGCAGGTGCTGCGGGCTCGGCCACGCCGGCCGCCGCGGCGAGCGCGGCGATCGTCTGGTGCCGGAAGACGTCCTTGGTCGTGATCCACAGGCCGGCCTTGGCGGCCTCGGACACGAGCCGGATGCTGAGGATCGAGTCGCCGCCGAGCTCGAAGAAGTTGTCCTCGACGCCGACCTCGGGCAGGCCGAGCGCGTCGGCCCAGATGGCGGCCAGCAGCCGTTCGGTCTCGGTGCGCGGCGCGACGCGGGTGGTGCCGCCGGTGAAGTCCGGGGCGGGCAGGGCGCGCCGGTCGAGCTTGCCGCTCGGGTTGAGCGGCAGCCGCTCGAGCGGCACGAACGCCGACGGGACGAGGTGGGCGGGCAGCGAGGCGCCGAGGAACTCCCGCAGGTCCGCCGGGGCGGCGGGGACGACGTAGGCGACCAGGCGCTGGTGCCCGGCGTCGGTGCGCGCGACGACGACCGCCTCGGTCACGTCCGGGTGCTTGCGCAGCGCGGCTTCGACTTCGCCGGGTTCGATCCGGAACCCGCGGATCTTGACCTGGTCGTCGGCCCGGCCGAGGTATTCGAGCTCGCCGCGGGCGGTCCAGCGCACGACGTCGCCGGTCCGGTACATCCGCATCCCCGGCTCGCCGAAGGGGTCGGCCACGAACCGGCCCGCGGTCAGGCCCGGCCGGCCGAGGTAGCCGCGGGCCACGCCGGCGCCGCCGAGGTGCAGTTCGCCCGGGACGCCGACGGGCACCCGGCGCATCCCGCGGTCGAGCACGTACGCGCGGATCCCGGCGATCGGGCGGCCGATCGGCGGCGTCCGGTCGGTGTCGTGGTACCACGCGGTGGCGTACACAGTGGACTCGGTGGGCCCGTAGATGTTCGCGATCCGGCTGTCCGGCAGGGCTTTCCGGATGTCGTGCAGCGCGTGCAGCGTGAGCGCTTCACCGGCCAAGACCACAGTGGACGGCCGCACCGACACCGCACCCTGGGCCAGCAGCTGGGCGAACGCCGAAGGCACGCCGCTGACCAGCCCGACCGGCCGGCCGTCCTGCTCGCCCTCGCCGAGGGCCAGCACGTCCCGCACGACTTCGACGGTGGCACCGGTCATCAGCGGCGCGAAGACCTCGAACACCGAGACGTCGAAGTTGAGCGACGTCGAAGCGACCACGGTCGACCCGGGGCGGAAGACGTCCTCGAAGTCGCGTCCGGCCCAGGCCATCAGGTTCGCGGCGCTGCGGTGGGCGATCACGACGCCCTTCGGGCGGCCGGTCGAGCCGGACGTGTGGATCACGTAGGCGGGGTGGTCCGGGTTCGTGGCGCGGGCGAGCGGCGTGTCCGCCCGGGCGTCGAGCAGGGCGGGGTCGTCGAAGGCGAGGGCGGGCACCGAGCCGGGGCCGCGGCCGTCCGGGGTGAGCAGCAGGGCCGGGGCGGCGTCCTCGAGGATCAGCTCCTTGCGGTCGGCCGGGTAGGCCGGGTCGACCGGCAGGTAGGCGGCGCCGGACTTCAGCACCCCGAGCAGGGCCACCAGGATCCGCTCGGTGCGCGGCAGCGAAACGGCGACGAACCGCTCGGGCGCGGCGCCCCGCTCGACGAGGACCCGGGCGAGCCGGTTGGCCTGCGCGTCGAGCTCCCGGTACGTCAGCGAGCGGCCTTCGCAGACGACCGCGACCGCGTCGGGGGTGCGGGCGGCCTGGGCCTCGAACAGCTGCGGCAGCGTGGCGGCCGGGGCTTCGAACACCGGCCCGTGCGACAGCTCGGTCAGGTGGGCCAGTTCGGCGGACCCCATCAGCGGCAGTTCGGCCACCGGCCGGTGCGGCCCGGCGACCACCGCCTCGGCCAGCGCCCGCAGGTGCCCGGCGAAGCGGTCGACGGTCGAGGCGTCGAAGAGCGCGGTGTCGTACTCGATCGCGAAGCTGCGACCCTGCGGCTGGAACTCCAGCACGAGGTCGAACCGGGCCCGGGGGCGGGGCAGGTCGTGCTCGCCCAGGCGGAGGGCGCCCGCCTCCCGGGGCCGGACCAGGTCCTGCTGCAGTACCAGCAGGACCTGCACCAGCGGGGTCCGGCTCGGGTCACGAGCCGGCCGCAGGTCGTCGACGACCTGGTCGAAGGGAACTTCGGCGGCGGCGAAGGCCGCCAGCGTCGTCTCCTTGACCCGGTCGAGGAAGTGGTCGAACGGCTCGGCCGGATCGACCGCGGACCGCAGGACGAGGGTGTTGACGAAGAACCCGGCGAGCCGTTCGAGCTGGTCGTGGTCGCGGCCGGACACCGCGGTGCCGACGGCGACGTCGTCCTGCCCGGTGTAGCGGGCCAGCAGCACCTGGACGAGCGCGGTCAGCGTCGTGAACAGCGTCGCGCCGGTGTCGTGGCCCAGCTCGGCGAGCTGCCGGGCGAGGTCCGCGGGCAGGGCGTACCGGCGGATCGCGCCCTCGGCGGATCGCACCGGCGGGCGGGGCCGGTCGGTGGGCAGGTCGAGCGGTTCGAGGCCGGCGAGCTGCGCGCGCCAGTAGCCCAGCTGCTGCTCCCGCAGCGAGCCGGCGAGCCGGTCGTGGTGCCAGCGGGAGTAGTCGCGGTAGCCGATCTCCAGCGGGGCGGGCTTCTCCCCCGCGTACAGCGCGGCGAACTCGTCGACCAGCAGGCCGACCGACCAGCCGTCGGTGATGATGTGGTGCTGGCACAGCAGGAGCAGGTGCTCCTCCTCGCCGCGGCGGATCAGCGTGGCCCGCGTGAGCGGCCCGGTCGTCAGGTCGAAGGGACGGTCCAGTTCGGCCGCGAGCTGCGCGTCCAGGTCCGCCTCGGCGTCGGCCTCCTCGAGCGGGATGGTGCCGTCGTCGGCGACGACCTGGACGCCCTCGCCGTCGACGGTCCGGAACGTCGTCCGCAGCGACTCGTGCCGTGCGGCGAGCGCGTCCAGGGCGGCGCGCAGCGCGTCGCGGTCCAGCGGACCTTCGAGGGTGAGGCCGACCCCGGCGTTGTATTCGGTGCTGCCGGGGTTCTGCTGGTCCATGACCCACAGCCGGCGCTGGACCGGCGACAGCGGCACCACGGCGTCGTGGACCGCCGGCTCGATCCGGCCGGCCGGGGCGCCGCCGTCGGGCAGCAGCTCGGCGAGCTTCGCGATGGTGCGGGCGTCGAACACGACCCGCGGGGAGAGTTCGGCGCCGAAGCGGGCGCGGATCCGGGCGAGCGCGCGGGCCCCGAGGATCGAGTCGCCGCCGAGTTCGAAGAAGTCCGCGTCGACCCCGACGTCCGGTACGCCCAGCACGTCGGCCCAGATCTCGGCGAGGGCGTGCTCGGCCGGGGTGCGGGGCGCGGTGTGGGCGGCGCGGACCTGGGCCTGCCAGTCGGGTTCGGGCAGCGCGTCGCGGTCGAGCTTGCCGTGGTGGGTCAGCGGCATCGCGTCGAGCACGACGAAGGCGGCCGGGACCATGTACGGCGGCAGCCGGTCGGCCGCGGCGGCGCGCAGGTCCGCCGGATCGGCGTCCCCGGCGAAGTAGGCGACCAGGCGCTTGACGCGGTCCTCGCGGGCGACGACGACGGCCTCGCGGACGCCTTCTTGCTGCAGGAGCAGCGCCTCGATTTCGCCGGGTTCGATCCGGAAACCGCGGATCTTGACCTGGTGGTCGGCGCGCCCGACGAACTCCAGCTCGCCGTCGGCCGTTCGGCGGACGATGTCGCCGGTCCGGTACATCCGGGCGCCGGGGCCGCCGAAGGGGTCGGCGACGAACCGGCTCGCGGTCAGGCCGGGCCGGTCGAGGTAGCCGCGGGCCAGTCCCGGACCGGTGACGTAGAGCTCGCCGGTGGCGGCCGGGCGCAGGGCCTCGTCGAGGACGTAGGCGGTGGCGTCCGGCAGCGGGTGGCCGATCGGCGGCGTGCCGCCGGGGACGAGCGGATCGCTCCAGGTGGCCACGACGGTGAACTCGGTGGGACCGTAGGAGTTGATCATCCGGCGCCCGGGCGCCCAGGTCCGGACCAGTTCGGGCGGGCAGGCGTCCCCGCCGACGATCACCGTGCGGAAGTCCGGCAGCGCGTGCTTCGGCAGCGTGGCCAGCGCGACGGGCGGGATGAGCGCGTGGGTGACTCCGTGTTCGGCCAGGACGTCGGCGAGCCGATCGCCCAGCAGCGGGCCCGGCGGGGGCACGACCAGCGCCGCCCCGTGCGGCAGCGCCATGCCGAGCTCGAGGACGGAGGCGTCGAAGCTCGGCGAGGAGAACTCGAGGACCCGGTCGCCGGGGCGCACGTCGTAGTGCTCGCGCATGGCGGCGAAGAAGCCGGCCAGGCCGCGGTGGGTGACGAGCACGCCCTTCGGCACGCCGGTCGAGCCGGACGTGTAGATCAGGTAGGCCGGGTGGTCGAGGTGCAGGGGGCGGGTGCGGTCGGCGTCGGTGGGGTCGGCGTCGGTGTCGGTGTTGCTGTCGGCTTCGGTGTCGGTGTTGTCGAGCAGGCCCGGTTCGCCGAGGTCGAGGGTGGTGCTGCCGGGTCTTTCGCGGGTGGTTCCGCGGGTGACCACGAGCACGGGGTCGGCGTCGTCGAGCACGAAGGAGATGCGCTCGGCGGGCTGGTCGGGGTCGACGGGCAGGAAGGCGGCACCGGCCTTGGCCACCGCCAGCTCGGCGACGATCAGGTCGGCCGACCGCGGCAGGACGAGCGCGACGACCCGCTCCGGGCCGGCCCCGTGCCGGATCAGCAGCCGCGCCAGCCGGTTCGCCCGCGCGTTGACCGCCGCGTAGGAAAAGGTGCCGTCGGCGCCGGTCAGCGCCGGTTCCGCCGGGGTGCGCGCGGCTTGCGCTTCGAACAGCCCGGCGAGGGTACGCGCGGGGACCGATCTGTCGTCGTCGGCGTCGGGAACCGAGACGTCGTATCGCGGCATTGCAGGAACCTTTCGAGCACGGATGAGGTCAGCGCAGGCGCGTCCGGGCGCTGGGAGACGACACGCAGGTGAGGCCGGTCGCCAGGAATACCGGGCCCCGCCCGGCGGCTTCTTGCCACTCGTTCAACAAATCCGCCCGGGGTGCCCCCCACCGGGCGAACCTGCAGGAACGAGCGCGTGACACATTGATCCTTTCCACCGTTGACAGCCGCGCGGCGACCTCGGAAACAGTTCCGTTTTCGGCGGCACCCCCGCTGTGCCGATTAGGCCCCAGCGACCGCCGAACGCTCGCGACAACCGGCGTTCTTCGTGCAACAGGTCGGTCACCCGGCAGTCAAGAGCCCCCAAGACCAGCCGGATTGGCATCACGCTACCCAGAGAACGCGTTGCTCGTACCGCCGAACGGAGCATTGGCGAAAATGTCCAAAAATCGCGCAGGTATACCCGGACAGCGAGTAGTACGGCGTCGGTTATTGTTCACTCTTCTGCCGGAAAATGTTACCTCGATTGGGAGGTTTGACTTTACTGCAGGGCGCCTACCTGCGAAGACCCCATCGTCACCCGGGTGACGGCCGGCCCGGCGGCGCGCAGTAAGCAAGTTTTCGGCAGTTGTGCTTCAGCTTACTGCACGTCACCCGTTTGGCGGGTAACGCGGAAGAGAAGCCCAGATCACCGAAATGATCGATCGAAGACCCTCCAGGAGCAGATCCTTCGCGGGGGTCGTCAAGCGGACAAAGGTGACGCGGGAATGCGTGGGACGCGGTTTGAACGGTCGCCGGCTTGGGCACTCGGGTCGGTTGTGTTCTGCGGAACCGGAAGGTTAACGTCCTCTTCCGCGGTGGGGCGCCCTGATGGACGGGAGCGCCCCGGTGGAGCGGGTGCCCGTTCGGTGGCGGCGCATGATGGTGGAGATCCGGTGCGGCGGTGTTCGCCCGGCGGCGCTCGCACCCACCTCCGCGAGACGGGCGGCCGTCACGGCCCACGCCTGCGAAACCAGACGGGACCGGGCGGCCTCCGCAGCCCGCCGCAAGGCCAGCGCCCCTCGCAGCCCACCCCCGCGTGACTAACCGGACCGGCGCCCCACCTCGCGAGCCCAGCGGAACCAGTCGCCCTCGGAGGTCGCTGCCGCAAGACCGGTGAGCCTCGCGGCCCCCTGCGGGGCCAGCCGGGCCGGCGGCCGCCGCAGCCCACTCGCAAGGCCAGCTCCCTCGCAGCCCACCGCCGCGGAACCAATCGGACCGGCGCCCACCCCCGCGAAACCCTCGGGGCCAGCCGCCCTCGGAGGCCACCCCGGCGGGGCAAGCGAGACCGGCGGCCCTCGAAGGTCACCCCCACGGGACCAGCGAGACCGGTGCCCCTGGCAGCCCTCCCCCGCGAGACCCTCGGGACCAGCAGCCCGGAAGCCACCGCGACGGGCCAACGGCGGCCGGAGGACCTCGGAACCCACCCGGCGGACTGGTGCCACCCGGCGCGCCCGGAGGCCACCGGGCAAGAGTCGGCGAGCGACCCGCGAGCCCCCACTGCCCCTCCAAACCCGCGGATATCCCCCAGCGGGCGGAACTCCCGCGCGATCGATGCAGAGCAGCGCAGAGTCACGAGCCCGGCAGGAAGCCAGCAACCAAACCGCAAGGGCCGAGCAGCCAACCCGGCCCACCGGGCACGCGAGTCCCCCCAGCGGCAGCCGCGGGGTCGGCAGACAAGCGGCACTGGGCCGACCACCCTCACCCTTTCCACACCCCCGCACACCGCCCAGACTCCGAACCCCTCGCCACCTCCGACAACATTCCCGCAACGCAAAAAGATCAGAACCCACCCAACCCCGTCCGGAATGGACGTCCACAGTAGACCCCCACCGACCCGCACCAGCACCAACGCCGCCACGCCACAGCACACCCCGGACCCACCACCCGACCGGAGTCGTTCTTCACCCATTAAGGCGACCTTGCTCATTTCCCCTCCCCCACCCTCCCCGCCTCCCGCGCCTGCTTCCTGGACCGATGCGGGCAATTACGCCGAACGGACCCGCGTTGTTTCGCGGCGAGTTGAATTCCCTTTCGCGCCGGTTGTGGATACACTTCCGGCGAACGCATTGTGCTGTTCGCGTTCTCGAGCGCACATCCACCGGAGGAGCACCCAAGTGGCCCAGAAAGTCTCGGTCGAGATCCTCGACGACATCGACGGCAGCACCGCCGCCCAGACAGTCCAGTTCAGCCTCGACGGCGTCACCTTCGAAATCGACCTCTCGGACCGGAACGCGTCCGCCCTGCGGCACGAACTGGCCCGCTACATCGGCGCCGGCCGTCGGGTCGGCGGGCGGAAGGTGCGGGTGGCCACCGGGCAGTCCACCACCGCCGCCGATCGGGAGCGGAACCAGCGGATCCGGGCCTGGGCGAACGCGAACGGCTACGAAGTCTCCGAACGAGGACGGCTCTCCTCCGAAGTCGTCGCCGCCTACGAGCGGGTGCACGGCAGTGAGCCGGAATCGTCCGCGCCCGCTTCGCGAAAGCGCAGGAAAGCCGCCGCCTGACTCCCGATTACGGCAGTTCTTGCCGCGCGGACCGCACGAACAGCACCGCCGGAAAGAACACCACCACCGAATCACCGTGGCCGCTCGAGCCCGCCGCCGGAAACGATCGCGCCGGAATAGCAACGCAGCCGACGGCCGGGAACGCTCCCCCCGGCCGATCGGCTCTTGTGGGCCGGACCCCGGACGCCCTACCGTCGGCGGGGTCCGGGTCGTCACGGGAAGAAGCCGGGGAGGAGCCGCGGGGTGCTGGGAACCGTTCTGGCGAGCGCACTCCTGCTGACCGGCGCCGCACCCGCCGTGACCGGTGCAGGCTGGACACCGTCGCCGATCGTGTGGTCCGCCTGCCCCGACGACCCCGACAGCCCCGCGCCGCCGGACGGCGAGTGCGGCACGCTGCGGGTGCCGCTGGACTGGAACTCCCCCACCGGACCCACGATCACGCTCGCCGTGGCCCGGCACCGCGCCACGGATTCCGCGCACCGCCTCGGAGTGCTGCTGGCCGATCTCGGCGGTCCCGGCTCCTCGAATGCGGAATTCGCATTGACGCCGGGTTTCTTCAGCCCGGAGGTCCAGGCCCGGTTCGACGTCGTCGGCTTCGACGTGCGCGGCACCGGCCACAGCGAATTCATCGACTGCCCGGACACGGGCCCGCCGCCCGGCGACGAGCCGGCCGACCGCACCGAGTTCGCCGCGCTGCGGAAGTACAGCGAGCAGGCGATTTCCACCTGCCGCGCCCGCAACCGGCCCGTCTTCGACCACGCGAACACCGCGGCCAACGCCCAGGACATGGACGCGCTGCGCCGCGCGCTCGGCGAGCCGCAGCTCAGCTTCCTCGGCATCTCCTACGGCACGCTGCTCGGCCAGCAGTACGCCGAACAGCACGGCGACCGCGTGCGGGCGATGGTGCTCGACAGCTCCATCGACCACAGCGCCGGCCTCGACCGGTTCCTCGGCGACCGGGCCGCCGCCGCGGACGGGGTGTTCCGCCGGTTCGCCGCGTGGTGCGACCGGACGACGACCTGCGCGCTGCACGGTCAAGACGTCTTCGCCGTCTGGCAGCAGGCCCTCTCGGTGATCGGAGCGCCGGCGCGCAGCGACCTGCGCGACCGGGTGCTGAAGGACATGTACGGCCCGGACTGGGACGACGCCGCCCAGGCGATCGCCGAGGCCGCGGCCGGGAACCCGCCGGTGACCGCGCAGTTCTCCTACAACTACGCCTCGATCCGGCTGGCCGTCGTCTGCCAGGACTTCGACCTCCGGATCCGGGACTTCGCGCAGTACTCCGCGCTGCACGCCGAAGAGCTGCGCCGCGGCCCGATCATGCGCGGCAGCACGCTGGGCCACGGCGAGGCCATGGCGTGCCTGGGCGTCCACGGCCCGCCGGCGAACCCGCCGCACCGGCTGGACATCGCGCGGGCGCCACACCTTCTGATGCTGAACTCCCGGTACGACCCGGCGACCCCGTACGCCTGGGCGCTGTCGATCCACCGCCAGGCGCCGGCGAACACGACGTTGCTGACCTACGAGGGCTCGGGCCACGGGGTCTACCCGCGCAATGCCTGCACGCGCGCGGCCGTCGACCGTTATCTGCTCACACTCGCGCTACCCCCGCAGGACGTCAGCTGCCCGGCCTGAGAACCACCGGTACGCGGAATTCCGCCGCATCGAACAGCCCGCCGCATCCTTTGTGTACATACAGAAACCCGGTCACCAGCGGTAGTTGCGGCGCAGGGCGCGCTTCACGACCTTGCCCGTCGCATTGCGCGGCAGCTCCTCGACGAACACGACGTCCCGTGGCACCGCGAACCGCGCCAGCCGCTCGCGCACGTGGGACCGCACCGTGTCGGCGTCCAGCTGCGCGCCCGGGACGAGCACCAGGTACGCGGCCAGGCGCTGGCCGTACTTCGGGTCGTGCACCCCGACCACCGCCGCTTCGCGGACCTCCGGCAAGGTCAGCAGGACCTCCTCGACCGGGGCCGGGGCCACGTTTTCGCCGCCGGAAACGATCATCTCGTCCTCGCGACCCTGGACGAACAGGAGGCCGTTCGCGTCGACGTACCCGCGGTCGCCGGTGTCCATCAGGCCGTCGCGGACGTCGAGCTGCTCGCCGTCGGTGTACCCGTCGAACAGCAGCCGGTTGCCGACGTAGAGCCGGCCCGTCGCGCCGGGCGGCACCGGAGTGCCCGCGCGGTCGAGGACGCGGATCGCCGTGCCGATCGGTGGCCGGCCGGCCGTGCCGCGGGCCGCGCGGAGGTCGTGCGGTCCGGCGATCGCCGCCCACGACACCTCCGTCGAGCCGTACAGGTTGTAGAGGATGTCGCCGAAAGTGTCCATGAACTCCTCGCCCAGCCGGCCCGGCAGGGTCGCGCCCGAGCTGGCGACCACCCGCAGCGAGGAAACGTCGTAGCGGGCCCGGATGTGCTCCGGCAGGTCGAGCAGCCGCCGCAGCATCGTCGGCACCGCGAACAACGCCGTGCAGCGCTGCCGTTCGACCATCGCCAGCGTCGCTTCCGGGTCGAACCGCCGCGGCAGCACCAGCCCGGCCCGCAGCGCCATGCCGAGCTGGAGCGCGGCCAGGCCCCACGTGTGGAACAGCGGGGCGGCCACCAGGATCGGTTCCCCGGCCCGCAGCGGGATTTCCGACAGCACGGCGGCGGCGTCCGCGACGCTGTTCGGCGTCGGGCGGCGCGCGCCCTTCGGCGGTCCCGACGTGCCCGAGGTCAGCACGACGAGCCGGCCGGGCTTCGCCGGCGGCGCGATCCGGGTGAGCGGCTCGGCCTCGATCTGTTCTTCGATGGTCGGGCCGTTCCAGCCGCCGGGCGGCCACGTCCACAACTGCGGGATCTCCGGCGGCAGCCGCTCGCGCAGGGCGGCGAACTCGGCGTCGGCGAGCACCAGCCGGGACCCGTGCCGGAGGGCGAACTCGGCGGCCTGTCCCAGCGCCAGTCCGGTGTTCATCAGGGCGACGTCCGCGCCCAGCTTGCTGCAGGCGATCATCGCCTCGACCATCGCGTTGTGGTTGCGGCACATCAGGAGTACCCGTGACCCCTCGGTGGTGCCGTGGCGCTGCAGCACCGCGGCCAGCCGCGTGGTGCGGTCGTCGACCTCGCCGAAGGTCCGCTCGGACCGCTCGTCGCACAGCGCGAGGGAGTCCGGCGCGCGCCGGGCCACCGCTTCGTAGCCGCCGGCCAGCGTCGAGCCCCAGCGGCCCACCGACCGCAGCTGCCGCAGCGTCCCGGTGGGCTGGGCCGGGGTGAGGACCCCGGCCCTGACCAGGATCCGCGCGAGTTCGCGCTTCGACGGGCGGGGCGGCAGGGGGTCCGCCGCGGGGACGCCGCCGAGGTGGTCGCTGATCGCCGCGACGGCGTCCAGGATCCGCTGCCGGATCCGCGGGACCGCCGTCGACCGGCCGGCCGGCAGCGTCAGCAGGATGGTGAGCGCGCAGCCGCCGGGGACCGGGCGCAGCACGACCGACATCCGGTGCTGCGGGCCGGACCACGCCAGGTGCTCGTCGCGGCGGTGGACGAAGACCTCGGCCTCGCCTTCGCCGCCGGCGCGGTACCGGTAGCGGGCACCCCGGCCGGTGGCCTCGGAAACCAGCTCGCACGCGGTGATCCCGCGGACGAACCGCGGGTACAGGTGCGGGCTGCCGACGATCGTCCACACCGCGGCGGGGCTGTGCGGCACGGTGGCGGTGATTTCGACGAGGTCCGGTTCCATCAGGACACCCCGGGAGGATTCACCGAAACGGTCGTCATCGCTCGGCTGTCTCCCTGTGCCGGTCCGGGGGTTCGGCCGTCCGGCCGGTACGCCGAGCATCCGTTTGCGCCGGCCGTCGTGTCAACACGCGGCCGCACGATTCGAGGTATTCAACCGTGAAGCGGGCGCAAAAACCAGGGAGCCGCAAACGGCTTCACACGCTCCTCACGCCGACTCGCGGACCACGAGCGTGGTCCGCAGGACCACGCGGCGCGGCCGGCTCGCCGTTCCGTCGATCACCGCCAGGAGCTCGCCCGCCGCCCGGGCGCCCAGCGCCTCCACCGGCTGGCTCACCGTCGTCAGCGGCGGGTCGGTCGTCAGGGACACCGGCGAGTTGTCGAAGCCGACGACCGCGACGTCGTCGGGAACGCGCCGGCCCGCCCGGCGCAGGGCGCGCAGCACGCCCACCGCCATCACGTCGGACGCGGCGAACACCGCGTCCAGGTCCGGCCGCCGGTCGAGCAGCCGGTACATCGCGTGCTCGCCGGAGGCCTGGCCGAAGTCGCCGTGGGCCACCGATCGCGGGTCCACCACCCGGGTCCCGGAGATCGCCGCGGCGTAGCCGGCGAGGCGGTCCTGGCCGGGGGCCATGTCCTTCGGGCCCGCGACGGTGACGATCCGCCGCCGCCCGGTGGCCTGGAGGTGGCGCACGGCCGCCTCGGCGCCGCCGCGGTTGTCCACGTCCACGTAGGTGTGGCGAGCGGGGTCGGGGCCCATCGGCCGCCCGGCGCTGACGACCGGGAAGTCGGCCCGCGACAAGGCCGCCGTGCAGCGCGCGTGCGTGCTCACGAACAGCGCGCCGTCGACGTGCCCGCCGGCGAGGTAGCGGAAGGCGGGCGCCTGCGCCGAAGCCTGCATCATCAGCACCACGAACTGCCGGCCGGCCGCGGTCAGCTCCCGGTCGATGCCCCGCATGATCCGGCCGAAGAACGGGTCGGAGAACAGGCGCAGCCCGTCCTCGCACATCACGACGGCGACCGTGCCCGTCGCGGTGCCGTCGCCGCCCCGGGCCGCGCGCTGCCGGACGTAGCCGAGGGTGCGGACGGCTTGTTCGACCTGACGCCGGGTTTCCGCACGGACCTGCGGAAATCCGTTGAGCACCCGGGATGCCGTCGCCGACGAGACACCGGCGGCGCGGGCCACGTCGGCCAGGGTCGGCCGCGGACCGGGAAGGTCGAGGACAGTCATGGGTCACCTCCGTGGGGACGGCGAGCACCGGTGCGCGGGAGCAGCGCGGTTCCCGAACCGCGGAAACGGCGGGAAACGTCCGGTGTTAACGCTAACATTTCGGCGAAAGAGCAAGCCGGACCACCGAAGGGGTTTCGGCGGTCTTCGCGTCCACCACGGGGCTAGGGAGGGGCGGCCCGATGCGGGCCGGGACACCGGTTCTCGGTCACATTCGCACATCCTCGGGCGATCGTGGTTCGAACGGGTGAGCCGCGGCCGCCACCGCACATCCGGTGATCTTTTGACCGCTGGCTCGGCAGCATTGATGCTGGAACCCGGAGCCCCGATGTGTCAACGGGCTGGGGAAAACTGCCCGAAAAGTCGGAGTCGCCGGCGAACGAACGCCCGGACGCTGCGCGAGCGAATGCGTCGAACGGGGTCGGCGTCCTGCGCCAGGACGACCTGATCGTCGCAGTCCCTGCCGCTGCTGTTCACCCTCCGCGAGGAGCCGCCCTTCGCTGACGCGCAGGTGACCGTCTGCAGTGGACAGCCGGGCGGCCGGCTGAAACTTCCAGCCGTCCTCTGGGCCGGGTGGGCGGCGTCGGCGATCGGCCGAACCGCTTCGCACCGGAAGCCCGGTGCCCGCCCGCCATCGCGAACCTCCGGCGCACCAGCCAGGACATCATCTGCTACGGCCGGCAGGCGTCGATGAGCCGTGTCCTGGCGAACTTCGACGCGGTCCAGCACCCGTCCGCGCAAAGCCCGGGCCCGGGGCGCCTCTGCGGGTCGGGAACCCGGCGACGGCCGGTGAAGGCTGCTACCGGGCCGCGGCGGCCGGTTCCTCCCGCGGTTCCTTCGCGGCGGCGACGGCGGATCCGGTGAATTCCCAGTCCGGGCGCGGTCCCGAGACCGCCGCGGGGGCCAGTTGCTCGTCGACGATCGCCCCGGCGGTCGCGGCGGACAGGCCGGGGTGCAGCTTCACCAGCAGGTCGACGTGCAGCCGGCGCAGCGCCTGGAACTGCCGGTTGAGCAGCCTCAGCTGCTGCCGCTGCTGGTGGTGCTCGACGAACTGCTCGCCCTGCGCGGTGACGGCGCCTTCCCAGTACTCCACTTCGCGGCGCAGCCGGTCGTGGTCGCGTTGCAGCTGCATGTATTCCCGCAGGACCTGGCTGAGGAGCACCTTCGTCGTCTCGAGATCGGCGCGGACGGCGGCCGGTTCCGGATCGGATGCCGGCGGTTCCCCGGTGGCGGGTTCCGGCTCCGGGGCCAGCATCGCGGCCACGTCGGCGATGATCGTCTCGGTGGTCACGCGCGTGTGCCGGGCCCACGGCGGCAAGTGAACCGGGCCGGTGAAGTCCGGGTCGGGGCGGTCCTTGCCGTCGGCCTTGCCGAACAGGCCCGCGGCGGCCGCGCGGACCGGCGCCAGGTGCTGCGGCGGCACCTGCAGCCGCAGGAACTCCTCGATGCGCGGCCACGGCGGGCGGCGGACGGCCGCCTTGCCCAGCCACTTCGCGGTCGAGTTCGGCAGCTTGTCCGCCGGCCGCCCGGCGGCCCAGTGGTCCGGGTCGCGCGCCGCGGCGAGGGCCAGCCGATGGTGCAGGGTGGCCAGCCGTCCGTGCTCGTCGGCCAGCACGACCAGCAGGAACAGGATCAGCATCCGGTCCGCGACCGCGAGGACGCGGTGGTTGGTGAACGCGTCGGTGTGCGGCAGCTTGCTCAACGCCGACTGGCCTCGCTTGCGGCTCGAGCAGTCCGCTCGCACCAGGGGAAACCCGGCGACCGGGTCGGTCATGACAACTATTCCTCGCACTCCAGGGCCATGCTCCCGGCGAACCGGATCCCCATTTTTCCGGCCCCCTTCGCCCCGGCCGCGATCAAGGGGAGATTCAATTGTGGATCTTCACGCGACCAGCGTCCGCACGAACGGGAGCCGTGACCCGGGGTGGTCGCTCCGCCGGGGAGAGCAACCGTATCCGGTGAATTGAGACAAGGTACTCCCCCGAGGTGACCACCGCACGTAGGCCCCGGCGGAAAAGAACGGAAATCCGTTGCCGATCTTCGGGCGGTCACCTGCCGGTCACTTGCCGGATCCGGGACCGCGCCGGCGGCCCTGCCCGGGCCCGCCGGACTGAAGTGCGAAAACGGCCGGGCGGCTGGAACTCCCCTTGCCCAGGGTGATCCAGTGCCCGGCCCCTCGATTCCCACCCGCTGGACGAGCATCGAGCCGACGTCGGACGACACGGAGATCCACATCCTGCGACGCGGTCCCGAATCTAGGGCGCCGGTGTCCACCTGGCCAGACGCCGTCCGGGGCACCGGACAAGGGCCGGCGGCCACCGTCTGTCACCTTTTTGGCAAGCGCGGGCCTGACCAGGAAAAGCCGGGAGGGCACCGGCGAAACGGAATAATCCGCAAGTGATCCGCATCACCGGGTGCCGCGGTGGGTTTCCGCCGGTTTTCCTGCCGTTACGGTCCGGACAGATCCGGACACCCCGGTGCTTGTGCCGGACCCGATTCTTCGTGTTCGATCAACGGCAACTCAGAACGCCACCGGAATGCACCGAGCCGTCGAACCCGCGTTGCCCCGCGGACGGCCGGCGCCATTGCCGGTGACGGGCTCACCCGCACCGAAGACTTCGAGATTGGGTCGACCATGCCCCCTTGGGTTCCGCACCACCCCGTCCCGGGTGGACCCCGCCGTCGCCGCCGGGCGCCGGCCCCGCTCCAGCCCCCGTTCCCCTTGGCCGCAACGGAGTCCGCGGCCCCGCTCGTGGTCCGGGAGCCGGCGGCCGTGCGCACCATCGCGGGCAACCGGCCGGGGCGGCGCCGGTGACCGCGGTGGCCACGCCCGGCCCGGCGCTGCGGGCCCTGCACGAGGCGATGGCGACGTTCCCGGTCGACAGCCACGTGTTCGCGATCATCTCCACGATGCCGGAAGTGCAGCCCAGCGTGTTGCACGCCGCCTGCGACCCCGCCTCGCCGCGGCTGCTGGCGTGGCCGGTCTACCGCGGCATCGTGCAGGCCTGCGGAGCCGGGGAAGCCGAAGCCAAGGTCGTGTTCGCCCGGTACCTCGCGGCCAAGGCGGAACAGGACCGCGGCGCGCCCGTCCTCGACCCGCCGGCCCGGGGCCGCCTCGACTTCACCCCGGCGGCCACGCCCCCGCCGGACGACCCGCCGACGATCCCGCGCTTGCAGCTGCCGGTCCCGCTGACGCGGCGGGCCCGCCCGGCTCCGGCGGCGCCCCGGCTGCGGCAGATCACCAGCCGGTCGGACTTCGCCCGCTACCTCAAGGCCCTCGTCGACGAGAGCGGGCTGACCTACCGGGCGATCGAGGACCAGACCCGCCGGCTGGACCACCGGGCCGTGTCCTGCCGCAGCACCCTGTCGGAGAACCTGCGCAACAACAAGCCGCCGACGAGCGAAACGGTCGTGACCATCCTGCTGGCCGTGCTGTACGCGGAACTGGCGGGCACCACCGCCGCCGACGAGCAGGTCCGCCGGCGCACGGACGAGACCCTGCAGGTCTGGCGGCAGGTGATGCGGCCCCCGCCGGGCGCGCCGGTGCTCGCCTCCCGCGCCGGCTACGACCCGCTCGTCCACACCGCGCTCGCCACGCTCGCGAGAGCCGAGCAGACCGCCCGCGACCTCGGCAGCCCGGACGCGCCGGGCTTGGCCCACGCCCGGCGGATCCTGCTCGAACTGCTGACGTGACGTGGTCCGGCGACGGGGTGCACAGCTCCGGCCGGACACCGTCCACAGTGGATCCGCCGACGAGCACGCCGCTCCCGGCGGCAGGCCGGGGCGGCAGGGCCCGGACCGGTCCGTCGTGACGCCGATCGGCCCAGCCGAAAGGAGCGTTTGGGCGCGGGGCGCTTCGGGTATCGCCCCGGTGCGGACGTCTTCAGAACCGAGGACGCCAGAGCCCGGAAAGGGTGATGTCGTCATGCCCGACGGGACGCAAGCGCCGCCGTGGTCGTGGGACCTGCGCGGGACCTCGACCCCGGCTCTGGTGCAGGTACGCCGGTGGGCGTCCCGCACGCTGACCGACGTCGACGACGACCACCTGGGTGACGTGCTGATGGTCGTCACCGAGCTGGTCACCAACGCCTACGACCACGGGGAAGGGCCGGTGGAGGTCCGGATGGACTACACGAGGTCACCGTGCCGGGTCCACATCGAAGTCGACGACAGCTGTCTGGACCACCCGGTCGTCGGCGCCCCCGGGCGCACCACCCCCGGCGGCCGGGGCATGTTGATCGTCCAGAAGCTGGCCGTCGACTGGGGCGTGCGGGAACGCCCCGGAACGGGCGGGAAGACGGTGTGGGCCGACGTGGCCTGCGACGGACCCGACGTCGAGCCGGGCGCGTCGGACACCGAAGCCGGGCGAGCTTGAGCGGGTAGCCGCAAGAGTCGCAATACATCACATGTCTTGACGCACAGCAGCCATCGAAACCGGTGAATCACCGGCGCTCGCCTCCTCCGAGCGACTCCCTCGCCGCGATACATCATATGACTGCTAGAGTGAGCGGCTCAGGTGCACCGTCCGAGGAGGGCCATGGCCAGGTCGTTGACCGACGAAGCGATCGACCGGATCCGGGAGTTCGTCCGGTCCGGCCGGTTCCCGGCGGGCGCCAAGCTGCCGCCCGAGCACGAGCTGGCCACGGAGCTGGGGATTTCCCGCAGTCCCACGCGCGAAGCCGTGAAGGCGCTCGCGCTGGCGCGGGTGCTCGAAGTCCGCCGCGGCGACGGTACGTACGTCACCAGCCTCGCGCCGAGCCTGCTCCTGGAGGGCCTCGGCAACGCCGTGGCGCTCATGCAGGGCGGCAGTGTCCTCGAGCTGACCGAGGTGCGCCGGCTGCTGGAGCCCGCGGCCACCGGCCTGGCCGCCACCCGGATCACCGACGCGCAGCTGCGGAACGTCGGCGAGCTGCTCGACGCGATGCACGACGCGGTCGAGGACGTCGAACGCCTCACCGTGCTGGACGCCGCCTTCCACCGGGCCGTCGTCACCGCCACCGGCAACGAGACGCTCACCGCCCTGCTGGACGGGATCTCCTCGCGCACCCTGCGCGCGCGGGTCTGGCGCGGCACCGTCGAACGCGGTGCCACGCACGTGACGCTGTCCCAGCACAAGGCCATCTACGACGCGCTCGCCGACCGCGATCCCGCGGTGGCCACCGCGGCCGCGCTGATGCACGTCGACACGTCCGAACGCTGGCTGCGCGCCCACCTCGCCGAGGTCCGGGAGTTCGACGGCGGAGCCCCGTGACCGGTCACGGCGCCCGGATGCCCGTCACCCATCGGACGTCAACCGGTGCAGCAGTTCGCGCGGCACTTCGCGGTGGAACGCACCGAGGTTCTCCCGCACCTGGTCCGCGCTCGTGACGCCGACCAGGACCGAGGTGACCGCGGGGTGCGCGGCGGCGAACGCGAGCGCGCACGTGGCCAGGTCGTACCCGGCCGAAGCGGCGATCGACCGCAGGCGCTGCGCGCGGGCGAGCAGGTCCGCCGCGGCCGGGGCGTAGTCGAACCAGGCGCCGGGCCGCGGGTCGATCAGCAGGCCGGAGTTGAACACCCCGCCGAGCACCACGTCCACCCCGCGCTCGCCGCAGAGGTCGAGCAGCCGCTCGCCGCTGCGGTCGAGCAGCGTGTAGCGACCGGCGAGCAGGACGACGTCGACGTCGAGCCGTTCGACGAACCGGGCGGGCATCTCCCACTGGTTCATCCCGACACCGATCGCGGAGACCACGCCTTCGTCGCGCAGCCGGCGCAGCTCCGGCCACGCCCGCGTCGCGGCTTCCCCCTCGTGGTCGTCGGGGTCGTGCAGGAAGACGACGTCGACGCGGTCGAGGCCCAGCCGGTCGAGACTGCCCTCGATGCCCCGGCGGACGGCGGCCGCCGAGAAGTCGAAGACGCAACCGCCGTCGACCAGCGTCCGGCCCACCTTCGTCGACACCGCGAAGGAACCCGCGGGCCGCTGGGCCAGCGCGCGGCCGAGCCGGCGCTCGGCGAGCCCGGATCCGTAGTAGGGCGCGGTGTCGAAGTACCGCACCCCGGCGCCGGCCGCCGCGGCGATGACTTCCGCGGCGGCTCCGTCGTCGACCTCGCCGAAGACGTTGCCCAGGCCCGCGGTGCCCAGGCCGAGGTCCGCCATCAGGTCTGCCGCTTGCCGCTGGTGATGCGGGACATCACCAGCGCGATGAGGATGATCGCGCCGTTGAGCGCGCCGATCCACTGGGCGGGCACCCCGGCCAGGGTCAGCACGTTCTGGATCATGTACAGCAGCAGGATGCCGGTGAACGCGCCGAAGAGCGTGCCGCGGCCGCCGTTCAGGCTCACCCCGCCGATCACCGCGGCGGCGAACACCGTGAAGATGTAGCCGTTGCCCTGCGCCGCGGCCACCGAGGCGAGCCGCCCCGACAGCAGCAGCCCGCCGAGCGCGGCCAGGACACTGGCCCCGATGAGCACGAGCCAGACGATCCGGTCGGTGCGGATGCCCGCGGCCTTCGCCGCGTCCTCGTTCCCGCCGATCGCGTACAGGCTGCGGCCGAACCGGGTGTAGCCGAGCAGGACGATCCCGCCGGCGAACAGCAGCACGCAGATCCAGATCGACGCCGGGATCCCGGCCCACAACGTCGTGCCGAGGTAGAGCATCGAATCGGGCAGCCCGAAGAACGTCTGGCCGCCGGAGATGCCGGTCAGCAGGCCGCGCAGCACGATCAGCATGCCGAGGGTGACGACGAAGCCGCTCAGTCCGAACCGGACGATCAGCAGGGCGTTGAGCGCTCCGACCACCACGCCGACGAGCAGGACCACCGGCACGGCGGTCCACGACGGCAGCAGCCCGAGCGAATGGCCGCCGCCGATCGTCAGCCAGGCGGCCACACCCGGCGCGAGGCCGAACGTCGATTCCAGCGAGAGGTCCATCTTGCCGACGACCAGGACCATCGTCTGGGCGAGCACGAGCAGCGCGATCTCCGACATCGTCTGCAGGATGTTGATCACGTTGTCGTACTGGAGGAACACCGGGTTGACCAGCTGGCCGACGACGGCGATCGCGATGATCCCGGGCACCAGCGCGAAGTCGCGCAGGCGCGCCAGCGCGATGCGCCGGGGCGCGGCGGGGGATCCGGTCCGCGGCGGGACGCCCACCGCGGCGGGGCTGTCAGGCATCGAGGTCGACTCCTTCCATGGCGGCCACGACCGCGCGGTCCGGCCAGCCTGCGGGGATTTCGGTGGTGAGCCGGCCGTGGACGACGACCAGCAGCCGGTCGCACACGCGCAGGTCATCGAGTTCGTCCGAGGCGATCAGCACCGCGGTGCCCGCCGCGGCGGCCTCGGCGACCTTGCCCAGGAGGAACTCCTTCGACCGCACGTCGACCCCGGCGGTGGGGGTGATCAGCACGAGCAGCCGCGGATCACCCGCCAAGGCGCGGGCCAGCACGACCTTCTGCTGGTTGCCGCCGGACAGCGCGGACACCGGCAGCTCCGGGCCCGGGGTCTTCACCGCCAGCCGTGTGATCAGCGTCCCGGCGAGCCGGTCACGCCGGCCGGAGCGGACGAAGATGCCGGGGCCGAGCCGGTCCATGACGCTCATCGTGGCGTTGTCCGCAATGGACATCTCCGGCACGAAACCCTGGTGGTGCCGGTCTTCCGGGACGAACCCGACCCCCGCGGCCAGCGCCGACGGGACGTCGCCCGGCCGGGGCCGGGAGTCCCCGACGAACACCGTGCCGGAGGTCGGTTTGCGCAGCCCGGCCAGCGCCTCGGCGAGCTCGGTCTTGCCGCTGCTGCCGGACCCGGCCAGCCCGACGACCTCCCCGGGCGCGATGTCGAACGACACGTCCTCGAAGTGCGGGGCGAGGGTCAGGCCGGCCACGCGGAGCACGGGTTCTTCGCCGTGCCGGGCCGACGACGGCCGTTCCTGCGCCGTGACCGCGTTCTCCCCGGTCATCGCCGCGACGAGGTCGGCCTTCGGCAACTGGGACACCGGCGCGGTGAGGACGTGCCGGGCGTCCCGGTACACCGTCACCGCGTCGCAGATTTCGTACACCTCCTGGAGGTGGTGGCTGATGAACAGGAACGTGACGCCTTGGCGCTGCAGCTCGGCGACGTGCTCGAACAGCCGGGTGATGGCGGCTCCGTCGAGCTGCGCGGTCGGCTCGTCCAGGATGACGAACCGGGCGCCGAACGACAGCGCCCGCGCGATCTCGACGAACTGCCGCTGCTCCACGCTCAGCTCCCGGGCCGGCCGGTGCACGTCGACGGCCACCGACCAGCGTTCGAGCAGCTCGGCGGCCGAGCGCCGCAGCGCGGCCCAGCGGACGAACCCGCCGCGGGTCTCCTGCCGGTTGAGGAACAGGTTTTCCGCCACCGAAAGCTCGGGGATGATCGTCGAGCGCTGGTACACGCACGCCACCCGGGCGCGCCAGGCGTCCCGGTCGGCCAGTGCCGGGACCGGTTCCCCGTTCAGCCGCACGGTTCCGGCGTCCGGCTCGGTCAGTCCGGTGAGGACGGACACCAGGGTCGACTTGCCGGCCCCGTTGCGGCCGACCAGCGCGTGCGTCTGTCCCGGGTGGACGGTCAGGTCGGCGTGGTCCAGCGCGACCGTGGCGCCGTAGCGCTTGACCACGCCGCGCGCCTCGACGACCGGCACGGTGCTCATGTTCGCTTCCTCTCTGAAGCGGGGCGGCCCGAGGCGGCTCAGCTCTTGCTGTTGCCCCACAGGGACCGGTCGTTCACCTTGACGCTGCTGATCGGCCCGAACGTGGCGCCGTCCGCGGTGACCAGCGGCGCGGCCAGCTGGTCCTCCATCAGGCCGTCGCGGACCTGGATGACGGTGCTGTCGTGGTCGGTCTTGCCCGCGACCGGCGTCTTGCCGGCGATGGCGTCCTTGACGTACTGCAGGGCGTACTTGGCGAACAGGTCCGCGGGCTGCGACACGGTCGCGTCCATCTCGCCGGCGCGGATCTTGGCGAGTTCCTCGGGGATGCCGTCGTTGGACACGATGAACACGTGCTTGGGGTCGCTCGCCGGGACCGCCAGGCCGCGCTGCTTGAGCAGCTGCAGCGTGCCGGACAGCGCGAAGCTGGACTCCATGTAGACGCCCTTGATGTCCGGGTTCGCCGTCAGCCGGGTCTGCAGCTTCTGCGCGGCGGTGTTGGCGTCCCAGTTGGTCGCCTCGCCGAACACCGTGATGCCCGGGAAGTTCTTCTTCATGCAGTCGTTGAAGGCCTCGGTGCGGTCGCGGCCGTTGATGGAGGCGAGGTCGCCCTGCAGCATGACGACCTTGCCCTTGCCGGCGAGCTTGGTGCCGAGGAACTGGCAGGCCTTTTCGCCGTAGGCGCGGTTGTCGGCCCGCACGACCATGTAGACGTTGCCCTGGTCGGGCCGGGTGTCGACGGACACGACCGGGATCTTCTTGCCCGCGAGCTGCTGCAGGGTCGGGATGATCGCCGCGGTGTCCTGCGGGGCCATCACCACGCCCTTGACGCCCTGGCTGATCATCGTCTGCACGTTCGCCGTCAGGTTGGCGACGTCGTTCTGCGAGTTGGTGGTCTTGAGGTCGAGGCCGAACTGCCCGGCGAACTGGGGCACGTACTTGATGTAGGCGTTCCAGAAGTCGGTGTCCGAGCGCGGGTAGTCGACCCCGACGACGGTTTTGCCGCCCGAAGCGGCGGTGGAGCCGCCGCCGCTGCAGCCGGCCAGAGCGGCCGCGGTCAGGACGCCGGCGGTGACGACGGTCGCGGCGCGCAGGTGCTGGAACTTCATGACCTCTCCTCGTTGACAGGTTTCGGGCGGAGCCGGAGGCCGGCCATCCCGCCGTCCACGGCGAGATCGGTGCCGGTGGTGGCGCCGGCGGCCGGGCCGGCCAGGTAGCAGATCGCCGCGGCGACTTCGTCGGCGGTGACGAGCCGGCCGGTGGGCTGGCGGGCGGCGAGCGCGGCCAGTTCGGCGCCGGGATCGTCGGCCGCCGAGAGCAGCCGGTCGATCCACGGGGTGTGCGCGGTGCCGGGGTTCACGCAGCAGACGCGGATCCCGTCGGCCAGGTGGTCGGCGGCCATCGCGCGGGTGAGCGCGAGGACCGCGCCCTTCGTGGCGCTGTAGAGCGCCCGCTGCGGCAGCCCGGCGGTGGCCGCGATCGAGCAGGTGTTCACGATCGCCGCCGCGGGCGACTCGCGCAGGTGCGGCAGGGCCGCGCGGCTGACCCGCACCATCCCGACCACGTTGACGTCGAACACGCGGTGCCACTCCGCGTCGTCGTTGTCCTCGACGGTGCCCTGGGCCCCGATCCCGGCGTTGTTCACCAGGACGTCCAGCCCACCGAGGTGCTCGACGGCGGCGGCGACCGCGGCCCGCACCGAGCCGTCGTCGGAGACGTCGGCGCGCACGCCGGTCAGCGGTGCCTCGGCCACGTCGTTCAGGTCGAGGCAGACGACCCGCGCGCCCCGCCGAGCCAGCATCCGCGCGGTGGCGAGCCCGATGCCGGACGCCCCACCGGTCACGACGGCCCGCAGGCCGTCGAACTCGCCGCTCACGCGACCACCACCGCGTCCCGCTGCCAGACCGGGCCGTCGGGGAACCGGTACTGCGCCACGGAGTCCGCGTGCAGCCGGGCACCGAGCCCCGGCTCCCGCGGGGCCAGGTAGCGGCCGCGCTCGATCCGCACCGGGTCGACGAAGTGCTCGTGCAGGTGGTCGACGTACTCGATGACCCGGTCGGTCTGCGTGCCGCTCACCGCGACGAAGTCGAACATCGCCAGGTGCTGCACCATCTCGCACAGCCCGACCCCGCCGGCGTGCGGGCACACCGGGACGCCGAACTTCGCGGCCAGCAACAGGATCGCGATGTTCTCGGTGACGCCGGCCACCCGGCTCGCGTCGAGCTGGAGGACGTCGATCGCTTCGGCCTGCAGCAGCTGCTTGAACATCACGGCGTTGTGCGTGTGCTCGCCGGTGGCCACCTTGATGGGGGCGACCGCCCGGCGGATCGCCGCGTGGCCGAGCACGTCGTCGGGCGAGGTCGGCTCTTCGATCCAGTACGGGTCGAACTCGGCGAGGGGGCGCAGCCACTCGATGGCCTGGCCGACGCCCCAGGCCTGGTTGGCGTCGATGGCGATCCGGACGTCCGGCCCGACGACCTCGCGCGCGAGCCGCAGCCGGCGGATGTCTTCCTCGAGGTCGGCGCCCACCTTGAGCTTGATCTGGGTGAAGCCGTCGGCGACCGCCGCCGCCGAGAGCGCCGCCAGCTTCTCCGGCGAGTACCCGAGCCAGCCGGGAGTCGTGGTGTAGGCGGGAAAACCGGTCTCCAGCAGTTCGGCCTGGCGGGCCGCGCGGCCCGGTTCGGCGCCGCGGAGGATGTCGAGGGCTTCGTCCCGGGTCAGGGCGTCCTGCAGGTACCGGAAGTCGACGAGGTCGACCAGCTCCTCCGGCGCCAGCTCGGCCAGCAGCTGCCAGACGGGCTTGCCTTCGCGGCGGGCCCGCAGGTCCCACGCGGCGTTGACGATCGCGGCCGCGGCCATGTGGATCGCGCCCTTGTCCGGGCCCAGCCAGCGCAGCTGGCTGTCGCCGGTCAGCCGGCGGGAGAAGGCGCCGAGGTCGGCGAGCGCGTCGGCCACCGGCATGCCGACGACCAGGGGCACGAGCGCCCGGACGGCGGCGACCTCGACGTCGTTGCCGCGGCCCACGGTGAAGGCGAGGCCGTAGCCCTCCTCGCCGGCGCTCGTGCGGATGGTCACGTACGCCGCCGAGTAGTCGGGTTCCGGGTTCATCGCGTCCGACCCGTCCAGGCTCAGCGAAGTCGGGAAGCGGACGTCCACGGCGTCGACGGCGCTGATCACTTCGGCCAACGGGGCCACCTCTCCTTCGGGGCAGACAACATATGTATGGCTACGCGTAGGCTCGACGATTGTCCAGACTCGATGCGTAACGCGGCAATAACTTGGACGTATAGTCACTATCAACTACTCAAAGTGCTTTTACGTATGACGACTGCGTCGACCTTTGAGGGAGACATCATATGTCTGCTACGGTCCCGCCATGCGCTTCCAACGCCTCGGCGACCGCGGCCTCGAGATCCCCGTCGTCCTGGACGAAACCGGTGCGGCGCGTGACCTGCGGGCGCTGACCCCGGACGTCGACGGTGCGTTCTTCGCCGCCGACGGCGTCGCCCGGGCCCGGACGGCGCTGCGCGAAGGAACCCTGCCCGTGCTGGACACCGCGGGCCTGCGCGTCGGGGCGCCGGTGGCCCGGCCCGGTCTCCTGGTCTGCATCGGGCTGAACTACTCCGACCACGCCGCGGAAACCGGCGCCGAACCACCGGGGGAACCGGTGGTGTTCCTCAAGGCCACCAACACGATCGTCGGCCCGCACGACACCGTGCTCATCCCGCGCACCAGTACCAGGACCGACTACGAGGTCGAACTCGCCGTGGTGCTCGGCGGGCGCGCGCGGTACCTGGCGACGCCGGCGGACGCGGACGCGGTCATCGCCGGGTACGCCGTCTCGAACGACGTCAGCGAGCGCGAGTTCCAGCACGAGCGCGGCGGCCAGTGGACCAAGGGCAAGTCCTGCGAGACGTTCAACCCGCTGGGCCCGTGGCTGGTCACGCCGGACGAACTCGGCGACCCGCAGGCCCTCGGCCTGCGGGTGGCGGTCAACGGGCAGCCGCGCCAGGACGGCACCACGGAGAACATGCTCTTCGGCGTCCGGCACCTCGTCTGGTACCTCAGCCAGTTCATGGTGCTCGAGCCCGGCGACGTCGTGAACACCGGCACGCCGGCCGGGGTGGCGTTCGGTGCCAACGACTTCCCCTACCTGTCCGAAGGGGACGAAGTGACCGTGGAGATCGACGGCCTCGGCCGCCAGCGCCACCGGATCGGCCGGGCGTGACCGGCCGGCGCGTCGACGCGCACCACCACCTCTGGCAGACCTCCGTCCGCCGGCACGCGTGGCTGGACGGCGACGAGACCGCGGCCATCCGCCGCGACTTCACCCCGGCGGACCTGCGCGCGGCCGCCGAGGGGATCGACGCGACGGTGCTCGTCCAGGTCCTGCCCGACTTCGACGAATCGGCCGAGTTCCTCGCGATCGCCGCCGCCGAGCCGCTCATCGCCGGCGTCGTCGGCTGGATCGACCTGACCGGCTCACCCTCCCGGGACCTCGAACGGCTGCGGTCGGCGCCCGGCGGCGAGCTGCTGACCGGGATCCGGCACCTCGTCCAGGCCGAGCCCGACCCGCGCTGGCTGGCACGCGAAGACGTCCTGGCCGGGCTCGCGGCGGTGCGCGACGCCGGGCTGGTGTACGACCTGCTCGTGCTGCCGCACCAGCTCCCGGCGGCCACCGCGGCGGTCCGGGCGCTGCCGGAGCTCACCTTCGTCCTCGACCACCTCGCGAAACCGCCGGTCGCCACCGGGGAGCTCGAGCCGTGGGCGTCCGGGATCGCGACCCTGGCGCGGGAACCCAACGTCGTCGCGAAGCTGTCCGGGCTGGTGACCGAAGCAGGCCGGCCTTGGCGAGTGCAGGATCTACGGCCATACGTGGAAACCGCGCTCGCCGCCTTCGGCCCGGACCGGCTGATGCTCGGCTCCGACTGGCCGGTGTGCCTGCTCGCCGGGACGTACGCGGAAGTCATGGACGCGGCCGACAGCCTGCTGGCCGACTTGACGCCGGCCGAACGGGACGCCGTCCGCGGCGGGACCGCCTCCCGCGTCTACGGGCTGGCGTCATGACCGCCAACGTCCGGCTCGCGTATGGCGAGACCGGCCTGGATCTCACCATCGACCCGGAGGTCACCACCGTGGTGACGCCGGTCCACCACCCGGTCACCGGACCCGCGGACGTGCTGCTGCGCCGGGCGTTGCGCGAACCGGTCGCCGGGCCGCCGCTGCGCGAGCGGGTGCGGCCGGGGAAGACGGTCGCCATCTCGGCGTGCGACGGAACCCGGCCCCAGCCACGGGAACTGATGATCCCCGTGATCCTCGAGGAACTCGACGGCATCGTCCGCCTCGAGGACGTCGTCATCCTGGTGGCCACCGGCACCCACCGCGGCAACACCGACGCGGAACTGCGGGCCATGTTCGGCGACGAGGTTTTCGACGCCGTCCGGATCGTCAACCACGACGCCCGCGACCGCGCGAGCCTGACCTGGCTGGGCCGCCACGGCGACGACGTCCCCGTGTGGCTGAACAGCGAATGGGTGGCGGCCGACGTCCGGATCACCACGGGGTTCGTCGAACCGCACTTCTTCGCGGGCTTTTCGGGCGGCCCCAAGCTCGTCGCGCCCGGGCTGGCGGCCCTGGAGACCGTGCTCGTCCTGCACGACGCCCGCCGGATCGGGCACCCCAACGCGACCTGGGGGATCACCGAAGGCAATCCCGTGCACGACGACGTCCGCGCGATCGCCGCGGCCACCGGCGTCACCTTCGCCCTCGACGTCATCCTCAACCGCGACAAGGAAGTCATCGGTGCCTTCGGCGGCGACCTCCCGGACATGCACGCGGCCGCGACCCGCGCGGCCCGCGCCGTCGCCATGCGGCCGGTGCCGTCGCCCTTCGACGTCGTGGTGACGACCAACTCCGGGTATCCCCTCGACCAGAACCTTTACCAAGCTGTCAAAGGGATGTCGGCGGCGCACCGGATCACCCGGCCGGGCGGGACGATCGTCTGCGCCGCGGAGTGCCGGGACGGGTTCCCCGACCACGGCTCCTACCGCGCGGTCCTCGCGTCGGCGAGTTCCCCGGCGGCGCTGCTCGCGGAGATCGCCGCGCGCCCGGTGACCGTGCCCGACCAGTGGCAGGTCCAGATCCAGGCGAAGATCCAGGACGAGTGCCGGGTCGTCGTGCACACCGGATTCCTGAGCGAGGCCGATCTCGCGACGGCGCACCTGACCGGGACCACCGACATCGCGGCCACCGTGGCCGAGGCCCTCGACCGGGCCGGACCGGGCGCACGCGCCTGCGTGCTCCCGGAAGGCCCGCTGACGATCCCGTACGTGCCGGCATGAGCACCGCCGACCTCGGGTTCGCGCGCGTCGACCTGGACCGCGAAGACCGGCAAGGACTGCCGGAAGTCGTCTACGGGCCGGGGAAAACGGCGTCGCAGATCGCGGCCATCGTCCGGACGCTGCTCGCGCACAACACCGGCCCGGTGCTGGTCACCCGGGTCGAGGCCGAGCCGGCCCGGTCCGTGCTGGCGGAGGTGCCCGGCGGCCGCTACGCCCCCGGCGCGCGGCTGCTGGTCTGGCGCCCGGCCCCGCCGACGGCCTTCACGGTCGCGGTGGCCGCGGCCGGTACGTCCGACGGCCCGGTCGCCGAGGAGGCCGCGGAAGTCGCCGCGGCCACCGGTCTGACCGTGCGGACGGTCACGGACGTGGGCGTCGCCGGGATCCACCGCCTGCTGGCCGAGCGGGACAGCCTGCGCGAGGCTGACGCGGTGATCGTGGTCGCGGGCATGGAAGGCGCGCTGGCTTCGGCGGTCGGCGGTCTGGTCGCGGGCCCGGTGATCGCCGTCCCGACGTCGACCGGGTACGGCGCGGGCCTCGAAGGCGTGACGGCGCTGCTGGCGATGCACGCGTCCTGCGCGGCGGGCATCACGGTGGTCAACATCGACTCGGGCTTCGGCGCGGCGATGGCGGCGTTCCGGCTGGCCCAGGTCACCCGGCGGCCGCGATGACCCTCTGCGTCATCTCCCCCTTCACCGGCCTCGCCGGGGACATGCTGCTGGCCGCCCTCGTCGACGCCGGCGCGCCGCTCGACCGGGTCCGGGCCGCCGTCGCCGCCAGTGGGCTGACCGGGTGGGACCTGCACGTGGAGTCCCTGCTCACCCACGGCTTGACCGCGGCTCGCGCGCGGGTGGCCGTCACCGACCACGCCACCAGCCGGCCCGCGGCCGAGCTGATCGCGATGGCCGGGCGGGTCGAGCCCGCGCCGGTCGCCGCGCGGGCGGTCGCCGCGCTGCGGGCGATCGCCGAGGCGGAAGGCAAGCTGCACGGGGAAGCTCCCGGCCGCGTCCACCTGCACGAGCTCGGCGGGCACGACACGCTCGTCGACGTCATCGGCGTCTGCGCCGCGCTCGACGCCCTCGAAGTGTCCACTGTGTACTGTGGCGCGCTGCCCCTCGGCACCGGCACCGTCCGCACCGCGCACGGCCTGCTCCCCTGCCCCGCCCCCGCGACCGCGGAACTGCTCAAGGGCGCGCGGACGGCCGGGAGCGACCTGACCGGCGAGACCGTGACCCCCACCGCGGCCGCGCTGCTGAAGGCCGTCGGCGCCCGCTTCGAACCGCCGCCCGGGTTCCGCCTGCGGGCCACCGGCTACGGCGCGGGCACCCGGTCGCTGCCGGACCGGCCGAACGTCGCGGTCGTGCACCTCGGCGAGCCGGCCGACGCCGGGCCCCGCACCCTGGTGGTCCTGGAGACGAACCTCGACGACGTCACCGGCGAAGTGCTCGGGCACGTCGTCGCCGAACTGCTCTCGGCCGGCGCGCTCGACGCGTGGATCAGCCCGGTGACGATGAAGAAGGGCCGCCCGGCGCACGTCCTGCACGTTCTCGCGGCCCCCGAGCACGCCTCCCGGCTGGGCGAGCTGGTCCTCGCCGAAACCGGCAGCCTCGGGCTGCGCGAGTACGCGGTGCGCCGGACCGCGCTCGCGCGGGAGACCGAAACGGTCGACGTCCTGGGTTTCCCGGTGCGGCGCAAGCGCGGGCCGCACGGCGCGAAACCGGAGCACGACGACGTCGTCGCCGCGGCCCGCGGACTCGGGCTGCCGGCGCGGGTCGTCGCGGCGATCGCGGCGGGGCGCTGATGGACGGCACCCGGCTCGTCACGCACCTGGCCGGGTTCGGCAGGCTCGCGGTGGCGTTCTCCGGCGGCGCCGACTCGGCGCTGGTGCTCGCGGCCGCCGTGCGCGCCCTCGGCCCGGCGGACGTGCTCGCGGTGACGGCGGACTCCGCGAGCCTGGCCGCGGTCGAACTGGCCGACGCCCGGCGGATCGCGGCCGGGCTGGGGGTCCGTCACCTCACCCCGCCGACCGGTGAACTGGCCGAGCCCGGCTACGCCGCCAACGGCCGTCGGCGGTGCTACTTCTGCAAGTCCACCGTGCTGACCACGATCGCCGAAGTCGCCGCCGCCCATGGTTTCGCGGCGGTGGCTACCGGTACGAACGCCGATGACGCCGTCGATCCGTTCCGGCCGGGCATCAGCGCGGGCGACGAGCGCGGCGTGCACACTCCACTGCGGACACTCGGTCTGTCCAAAGCGGACGTGCGTGCCATCGCCCGTGGGTGGGGGTTCGACTGGGCGGACAAGCCGGCGGCGCCGTGCCTGGCGAGCCGGGTCCGGTACGGCATTCCGATCACCACGGCTACGCTTGCGCGGGTCGAAGGGGCCGAAGGGGTGGTGCGGGCGTTTCTGGCGGGGTGCGGGGTGCGCAGCCGGGACGTTCGGGTTCGTGATCTCGGAGGGACCGCACGGGTTGAGTTGGACGCCGCTGTGGCCGCTGCCGTTCATGACGACTCGGGGCTGCTCGGGGCCGTGCGGGCGGTGGGGTTTTCCGAGGTCACCGTTGCGGCGTTCCGGTCCGGTGTTCTCAACGACTGACCTTCGCGCCCGGCTGGGCGACCCGGCGGCCGAGCCTCTCTGCCGCGGCGGCTCGGTGGGTAGCCTGCCGCCGGCGGGAGCGGCCGGTTCTGGTGGGTCTGCTGTCTCCACCCCGAAGCCCGATTGTGACTACGGACGGTGGTGCCGCGTCAAGGCGGGAAAACGTGCCTTGACCCGGCACCACCGTCCGTGTTTTTGGCTTCGTATCGGGGTGGCGGGGGAGGTCTGGGTGGGGGCGCCGGTTGTGCTTTGGCGCTCCGGTCACGCTGTTTGGTGCGCCTCGCGTGTTGCTCCTGCCGCGGGTGCGAAGAGCACCGTTGCCGGCGCGCTGAGCGCAGCCGCCGGTGCGTGCGCACCCTCCGCGGTCATCGCGGATGGTCGGCGTTTCCCGACGCCTTTGTTGCGCGGGCGGCCAGCTCGGCGAATGCCCTTCGCAGTTCCGGTGGCTCCACCACCTCGATCTCGCACTCGAACCGCAGCAGCCCCGCGGCCAGCGCCGGCCACGACCACGATCCGCTCCGCAGGCGCGTCCTCTCGGGAGTCACTTCCTCCGCCACGGCGTCGCCGGCGAACGGGGCCACTTCGGCGATCGGGCGGTCGAGGAGCACCTCGCCGCGGCACGGCCAGCGGTCGGTGTCGGACCCCTTGAAGCGGGCGGAAAGGAACGTTGTCACGTCGTCACCGGGGACCTCGCGCGGGGTGAACCGCGGGCCGTTCGGCACGCGCAGCCGCATGCGGTCGACGCGGTAGGTTCGCCAGTCCGCTCGTTCGGCGGACCAGCCGACCAGGTACCACCGTCCACTTCGGACGACGAGGTGGTGCGGCTGCACCCGGCGCGGCCGGCCGGCCGCCGGTTGTGATGGTGACTCGTAGTCGAACCGGACCTCCTCTGTCGCGCGGATCGCCGAGCTCAGTGCGAGCAGGGTGTCCGGGTCGACCTGGACGGCCGCGCCGCCCGCGGCGGCGATCTCGAGCACGTCGACGCGCTGGCGCAGGCGCGCGGGCAGCACCTGGCGCACCGTCGCCAGCGCGCGGGCGGCCGCTTCCTCGATGCCCGCGCCGGTGCCGACCGCGATCCGCAGCGCCACCGCGAGGGCGACCGCCTGCTCTTCGTCGAACAGCAACGGTGGCATCCGCGCCCCGGCTTCGAGCCGGTAGCCGCCGTCGGGGCCCTTGACCGCCTGGACCGGGTAGCCGAGCTCGCGCAGCCGGTCGACGTCGCGGCGCACGGTCCGCTCACTGACGCCGAGGCGGCCGGCGAGCAGCGCGCCCGGCCAGTCCCGGCGGGCCTGCAGCAGGGACAGCAGCGAGAGCAGGCGACCCGAAGTCGCCGTCGAGGAAGCTACCGGCACGCCGTCCATGGTGCCACGAGAAGCGGACGTTCCCTGGCCGCTACCGCTGCCAGTGTGGCTCTCGTCGGAACAACCACGGAAGAACTGGAACCACCATGTCGCTCAGCGCTGCCACCCACCTCAACTTCACCGGCCAGGCCCGGGAGGCCCTGGAGTTCTACCGGTCGGTCTTCGGCGGCCAGGCCACGATCGTCACCTACGGCGACTTCGGCATGCCCGCCGAGCTGCCCAAGGCCGGGAAGGTGGTGTTCGGGCAGGTCACCGCGGAGAACGGCTTCACCGTCATGGCCTACGACGTCCCGGGTACCACCGGCCCGGTCATCCCGGCCGCACCCACCACCCGCCGCGAGAACGGCACCACCATCACGGAGGAGCGGTTCTTCCTGTCCGTCCGCGGGACGACGGTCGACGAGGTGGCGCCGGTGTGGAAGGGCCTCGCCGAGGGCGCGACCGTCATCGAGGAGTTCGGCCCGGCGCAGTGGGCGCCGGCGTTCGGGATGCTGACGGACCGCTTCGGCGTCACCTGGATCGTCGACGTCGCCGCCGAGTACCGGGGCTGAGCTCGCGCGGGGTGCGGCCGGCTCGCGGCCGCACCCCGCCGCTTCACCGCGGCCGGAAGGTCTTCCGGTACGCGCTCGGGCTGACCCGCACGGTCTGCGCGAACTGGACCCGGAAGTTGCTCGGCGACGGAAACCCGACCTGGCCGGCGATGCGGTCGATCGTGTGGTCGGTGAGCTCCAGCAGCTCCTGGGCGTGCCGGATGCGCACGCCGGTCAGCCACTGGATCGGGCTCTGCCCGGTCTCGGCGTGGAAGTGCCGGGTCAGCGTGCGGGTGCTCATGCCCGCCGCGTCGGCGATGTCGGCGAGGGTGAGCGGGCGGTGGGCGTTCTCCTCGATCCACACCAGGGCCTTTTCCAGCGTCGCGGTCTGGTACGTCGGGCGGTTGCGCAGGATGTACTGGCCCTGCCCGCCGGTGCGCTGCAGGGGCGCGACGGCGAGCCGCGCGGCGTCGGCGGCGACCGCGGCGCCGTAGTCGCGCTCGACGATGTGCAGGCACATGTCCAGCCCGGCCGAAGCGCCCGCGGACGTCAGGATCTGGCCGTTGTCGACGTAGAGCGCATCCGGGTCGACGTCGACGGCCGGATACCGGCGGGCCAGCTCGTCGGTGGCGAGCCAGTGCGTGGTCGCCCGCTGCCCGTCGAGCAGGCCGGCCTCGGCCAGGGTGAAGGCCCCGACGCAGATCGAGGCGACCCGCGTGCCGCGCGCCACCGCGGCCCGCAGGAACTCCGCCACGCCGTCGGGGGTCGGCCGGTCCGGGTCGTTCCGGCCGGGGACGACGACCAGGTCGGCCCGCTCGACCTCGTCGAGGCCGACGTCGACGGCCAGCCGCACCGGACCGGCGGCGACCACCGGCTCGGGCCCGGCGACGACGATCCGGTAGCCCCCGCGGCCGTCCGGCAGCCGCGCTCGCCCGAGCGTCTCGATCGGCGTGGCCAGATCGAACGCGATGACGTCGTCGAGGGCCAGCACCGCGACCGTATACATGCTGTGAAGGTACTCCGCGTGGCGCGATCCAGGCGCTCGGCTACCCGTTGGCCAACCGGCGGCGGACCGTGCGGTCCAGGATTCCGAGCGTCGCCTTGAGGGCCGATTCCGGGACCACCGGGAAGGTGAGGCGCCGCTTCCACTCCGCGGGGATCTCCGACCAGTCGTAGTAGGACGTCACCCGCGTGCCTCCCTCGGCCGCCTCCAGCCGGTAGCCGTAGACGTGGCGGACGTGCGAGCCGGTCCGGCCCTCGACGGTCCAGGCGATCTCCTCGCCCGGGACCAGCTTGGTGATGATGACCTCGACGTCGTACCGGCCGAGCGGGACGTCGCCGAGCGCTTCCCGGTCCATGTGCACCACGAACCGGTCCCCGGCCCGCTCGACCGTTTTCCCTTCGGCGTCCATGAGCATGCCCGACGCGTCGATGTCGACGTGCCCCTTCGGGTCGGTCAAGACCGCGAAGACGGCGTCCGCGGGCGCCGCGACGACGCGGGAAACCTCCAGGCGTTCGGTCCCCTCGCCCGGGGTTTCCGCGGTCGCCGTCAGTACCGCCCGGCCCAGGACGTGCCCGGCCATGGTGAAACCGAGGACGGCGGGCGTCGCGTCGGCGGGGACGCCGATCGACGCGACGTCGAGGGCGTGCACCACGAAGAAGTAGCGGTGCGGGCCGTGCCCGGCCGGCGGGGCCGCGCCGAGGAAGCGTGCTTCGCGGGTGTCGCCCGGCAGCTGGAAAGCGCCTTCGGGGAGGCCGGAGCCGGTGGGGTCGCCCGCGCCCTCGGGCAGTTCGGTGACGGTGGCGGGGATGTCGGCGACCGCCCAGTGCCAGAAGCCGGAGCCGGTCGGGGCGTCCGGGTCGTAGACGGTGACGGCGTAGCTCTTCGTGCCCGCCGGCGCACCGCGCCAGGACAGCTGCGGCGAGCGGTCCTTCCCGGACCGGTGCTCGGCGGGCAGGGCGGCGCCCTCGGTGATCGTGGTGCTGGTGACGGTGAAGGAGGGCACCTCGGGCAGGCGGGCGAAGGGGTCGTTCATCGGATCACTTTCTGCCGGATCTGACGGTCTCCATCGACCATAGCACCAATAATCGATTATCTTTCCGATCGTCTATGCTGAGGAGGTGACTGAGCTGGCTTCCCCGGGGCGGCAGATGCTGTCCGAGCAGGTCTACGCCCACCTGCGGGACGCGATCCTGCGTGGCCACCACTCCCCCGGCGAGGCCCTCAAGCCGCAGGACCTGGCCACCGCACAGGGCGTGAGCCTGGCCGTCGTGCGCGAAGCCCTCGTCCGGCTGGTGGGTGACGGCCTCGCCGACCGGCTGCCCAACCGCGGCTTCGCGGTCCCGGCCGTCACCGACCGCCGCTGGCAGGAAGTCGCCGAGGCGCGCCGGACGGTCGAGCCGCTGGTGCTGCGCCTGTCACTGGAACGCGGCGATCTCGCCTGGGAGACCCGGGTGCGGGCCGCGCACCACCGGCTGGCCCGCACCCCGGCGTTCGCGGCCGAGGAGGACCGCCACTACAGCGCCGAATGGGCCGAGGCCCACCGGATCTTCCACCGCACCCTGCTGGAGGGCTGCGGCAACCCGGTGCTGCTGGACACGTTCGACCGCATGTGGACGGCGAGTGAGCTGGCCCGCCGGTGGGCGGCCCACCGCAGCCCCGGCCGCGACCACCTCGCCGAGCACGCCCTGCTGGAGCAGACGGCCTTGGCGCGCGACGCCGACGCCGCGGCCGAGGCGCTGACCCGCCACCTCACGCTCACCACGACGGCCCTCACCGGCGGCGTGCCACCGGACTGACCGTGCTGCCCGGGCAGGGCTGCCCCGGACGAGGCCCGCGCCCCTAACCCAGGCTGACCTCCATCGGACGGCTCGGGACCGCGTCGAGCGCGGCCAGTGCCTCGTCGTCCAACGCGAGGCCCGCCACGGCCAGGTTCGCTTCCAGGTGCGCCGCGCTCGCGGTGCCCGGGATGAGGTGGACGTTCGGGGCGTGGTGCAGCAGCCACGCCAGGCCGACCTGCTCCGGCGTGCGGCCGAGCGCCTGCGCCACCGCCTGGACCGCGGGTTCGTCGGTCACCTTCGGCACGCCGGGGAAAGCGCCGCCCAGCGGGAAGAACGGGACCCACGCGATGTCCTCGGCGGCGCACAGCTCGAGCAGTTCCTCGTCCTCGCGCGAAACGAGGCTGTAGGCGTTCTGCACGCAGGCGATCCCCGCCGGGAGCGCCTGGCGCAGCCGGTCGAGGGTCACCGCGCTCAGCCCGATCGCGCCGATCTTGCCCTCGTCGCGCAGGGCTGTCAGCACCGCGAGCTGGTCGTCGAGCGGAACGAGCTGGTCGCCTTCGGCGACCAGGCCGGGCAGCCGGTCACACCGGCGCAGGTTGACCAGCGGGATCCGGTCGAGACCGAGCGAGCGGAGGTTGTCCTCGACGCTCGCCCGCAGTTGTTCGGGCCGCTGCGCGAGGCGGAGCGGGAGCGGGGCACCGGGGTCGGAGTCGGGGTCGGCGCCGACCTTGGTGGCGAGCACGACGTCGTCGCCGGGGCGGAGGGCGTCGCGGATGACGCCGTTGACGAAGCCGTCGCCGTAGAACTGGGCCGTGTCGACGTGGCCGACGCCGAGCTCGACCGCTCGGCGCAGGAGTGCGACGGCCGCGGCGCGGTCGTCGTGCAGGCGCTCGAGCTGCATCGCCCCGTACCCGACGCGGGAAACGGAACGGCCGGCGAGCGTGCCGCGTTCGGTGGAAGGCATGGGTGGTCCCCGTCCTCGTGCGATGATGACTAAGCGGAGGAGCCTCCGCTCAAGCCCGACCGTAGCACAACCGGAGGTGCCTCCGCTTTGTCCTCACCCGATCCGTCCCGTCCGGTGCGCTCCGACGCGCGCCGCAACCGGGACAAGCTCCTCGCCGTCGCGCGCGCCGCGTTCGCCGCCGCCGACGGCACCGTCGCGCTCGAAGCCGTCGCCCGCGAAGCCGGCGTCGGGATCGGCACCCTCTACCGGCACTTCCCGACCCGCGAAGCGCTCGTCGAAGCCGTCTACGCGGCGGAACTCGACGACGTCACGGCCGGCGCACCCGCCCTGCTCGAACAACTCGCCCCCGAGAAGGCCCTTCGCGCGTGGATGGACCGCTACGCCGCGTTCGTGGCGACCAAGCGCGGGATGGCGGACGTCCTGCGGGCGAGCGTGGCGTCCGGCCGCATCGCGACCCCGGCGACCCGGCAGCGCATCTCGGCGGCGATCGGCGCGATCCTCGACGCGGGGGCAGCGGCGGGCACGCTGCGCCCCGGCGCCGACCCGGAGGACGTCACCCTGCTCTTGCTCGGCGTGTTCCTGTCGACGGCGGGCGAGCACGACCCGGAGCGGACCGGCCGGATGCTCGACCTGATCGTCGACGCCCTGCGGGTGCGGGACTGACCGGGACCGCGACCCGGCATCATGGCCGGGGACGACCCGAGACAGCGAGGAGCGTTCGATGCGGATCCTGGCCCGGCTGTGCGTGACCGCCGACGGCTACGTGACCACCCCGGACAGCGATCCCGGCCGGCTGCTGGAGCGGCTGCGGGCCGCCGGTTCCGGGGGCGACGTCCACCTCGTCGGCGGGCCGAGCACGCTCGAGACCTTCCGCGCGCTCGGCGTCGTCGACAAGCTGGAACTGGTCGTGCTGCCGTTCATGGTCGGCTCGCCGGATGCGGCTGACCGATTCACTGGACGCGTCGACGGCGCTTTCCTTCGAAAGCTCCCGTGAACTGCCCGGCGGCTCAGTGGAAATCGTCTACTCGCTGCGCGCCCGCGACGACGGTCAGGACGCGGAAACGGAATAGCTGTTCGACGTGAAGTTCAGGCCACCGGACGAGGACGTGATCTCGAAGCCGAACTGCACTTCGCCGAGGGTCACGTCACCGAACCACCCGCGGGCCTTGATCCAGTTCAGGACCGCGAGCACGTCGATCGTGCCGGCGTTCGTGTTCGACGTGCGCACGAAGGAGAACACCGCGTTCGAGCCGTTCGATCCCTTGTAGACGTCCCAGGTGTGCCCGCCGACGGTCACCGTCGTCTGCTTGCTGCCGATCGGGCCGACCGCACCCTGCTTGTCGACCCACAGCATGACCTCGTAGGCGTTGTTGTTCGCCCAGATGTCGTAGGCGGTCTCGTACGCGCCGCTGCCCGGCCGCGACACGTTGAAGCTGCTCGAAACCTGCCGCAGCGAACTCAGCGTCCGGCCGACGTTCTTCGCCGAGTGCGGGTAGGACTTGACGCCGCCGGTGTTGGGGTGGTCGGCCCACACTCCCCAGTTGCTGGAGGAGTTCGCCCAGATGGTCTGCGGGCCGGCCCCGCTGCCCCAGACGTCGTTGCGGACGGTGTAGCCGCCGTTGGACCAGGTCGCCCACTTGTCGGACGACGACCAGGTGGCCGCTTCCGCCACCCCGGCGGTGGTCGCCACGACGGCGGCCGCGGTCAGCGAGACGAGCGTGGAACGCACCACGTTGTGCATGGGAATCGTCCTTTCCCGGAAATCGAACGGGAGACGGTGACGACTATTGCAGGCCGGTTGTGCACGGTCAAGATTCGGTGCGTGATTTGCCGACACGCGCGCCGGGAATAACAATGAAATCGACGATTTCAATGGCGGCGGGCGTCGATTTGGTCGAACAACGGCACACGCATTATCCGTCGTGCGTCCGCCGTTGTTCGGCGTCGCCGGCGAGCAGGAGGTACGCGGCGGCCGTCCAGGTGTAGGCCCGGTCGCGCAGGCCGTCGCCGGTCAGCGCGTCGAAGTTCTCGGCGAACCCGGACTTCTCGCACACCGCGCGGAACCGCGCGCTGACGCGGTCGGCGAGCTCGGCGGCCCCGGCGCGGCGGAGGCCGTCCTCGACCAGCACGGTGACGGGCGCCCACACCGGACCCCGCCAGTAGCCGTCCGCTTCGTAGAACGCCGACGACGGCCGCTCGGTCGCCAGCCCGATGCCGGTGAGGTGCGCCTCGAGCCCGGCCACGACCCGGTCGCGGACGCCGGGCGGGAGGTGCTCGCCGAGCACGATCGGCATCAGCTCCAGCAGGCTCGCCCCGGAGTGCACCGCCCCGGTCGCGGCCGAGCGGCTGACGAACTTCGTGCCGTCCCACAGCTCCTCCAGCAGGGCCGCCAGCATGCGCTCCGCTTCGGCGTCCCACCGCGCCGCCGCGTCGGGATCGCCTTCCCCGGCGGCCAGCCCCGCCAGTTCCTTCAGCTGCAGCACCAGGAACGCGGCCAGGTCGGGCGTCTGCACCAGCCGCTGCCCGGCGAACGGCGTCGCGTTGTCCCAGCCGCTGTCGTTGCCGTGTTCGTAGTGGGCGAGCGGCCGGCCGGGCACGCGGCGGTGCGTCAGCCAGAACGTCGTCCACGCCGCCAGCTGCCGGTAGGCGCGCCCGGTCTCCGGCAGGCCGACGGGAAGGCGGTGGCGCAGGCGGCTCAGCGCCCAGCCGTGGACGGGCGGTTTGACGAAGTTGCGCAGCACCTCGGCGTGGGTGACCGAGTCGGGCAGCGCGCCCTGGTCGTCCTGGTGGTCGAAGACGACCTGGAACTGGTGCCAGGCCAGCTCGGGCCGGCCACCGGCCAGTGCGAGGGCGTTGAAGCAGTGGTCCCAGCTCCACACCTTGTCCATCCAGTGCTTCGACATCAGCACGGCCGGACGGCCGACGAACCCGGCGGGCGCCACGATGGCCGACCACAGCACGTAGCAGGCGAGCTCCGCCGCCGGCGTGCGTTCGCCGCGCCAGGGCGCCACTGAATCGGCGAAAGCGGCGAAGCCGGCCCCGGCCGCGGCGACCACGTCGTCGAACGCCGCCGACGGCACGTACGGTGCCCGGGCGCCGGGGAGCTCCTCGACGACCACCTCCCATTCGGCACCGCTCACGACGACGGCCCGTTCGGCCGTCCCCAGCGCTTCGGCGCCGACGTGCCGCAGGTGTCCGGATAGGACGGTGACGCGGTAGCGGTGGCCGGTTTCGTAGGAGGTGAAGACGGCGGCCCCGCCGACCGGGTCGGCGAAGGAGTACGTCCCGGTGAACGGGGTCAGCGTGGGCTCCGCCGCGCGGATCCGGAGTTCGAGCCCGTGCCCGGCGATCCGGAGCGCGTCCGGGCTCGCGTACGCCGCCGTGATCCGTTGTCCGCCGCCGCCCCAGGTGAGCGCGGACGGCGTGGCGGTGACCGGGACCGGCGCCCGCTGCCCGTCGCGTTCGGGCACCAGGGCCAGCACGGCGTGCATGCCGTGGCGGTGGGACACCAGGTGCAGGTCGTCGGCGTAGGTGGCCTGGGCCACCACCGGGGAGACGTCGAACCAGGAACCCGGGTGGCTGAAGGGGATCTCGCGCAGCGAAAACTCGCCCGTGGGCACAGAAGCCGTCCTTTCCGAAGGGGGTTCAGTCCTTGACGGCGCCCGCGGTGACGCCGGCGGCGACGAACCGCTGCGCCAGCACGAGCAGCACCGCGGCCGGCACGGAGGCCACCACCGCCGTCGCCATGATGGAGTTCCACTCCTGGTTGTTGTTGCCGATGTAGCGGTAGATGCCCAGCGTCAGCGGCCGCATCGAGCCACCGCCGTCGAGCGTCGCCGCGAACACGAAGTCCGACCAGGCCCACAGGAACGAGAACAGGCCCGCGGTGACGACTCCGTTGCGGCTCGCGGGCAGCACCACCGACCAGAACGCGCGCACCGCGCCCGCGCCGTCGATCGTGGCCGCCTGGACGAGCTCGTCCGGCACCGAGGCCATGAAGGAGGTCAGGATCAGCACGGCGAACGGCACCGCGATCGTCGAATCGGCGAGGACCAAGCCCCACGCCGTGTTCGTGACCCCCAGCGAGACGTAAATGCCGTAGAAGCCGAGCGCCATGATGATCCCGGGGATCATCTGGGCGACGAGCAGCACGAACCCCAGCGCCCGGTGCCCGCGGGGGCGGAGCTTGGCCAGCGCGTACGCCGAAGGCGCGGCCAGTGCCAGCGTCAGCACCACCGTGCCCAGCGCGACGAACAGGCTGGTGGCGAAGTACGGGAGCTGCTCGTGCAGCACCCGCTCGTAGCCTTCGAACGTCGGCGCGGCGGGGAACCAGTCGGGCGGCGACTTGCGCATCCGCCCGGCCGGCGTCAGCGACACGTTCGCCATCCAGTAGACGGGGAAGAGCATCACGGCGGTGAGCAGGAGCCCCACCGCGGTGCGCCAGTGGCGGCTCACGCTGCCTCCTGCCTGCGCTGCGCGCGGATGTAGAGCAGGCCGGCCACCAGTGCCAGCAGGATGAGCACGTTGCCCACGGCCGCGCTGGGCCCGAACCGCGGGAGCAGGCTGCCGAACCCGAGCTGGTAGGACCAGGTGGCCAGGGTGGTCGACGCCCCGTCGGGCCCACCCCGGGTCATGATCCAGATGACGTCGAACACCTTCAGCGTGTAAACCAGCCCGAGCAGCAGGGTGATCGCGGAAACCGGGCGCAGCAGCGGGAAGGTGACGTGCCGGAACCGCTGCCACGCCCCGGCGCCGTCGAGCGACGCGGCCTCGTACACCTCGGCCGGGATGTTCTGCAGGCCGCTGTGCAGCACGACGAGGTTGAACGGCACGCCGATCCAGATGTTGGCGATGGTCACCGACACCAGCGCCCACGACGGCGACGTCAGCCAGTCGATCCGGCCGGCGCCGAACCAGCCCAGCACGGCGTTGACCACCCCGGATTCGCTGTTGAGCAGCCACGCGCAGGTCGAGCCCGACACGATCAGCGGCAGCAGCCACGGCACCAGGAACAGCGCGCGCAGCGTCGGGCCCAGCCGGAAGTTGCGAGCGAAGAACACCGCCGTGGCCAGGCCGATGCCGTACTGGAAGAGCAGCGACGCGGCGGTGAAGACGAGCGTGTCGAGCAGCGCCGTGCGGAAGGTCGGATCGGTGAACACCGAGGCGTAGTTGTCGAACCAGACGAGCGGCGCACCACCGTGCACGAAGGTGCGAACGGTGTAGCTGCGCAGGCTGAGATCGACGTTCGTCACCAGCGGATAGCCGTAACAGAGCAGGAGGTAGGCGACGAGCGGCGCGAGGAAGGCCCAGCCGAGCAGCTGCTGGCGGCGCTGCCGCCCGGCCCGCCCGGGCGCTCGCGCGGCCGGACGGGCGGTGACCGGCTGACGGGTGTCCAGCACGAGCCGGCCTACTTCGCCGACGCGGCGGTGGCCTGCGCGGCCGCCAGGGCGGCGTCCGGGGCCTTCGCGCCGGTGAGCGCGGCCTGCACGGCACCCCAGAGCGGTTCGGAGATCCGCGGGTACCGGGTGCCGAGGTTGTCACCCGTGCGGCCCTTGGCGACCTTGACCGCGTCGACCCACACCTTGAGCTCCGGCTGGGCGGCGACCTGCTTGGCCTGCACGGAAGGCACGGCGGAAACGTAGGTGAGCGCCGTGTCGGAGTCGAGCACGTTGGCCGGGCTGGTCAGGCAGGACGCGATCCGGCCCGCGGTCTTCTCGGCGTCGGGGCTGCTCTGGACGGGCACGGTGACGAACTCGCCGCCGGTCGGCGCCGGGGCCGCGCCCCCGGTGCGCGCCGGGATCGGGAGGACGCCGTAGCCGAAGCCGGCCTTCTTCACGTTCTGCAGCTGCCAGGTGCCGTTCTCGGCGAAGGCGTACTCACCCGTCGCGAACTCCTGCCAGCTGGTCGTCTGCGTGTTGCCGACCACCGAGTTCGGCGCGTACCCCTTGTCCAGCCACGACTTCCACTGCGCGAGCGCCGAGACGGCGTTCGCGGAGGCCAAGTCGGTCAGGTTCGCGCCCGAGCCCCAGAACCACGGCAGGAACTGGAAACTGCCCTCTTCGGTGCCGATGGCGGAGAAGGTGATGCCCTTCTTGCCGGCGGCGTGCACCTTGGCCAGCGCCGCGTCGAGGCTCGCCCAATCCTGGACCGACGCCGGGTCGACGCCGGCCGCGGTCAGCACGGCCTTGTTGTAGTAGAGGGCCAGCGTGTTCGCGCCGATCGGGACGCCGTAGACCTGGCCCTTGACGTCGGCGGCGGCGAGCAGGTTGGGCGCGACCCGGGTCGCGTCGAGCCCGGTGTCCGCATTGGACTTCAGCACGCCGCCCTCGGCCAGGGTGGAGACCACGGGGTTGTCCACGACGAGGACGTTCGGCGCGGTGTTCTGCTGGGCGGCGAGCAGCACCTTGTTGGTCAGGTCGGTCGTGTCGAACGCCTGCCGCGCGATCTTGACCCCGGCGTCGGCGCCGCACTTGTCGACGACCTTCGCCCACGCGGAACTCGCGTCGAACTGCGGGTAGGGGTCCCACACGGTGAAGGCACCGGCGGCCGGGGCGGTCCCGGAGGAGCACGCGGCCAGTGCCGTCGCGGCGACGGCCGCGGACAGCAGCCGGAGGAGCGGGTGACGCGGCATGAGGGGTCCTTCCTGTCGGCACCAATGCCGACTGGCGACGGGCGATCTATCATCGAACCGGTTCGATGACGAAGGCCGCGTCACCGTAAACCCCGAGAACCCTCCTGCGCAATACTGCGTGTACTACGATCGAACCGGTTTCGAGCACCAGGGTCAGGAGTGGCATGAACATCGGGGAGATCGCGCGGCGCGCGGGGGTCTCGCGCAGCACCGTGTCGTACGCGCTGAGCGGCAAGCGCCCGGTGTCGGCGGCCACCGTGCAGCGCATCAACGACGTCATCGCCGAACTCGGCTACCGGCCCAACGCCAGCGCCCGCGCCCTGGCCGAAGGCCGCACCCGCACGCTGGGCCTGGTCGTCCCGCCGGCCAGCCGCCGGCTGACCGACGTCCAGCTGGGGTTCGTCGGCAGCGTCGTCGACGCGGCCGCCGCCCACGACCTCGACGTCCTGCTCTCCCCCAGCGGCGGCGACCACGACCGCTCGTTCGAGCGCATCGTGACCGGGCGGCGGGTCGACGGCGTGATCCTGATGGAGATCCTCCTCGAAGACCCGCGGGTCGAGCGGCTGAGCCAGGCGAGCCTGCCGTACGTGACCATCGGGCACGTGGAGCACCCGGGGGCGTCCTGGTGGGTCGACGTCGACTACGGCGCCCTGATCACCCGCTGCGTGCACCACCTCGCCGACCTCGGCCACGAGGAGGTGGTGCTGATCAACCGCTCGGCCGAGCTCGTCGCGGCCGGGTACGGGCCGGCGCTGCGTTCGGCGACGGGGTTCCTGGCCGCGACCGAGGCGCGGGGCTTGACGGCCCGCACGGTCTGCTGCGCGGACGAAGCGGCGGCGGGACTGGCCTGCTTCGAACAGATCCGGGCGCAGTGGCCCGCGGTGACGGCGGCGGTGACGATCAACGAAGCGGCCCTGCCGGGTGTCCAGCGCGCGTTGCACCGGGCCGGGCTCGAAGTGCCCCGCGACTTCTCGCTGACCGGGGTGATCGCCGAGCGCCTGGCGGAGGACTTCCACCCCCCGCTGACGGCGGCGGACGTCCCGGCGGCGGAGCTGGGCCGGCTGGCGGTGGACCTGCTGCTGGCCCAGATCGCGGACGCGGACGCCCAACCGCGGCACGCACTCCTCGAGCCGCCGATCTCCCTGCGCTCGAGCACCGGCGCCCGGCGCCACCGCGGTTGACACGCCGAACGGTCGAACCGGTTCGACCGATCATCCGAGCGTTCGCGGTGTGAGCACGGGCACCGTTTTCCGCTTGCGCGGCACGGGAAACTGGACAAAGGGGGGACACCACGAGTCGTGGAGGGGCCTCGATGTCGCCCATGGACCACCTGATCGTCGCGGTGATCGGCCGCCGCCGGGCCCAGGCCCGGGCGCAGCAGCCCGTCCCGGCGCCCGGCCGTCGGCCACCGGAGACCCCGCCGGGCCGCCGGTCCTCGACGCCCGGCACCCCCTAGTAGCGGGGGCCCGGCTACGGGGTGCCGCACGCCTTGCCGGGGCGCCGGGCCTCAACGTCCGGCGCCGCGTAGCCCGTGCTGCCCCGCAGCCACCACACTCGCCGCCGGGGCGCCGGTCCTCGACGCCCGGAACCCCGTAACCCGGCCAATCCGGCGCCCGCCCGCAACCACCACACTTCTCGTCAAGGCGCCGGTCCTCGGACCTCCGGCACCCCGTAGCCGGGGCCATCGCGGTGCCCGGACGGCGACTACCGCACGCACTGCTGGGGCGCCGGTCCACGTCCGGCACCCCGCAACCCCACCGCTCAGCGGGCGAACACCCCCAGGTCGATCGAATCCCCCAGCAGCCGGTCCCCGGCCGCGTTCGGGTGGTAGCAGTCGGTCCGCAGGTCGGCGCGGATCACCGTCGGGTCCGCCGGGTCGCGCAGCACGGCGTCGAAGTCGAGCACCGCGTCGAACGTCCCCGACGTGCGGATCCACTGGTCGACCGCGAGCCGGGCCTGTTCCTTCGGGCCGCCGGACGCGTTGCACATCGGCAGGATCGTCGCGCCGACGATCCGGCGGCCGGCCGCGTGCACCCGCCCGGCGATGGTCTTCATCGCGTCGATGACCTGCGCCGCTGGCGCCGGGGGCGCGTTGTCGCCGCCGCCGAGGTCGTTCGTCCCCTCCAGCAGCAGCACGTACCGCACGCCGGGCAGGGAAAGCACGTCCCGGTCGAGGCGGGACGGCGCGGGCGGCCCGCAGCACTGGCCGGTGGGGTCGTACGGATTCGGCTGGACGCTGACGGTGTTGCCGCTGATGCCCGCGTTGGCCACCGACAGCCGCCGCGACGGCGGGAGGGTGCCCAGGCGCTCGGCGAGCACGTCGGTCCAGCGCGGGCCGCCGCCGAAGGCGTTGTAGCCGTCGGTGATCGAGTCGCCGAGGGCGACGATCGTGCCGCGGGCGGGCGAGACGGCGCTGATCGCGTCCGCCCACCACAGGACGCCGGGCGCGAAGGGCCCGTACGCGCTCCCCGACTCGTCGGCCCCCGCGTCGCCCGGGCCGGCCGAGGTGAACGACCCCGGCGTGTACGTCTCCGGCGGCGGGAAGGTGTGGTCGTCGACCGGCGCCCCCGGCGCGTACACGCTCACCGCGACGTGGTCGCCGCGGCGGACCACCAGCGGCAGCGGGTCGGTCCAGGCGCTCGCGCCCGGCGGGATCGTCACCGCGTGCCGGAAACCGAAGGTGGCGCGGTGGTTCGAGCCCGGCACCAGCGCGGGCGAGTTCGTCGACGGCTGCTTGCCGACCCACACCGACCGCACGGTCATCGCGGTGGCGCCGAACGGGTTGCTCAGCCGCACCCGCAGCGCCACCCCGGTCGCGGTCACCGTCAGCACGTTGCGGATCGTGACGTCGGGGCTGGTGCCGTGCACGCCTTCCAGCGCGGACTCGGTCAGGGTCACCGTGCCCGGTGGCGCCCCGCCCGCGGGCGACGCCCCCGCCGGTGCCGGGCTCAGCAGCGACGCGGAAACGGCCAGGACCACAGCGGTTCGGCGGATGCGCATTCCCCAAGCGTCCTTTCTGGTGCTCAAACGACGACCGGCCAGCCGGCCGCGTCGTAGGTCAGCCGGTTGATGCCGAGGCGCGGAGTGCCGTTGTCGGCGTAGTAGTGGTAGACGAGCAGGTCGCCGTCGTTGTCGGCGAGCACGGCCTCGTGCCCCGGGCCGTGGACGCTGCCGTGCCCGGCGAGGATTTCGGTGCCACCACCGGAGGTCATCGGCACGCCGGCCCGGTCGGCGTAGGGTCCGGTGATGCTCGTCGACCGGCCGACCACCACGCGGTAGGTGCTCGCCGCACCGCGGCAGCAGAAGTCGAACGACACGTACTGGTAGTAGTACTGCCCGCGTTCGACGATGAAGGGCGCCTCGATGGCACCGCCGCCGCGCCCGGCGATGCCGGTCAGCCCGCTGCCCTGCCGCAGTCCCGTCGCGGGGTTCAGCTGGATCAGCTTGGTGCCCGACCAGAACGAGCCGAAGTCCAGCCACCACCGGCCCTGCTCGTCGACGACGAGGTTCGGGTCGATGGCGTTGAAGTCGTCACCCGCGCGGGATTCGACGACCAGCCCGCGGTTCGTCCAGGTGCCGGAGCCGCCGGACGGGCTGGTGGCCAGGAAGATCGCCGAATGGTTGGAGCCGAACGTCGAAGCCGAGTAGTACAGGTAGTACTGGCCGTTGTGGTAGGAGACGTCCGGTGCCCACAGGTTGCGATCGCCTCCGGTGTAGGACGTCGTCCACGGAGCGCCGCCCGGGAACGCCGAGCCGGCGCCGCGGAAGGCGATGCGGTCGGTGGAGGTCTTCAGGGTGATGCCGTCTCCGGTGTGCGCCACCAGGTAGCTGCCGTCCGGGCGCTTGACCACGCTCGGGTCGTGCACGCTGGTGTCGCCGGTGACGCGGCCGGGATCGGGGTAGGCGGCCGCGGCGGGAACCGCCGTGGCCAGCAACACCGCGACAGCGGACAGGATCACGGAAAATGAGCCTCGAGCGGACGGCATGCTGCCTCCAACCTCGTCAGGACGACGGTTTCCGCTGGAGCGCTCTCGAGCGAGAGTAACGCAGTGGCAACAGTTCCGGCAACACATTCGAGAAAGCGCTGTCACGCGCCCGGGCGGGCCGGGCGCGTGACAGCTGCCGGACTCAGGACGCCCAGGGCGGGCTGACGAGCCAGCTCACGTCGTCGTTGTAGGAGTTCGCGTTGTCGAAGGTGTTCGAACCGCCGTTGGTGGCGATGTAGACGTTGTAGCTGTAGTGGCGGACGTACCGGTCCGGGAAGTTCACCGACCGGAGGGAAGTGCCCTGCCCGCTGCGGCCGGCCTCGGGGCAGAAGGTCGCGTCCTGGGCGAAGAGCGAGCTCCCGTCGTTGGCCTGCAGGGAAACCTGGTAGTTCTGGTGCCGCAGGTACTGCCCGGCGGTGTTGCGGGATTCGAAGGACACGCACGAGCTGTCGGCCAGCCCGGCCCGGACGGTCCAGGAGGCGTTGCCCTTTTCGGTGGCCGAACTGCCGCTGTTGACGACGCCGATGTCCACAGCGGACCCGTTGTGGTGGATGTAACGGTCGGTGCAGCAGCCGGTGGTCGCCTGCAGCGAAACCGTCGAGCCGGGCGTCAGGCCGCCGCCCGACGAACCGGTGGCGTAGCCGGCTGCGGTGATGTTGGCCTGCACCGCGTTTTCCGTGGCGTCGGAAGGATAACCGGACGTCATCACGCCTTCGTAGAAGGTGCCGCGGGCGCCGACGCTGTTGTCACCGCCGATGCCGAGGATGATGGCCCCTTCCTTCTTCATCGGGTTGTAGCCCGAAACGTTCGGGCGCACGCCGTCGTAGAACGTCGACACACCACCGGACTGCGCGTTGCCGCCCCGGATCGCCCACCGGTTCTGGCCGCCCTTGACGATCGCGGTCAGGAAGCGGTGGCTGATGCTCGGGTCGTTGGCGTTGTAGTGCTGGTTGACCCCGGAGAACAGGCCGTTCTCCAGGTCCGCCATGATCCACGGGCCGTTCCCGGCGCCGTAGCCCCAGATCTTGATGTTGCCGAAGTAGATGGCTTCCATCGTGCCGTTGCCGTTGTCCCGGCTGTTGCGCTCGGCGTTGCCGTAGTCGAAGCAGCAGCCGCCGTTGTAGTGCGTGCCGTCGAAGATCGCGTACATGCCTTCCGGCTGGTCACCGGTGGCGATCCCGTTGGTGTTGTTGTTGCGGTAGCCGGTTCCGGGCGCGATGTAGACGCCGTAGGCCTTGTGGCCGCCGACGGTGATCGGCGCCGAAGTGGCGTTGGCGAGGTTGTCGTACCCGCCCGCGGCCGGGCCGTTGAACCCGCCGGGCGGTGCCTGCGTGAGCCGGTTGTTCCGGCCGGACTGGTCGTAGATGACCGTGATCAGGCAGGTGGTTCCGGCGCAGAACGAGTCCTGCGCCGCGGCGTTGGCCACCCCGCCCGCGGCCAGCGGCGCGATGTCGCGGGTGGCGCTGTCGGACGCGCGGCGCACCTGGTACAGCGGCCCGGTGTAGGCGCCGTACAGGGCGCGGGTCGTGGAATGCGCGGCCACGCAAGGCGTGCCGCCTGCCGCGTAGATGTCGCACGGCCCCTGGGTGGCCGCCTGGGACGTGCCGCCACCGGCGAGCAGACCGGTGACGAACGTGCCGGCGGTGACGAGGGCCGCCGCGAGGGCGCGTGGACGGGCGTATCTCGACTGTCGTGCCATGGGTGATCTCCCGCTGGGGTACGGAGAAACGTCGAATCGACAGGTGCGCGGGCCGGCGACGTTGCCAACCTCCTCCTCGATCACCGACACGCAGGAACGGCACAGGCGGAGCGATTGTGAGCGCTAACATAACTCCCGGCCCCAGGCGGTGCAAGAGCCGGTTTTCCCCGCTTCGAAATTTCGACGCTTTCGAGGTGCGGCGCAAACCCCTTGCCGCACAAGGGGTCGAGCCTCGGCCACCGGGGACCTCACCTGGCCGCACGCGAAACCCGGCCGCTGCCGGGAGTGGGCCGCAAGCCCATTGCGCCACCCTGGTGGACCGCGATGAGCCGGGCCGGGCGGACGAGCCGGGAGCGGCGGCGAGACCACCTGCGCTCACCCGGCCGTCCGATGGCCTGCCCCGTGGGGCGGCCGCCCGCCGCGTGGGCCCGCAGGCCCGCATCAGCGACCCGGCGTCACCGGGACCCAGGCCGCCGGCGCCGTGGCCGGGAGAGCCGAGGCGGGCTCCCGGCCGGCGTCACACCGGCCGGCCGGGCTTGCGCTGGGAAACGCTGTTCTCCCGCAGCGGCGGCTGCCACACCCGGGGCGCCGGTGACTCGCCGTCATCACCCGGCTGGTCGAGCGGGTCCGTCCCGTTCTGCCAGCGAGCCCAGTGAGCCGCGCACATCCTCCGCCAGAGGGCCGGCTCGTCGCACTGGTACCGCCGGCAGGACGGCACCCGCTCCTGGTGATCGCTCACGTAATCGCTCCACTCGCCATCCGACGTTCCACGTTCAACTATCACAGCCACGCAGCGTTGTCGATCCTCCGGCATCGTCGCGGGCGGCGGTGGTCGCCGGGCACTTCGCGGGGCGAGGCGGGCGCACGAACCGGGACCATCCACCCGAATCGGCGTGATTAACCTTCCGCTAACCGGGAAAGCCCTCGGGACCGCCGCCCCCGGCGGCACACCCCGGACGACGGAGGGAATTCTCGTGTTCCGTCACACGAAGCTGCTGCAGTTCGAAGCCAAGCCCGAAAAGCCCGACCCCGTCTACGCCCACAAGCTCCAGGAACTCATCGGCGGTGCGTTCGGTGAGATGACCGTGACCATGCAGTACCTGTTCCAGGGCTGGAACTGCCGCATCGAAGGCAAGTACAAAGACCTGATCATGGACACCGCGACCGAAGAGATCGGGCACGTCGAGATGCTCGCGACCATGGTCGCCCGCCTGCTCGAAGGTGCGCCCTCGACCGTCACGGCCGAAGCCGTCAAGGACCCCGTCATGGCCGCCATGATCGGCGGCATGGACGTCCAGCAGGCCATCGTCGCCGGCGGCGGCGCCCTGCCCGCCGACAGCAACGGCACCCCGTGGAACGGCAAGTACATCATCGCCTCCGGCAACCTCCTGGCCGACTTCCGCGCCAACGCCGCAGCTGAGGCCCAGGGCCGCCTGCAAACCGCCCGGCTGTACAACATGACCGACGACCCCGGCGTCAAGGCGATGCTGAAGTTCAACCTCGCCCGCGACACCGTCCACCAGAAGCAGTGGCTGGCCGCCATCGAAGAGCTCAAGGCCGACGGCCTCGAAGACGAGATCGCCCCCAACGCCCTGCTCGACGAAGAAGACCAGACCCACAACCACACCATCTGGCACCTCTCCGACGGCCCCGACGGCGCCAAGGGCACCAGCTGGACCACCGGCGCCGGCATCGAATACCTCATGGACCCCGAGCCGCTCGGCGGCCCGGGCACGGCGCCGAAGCCGGACCCGGCCCTGTTCAGCACCTACGCGCCCCTCCAGGACGCCAAGGGCACGGCCAAGGGCAAGGCCAAGGAGATCAAGAACAAGCTCACCTGACGCCTGAAGGCGCATCGGCGCGGGACCGCCGGACCCCGGCGGTCCCGCGCCGGGTGGTGCGTCCGGGTGAGGAGGCCGACGTCACGGTGTCCGGAAGCCCCCGGCTGGGTATCACGTCCGGAGATCACTCGCACCTCTGGAGGCCCAGTGCAGCCTTGGCCCGGTTCCCCCTACCCGCTCGGGGCCGATTACGACGGCGTCGGTACCAATTTCGCGATCTTTTCCGAGGTCGCCGACCGCGTCGACCTGTGCTTGTTCGCTCCGGACGGAACCGAAACCCGGGTCCGGCTGCCGGAGGTCGACGGCTTCGTCCACCACGGCTACCTGACCGGCGTCGGCCCCGGCCAGGAGTACGGCTTCCGGGTCCACGGGCCGTACGACCCCGCCCGCGGCCTGCGCTGCAACCCCGCGAAGCTCCTGCTCGACCCGTACGCCAAGGCGGTCACCGGCAAGGTCGACTGGGACGAGTCGGTGTTCAGCTACCGGTTCGGCAACCCCGACGAGCGCAACGACGACGACTCGGCGGCGCACACCGTCCGGGCGGTCGTGGTCAACCCGTACTTCGACTGGGCCAACGACCGGCCGCCGAACGTGCCGTACAACGAGACCGTCGTCTACGAAGCCCACGTCCGCGGCCTGACCAAGCTGCACCCGGACATCCCGGAGGAGCTGCGGGGCACGTACTCGGGGCTGGCGCACCCGGTGATGATCGACTACCTCAAGACCCTCGGCGTCACGGCCGTCGAGCTGATGCCGGTCCACCAGTTCCTGCACGACCACGCCCTCACCGAGCGCGGCCTGGCCAACTACTGGGGCTACAACACCATCGCCTTCTTCGCGCCGCACAACGAGTACGCCGCCTCGATCATGTCCGCGACCCCGGGCAGCGAGGTGCACGAGTTCAAGGCGATGGTGCGGACGCTGCACGAGGCCGGCATCGAGGTCATCCTCGACGTCGTCTACAACCACACGGCCGAGGGCAACCACCTCGGGCCGACGCTGTCCATGCGCGGCATCGACAACCAGGCCTACTACCGGCTGGTCGAGAACGACCCGCAGTACTACATGGACTACACCGGCACCGGCAACTCCCTGAACGTGCGCCAGCCGCACACGCTGCAGCTCATCATGGATTCGCTGCGCTACTGGGTGACGGAGATGCACGTCGACGGCTTCCGGTTCGACCTCGCCGCGACGCTCGCGCGCGAGTTCTACGACGTCGACCGGCTGGCCACGTTCTTCGACCTGGTCCAGCAGGACCCGGTGGTGAGCCAGGTGAAGCTGATCGCCGAGCCGTGGGACGTCGGGCCGGGTGGCTACCAGGTCGGCAACTTCCCGCCGCTGTGGACGGAGTGGAACGGCGCCTACCGGGACACCGTCCGCGACTTCTGGCGGGGTGAGCCGGCCACGCTGGGCGAGTTCGCCTCCCGGATCACCGGCTCGTCGGACCTCTACCAGAACGACGGCCGCCGCCCGTTCGCGTCGATCAACTTCGTCACCGCGCACGATGGCTTCACGCTGAACGACCTCGTCTCCTACAACGAGAAGCACAACGAGGCCAACGGCGAGGACGGCCGCGACGGCGCCGACGACAACCGGTCGTGGAACTGCGGTGCGGAGGGCCCGACCGAGGACGAAAAGGTCCTCGACCTGCGGGGCCGCCAGCGCCGGAACCTGATCGCCACGCTGCTGCTGTCCCAGGGCGTGCCGATGATCCTGCACGGCGACGAGCTGGGCCGGACCCAGCAGGGCAACAACAACGCCTACTGCCAGGACAACGAGCTGTCCTGGGTGGACTGGTCGCAGCTGGAGCGCAACCGCGAGCTGTTCGAGTTCACCTCGGCCGTGGTCGACCTGCGCCACCAGCACCCGGTGTTCCGCCGCCGCCGGTTCTTCGCCGGCCGCCCGATCCGCCGCGGCGACGAACTGCGCGACATCGCCTGGTTCACCCCGTCGGGCGAGGAGATGACCGACCAGGACTGGGAGGCCGGTTTCGGCCGCACCATCATGGTCTTCCTCAACGGCACGGCGATCCCCGACCTCGACGCGCGCGGCGAGCGCGTGGTGGACGACTCTTTCCTGCTCTGCTTCAACGCCCACGACGACGACATCACGATGACGATTCCCGACGGCGAGTACGGCGAGGAGTGGGCGATCGTGCTGGACACCGCCAGCGGCGAGGTGTACCACCGGTCCGTGGGCGGCGTCCTGGTCGGCGGGGTCGCGGGCGACCAGCTGGCCACGCCCCGCACGATCGAAGGTCACGGCGAACTGGTCGTCGCGGGCCGCTCGCTGACCGTGCTGCTGCGCACCAAGGAGCAGGAGGCGTAAGACCGTTCACGCCGGGTAGCCGGGGCGCAGCGGCACAGCGCCCCGGCTACCGCCGCGTTGAACGGGAGGCACCCATGGACAAGGCGACGTACCGCATCGAGGTCGACGCCCCGGCCCAGGCCTGCTACGACTGGTGGCGGCCGCTGACCCGGCTGCCGGAGATCTTCTCCGACGTCGAATCGGTCGAGGCGATCACCGGCGACGGAACGCGGACGCGCTGGAAGGTGGCGGGCCCGGCCGGGACCACCGTCGAGTGGGAAGCGCGGATCACCGAGGACTCCGCGCCGCACCGGCTCGCCTGGACCACGGTGGCGGAGGCCGATCCGGACGTCACCAACGCCGGCGTCGTCCGCTTCGAGGACCTGGGCGACAGCCGGACCGGGCTGGCGGTCGAGCTGGAGTACAGCCTTCCCGGCGGGAAGCTCGGCGAAGCGGTCGCCGCCCTGCTGGCGAACCCGCAGCACAAGGTCGAGCGGGCCTGCACCGAGTTCAAGCGGATCATCGAAACCCGCTAGCCCGGGCGCCGGCCGGTGTGCCCGGCCGGCGTCAAGCCCCGATCGGGGTGGTCCTCCGGTCACGAACGCCGAGGCGCCGGGTCAGCTCGTCGAGCAGCTCCGGGCCGGCCGAGCCCAGGTCCACCTCGGCCGGGAGCCCGTGGCCGAGCGGCAGCAGGCCGTCCAGCAGCACGCCCGCCGCGCCCAGCACCAACCCGGTGTCCCCCGCGTCTCCGGCGAGTTCGCGCAGCCACGGCGTCAGCACCACGTCGAAGGCGCCGGCGGGCCCGCCGCGGCAGCAGAACTCCACCCGGTACCGGAGGCCACCGGCCGGGCGGACCTGCCAGACCGTGCTCGACGCGCTCAGGGTCATCCCTCCCGGTACCCGCTCCCCCGTCCGGCAAACCGACGGCGAACCCGGGTGTGTCCGCGCGGCAGCCCGGCCGGAACAACCCGTTCGGCGCGTGTAACCCCGCCGGGCTCGGGTACGCGCGGCCCACAGTCCATTCCCCGGCCGCAGCAGGTGGGAGTCCCATGACCGACACGGTGACACGCCCAGCTCCGATCCCGCACCGGCCGGTGTGGCGGGGACAGCGGGGCGCGACGATCCTGAAGACGATCCGCACCACCGACCACAAGACGATCGGCGTGCTGTACCTGACGACGTCGTTCGGGTTCTTCCTGATCGGGGGCCTGACGGCGCTGCTCATGCGGGGTGAGCTGGCCCGGCCCGGGCTGCAGTTCCTCTCGCCGGAGCAGTACAACCAGCTGTTCACCATGCACGGCACGATCATGCTGCTGCTCTACGCCACGCCCAACTTGTTCGGGTTCGCGAACTTCGTCCTGCCGTTGCAGATCGGCTCGCCGGACGTGGCCTTCCCCCGGCTCAACGCGTTCTCCTACTGGCTGTACCTCTTCGGCGGCACGGTCGTGCTCTCCGCCTACGCCACCCCGGGCGGCCCGCCCGACTTCGGCTGGACCGCCTACACGCCGCTGTCCAACGCCATCCACTCCCCCGGCGTCGGCGGGGACCTGTGGATCGCGGGGCTGATCGTCACCGGCCTCGGCACCATCCTCGGCGCGGTCAACATGATCACCACGATCGTGTGCCTGCGCTGTCCGGGGATGCTGATGTGGCGGATGCCGATCTTCACCTGGAACATCCTGTTCACGTCGATCCTGATCCTGCTCGCGTTCCCGATCCTCACCGCCGCGCTGTTCGGGCTGCTGGCCGACCGGCACCTCGGTGCGCACGTGTTCGACCCGGAGAACGGCGGCGCGATCCTCTGGCAGCACCTCTTCTGGTTCTTCGGCCACCCCGAGGTCTACGTGGTCGCCCTGCCCTACTTCGGGATCGTCACCGAGATCATCCCGGTGTTCAGCCGGAAACCGCTGTTCGGCTACAAGCTGATGGTGTTCGCGACGATCGGCATCACGGCGCTGTCGGCGGCGGTGTGGGCCCACCACATGTTCGCCACCGGCGCCGTGCTGCTGCCGTTCTTCTCGATCATGACGTTCTTCATCGCGGTGCCGACCGGGATCAAGTTCTTCAACTGGATCGGCACGATGTGGAAGGGCTCGATCACCTTCGAGTCACCGATGCTGTGGTCGGTCGGCTTCCTCGTCACCTTCCTGCTCGGCGGCCTGACCGGCGTCATCCTGGCCGCCCCGCCGCTGGACTTCCACATCCACGACACGTACTTCGTCGTCGCCCACTTCCACTACGTCCTCTTCGGCACGATCGTGTTCGCCACCTTCGCCGGCATCTACTTCTGGTTCCCGAAGATCACCGGCCGGATGCTCGACGAACGCCTGGCGAAGTGGCACTTCTGGACGACGTTCATCGGCTTCCACACGACGTTCCTCATCCAGCACTGGCTCGGGGACGCGGGCATGCCGCGCCGGTACGCCGACTACCTGTCGAGCGACGGCTTCACCTGGATGCACATGGTGTCCACCATCGGCGCGTTCATCCTCGGCCTGTCGGTGCTGCCGTTCATCTGGAACGTCTTCAAGAGCTACCGCTACGGCGAGCCGATCGGGGTCGACGACCCCTGGGGCTACGGCAATTCCCTCGAGTGGGCGACGACCAGCCCGCCGCCGCGGCACAACTTCCTCGAGCTGCCGCGCATCCGCTCCGAGCGCCCCGCGTTCGAGCTGCACTACCCGCACATGGTCGAGCGGATGCGCGCCGAAGGCCACGTCACCCGCGGTCACCCGAAGGGCAAGGCGTCCCCGGCCGAGGTCGTGGCCGGCGCCATCCAGCCCAGCGAGCAGGGCGAGAGTGAAGACCCCCGCGGCCGCTGACCCCGGGCCGCCGCTGCAGGCGTGGGAACGGCGGCGGCTGCGCGGGATCGAGCGGGGGCTGCAGCCGGACGCGCGGGGGCGGCGGTTGCTGTGCGTGGCGCTGGACGCCGTCGCGCTCGCGCTGCTGGCCGCCGGGATCTTCCTGGCGCTGCCGTGGCTGTTCGCGGCCTGCGTGGCCGGCAACCTCGCCGTCTGCGCGCACCTGGCGCCGGGGAGCCGGCGGAGCCGAGGAGGAGGAACCGCATGGCCGAAGTGACCGTCGACGACCTGAACGGGCTGCTCGAGTCCGGCGTGCCGGACCCGGTGCTGGTCCTGACCGGCGGCCGGCTGGTGGTCGAGCCGTCCGGCGACCGCACCGCGGGCGCGAGCGAGGTGATCACCCGCGGCGCCCTGCGCGAGCAGCTCGACGAGCGCCCGCTGGAGCTGATCGCGGCGACGCTCTCCACGGCGATCGTCCAGCGCGGCGGCTGAGCGCGGGAAAGCCGCCGGGCATCCCGGCGGCTTTCCCGTGGCGGGTCAGAGGATCGGCGCGCCGCCCGTCACCGCAACGCGCGCTCCGGAGACGTAGCTGCCGTCGTCGGAAGCCAGCAGGACGTACACCGGCGCGAGTTCGGCCGGCTGCCCGGCGCGGCCGAGCGGCACCTGCTCACCGAAGGACTTCACCTGCTCCTCCGGCATGGTGGCCGGGATCAGCGGCGTCCAGATCGGCCCGGGCGCGACGCTGTTGGCCCGGATCCCCTTCGGCCCCAGCAGCTGCGCCAGCGCCGCGCACATGTTCGCGATGCCGGCCTTCGTCACGTCGTAGGGCAGCAGCTGCGGGGTCGGGTTGTCGGAGTTGACCGAGGAGCTGCCGATGATCGACGCCCCCGGCTTCATGTGCGGCACCGCCGCCTTGGTGAGGTGGAAGAACGCGCTCAGGTTGATGGCCAGGGTGCGGTCCCACTCCTCGTCCTCGATCTCTTCCAGGGTTTCGTGGGTCATCTGGAAGGCGGCGTTGTTCACCAGGACGTCGATCCGGCCGAACTCTTCGACCGCCCGGGCGACCAGGGCCCGGCAGTGCGCCGGATCGGCGACGTCCCCGGGCACGACGACGGCCTTGCGCCCGGCCTCTTCCACCCAGCGCCGCGTCTCTTCGGCGTCCTCGTGCTCGTCGAGGTAGGAAATCAGGACGTCGGCGCCTTCGCGCGCGTACGCGATCGCCACCGCGCGGCCGATGCCGCTGTCCGCCCCGGTGATCAGCGCGGCCTTGCCGGTGAGCTTGCCGGAGCCGCGGTAGCTGTGCTCGCCGTGGTCGGGCCGCGGGGTCATCGCGGCGATGGTCCCGGGTGGGGTCTGCTGCTGGGCGGGCTGCTCGGACACGGGTGGCTCCTCGGGTGCGGGAATGGATCTCGCTGTCGGTGTTCCCGCCGTCCCGGCAAACATTCTGTCATCTTGATGATGACTTGGCTCTTGTCATCGTTTGGATGACATGCTAAAAACGAAGTGCGTGTTGACACCCACCGTGCGAAGCGAGGAGGAGGACACCGATGTTGATGCGCACCGACCCGTTCCGTGAGCTGGACCGCCTCACCCAGCAGGTCCTGGGTACCGCCGGAACCTGGTCGAAGCCGTCGGCGATGCCGATGGACGCCTACCGCGCCGGCGACGAGTTCGTGGTCTGCTTCGACCTGCCGGGCGTCGCCCCGGACGCCATCGAGCTGGACATCGAGCGCAACGTGCTGACGGTCAAGGCCGAGCGCCGCCCGCTCCCCGGCGGCAACGACGTGGAGATGCAGGTTTCCGAGCGGCCGCTGGGCGTCTTCTCCCGCCAGCTGTTCCTGGGCGAGAGCCTCGACACCGACCACATCGCGGCCGACTACGAGGCCGGCGTGCTGACGCTGCGCATCCCGGTGGCCGAGAAGGCCAAGCCGCGGCGCATCGAGATCACCGGCGCGCAGTCCGACCGCAGGGAGATCCAGGCCTGATGCGCCCGGAGGCCCGAGCCGCGGCGGAGCGCATCTTCGCCGCGGCGGCCGACCTCGGCACCACCCGCCAGGAGGCGATCCTGGTGACCCGGGCGGTCCACGCGGTGAAGAAGGGCCGCCCGACCGAGGTCGCCTTGACGGACACACCCCAGCACCGGCGGCGCAGGCTGGCCCACGTCGTCGGCTGCGAGCTGTGGGACCCGGGATTGGAAGCGGACGAGGTCCTGGCGGCGGTCATCGAGGTGGGCCGAACGGCCGTGCACGAGCGGCAACGTTCGATGGCCGCCTGACCGGGCGGCGGATTGGGGTACCGGCGGCCCGGCTCGTCACGCGAGCGAGCCGCCTACCCCGCCGCCCGTTCCGTCCGCCGCACCGTCACGGACGGCTCCTGCCCCGTCCCCGACAGCGGCGTCGACCCGAACCAGTCCAGGCACACCACCATCGCGTCGTCCTCGACCTGGCTGCCGTGCCGGCGGGTCGACAGCTCCCGCAGCACCGCGCCCGGCACGTGCGCGGCCGGGAGTTCCGCCGTCGCCGTCACCGCTTCGGCCAGCTCGCGGTCGCCGTAGCGCTCCCCGTGCGGGCCGACCGCGTCGTACACGCCGTCGCTCACGAACACGAACCGGTCGCCTTCGGCGGCCTGGAAACCCTCGACCACGTAGATCGTGCCGTCGAACGTGCCCAGCGGGAGCTGCTCGTCGAACAGGATCCGCTCCGCCTTGCCGTCCCGCAGCCGCCACAGGCGCGGCGAACCCGCGTCGACCACCGCCACCGCGCCCGTACCGAGGTCGAACTCCAGCAACAGCGCGGCCACGTGCTCCTCGCCGCGGTAGTGGGCGTAGAGCGCCTGGTCGGCGAGCTCGGCCTGCGCGTCGAGCGGGATCCCGGCGCGCCGGGCGTTGCGCAGCGCGTTCACCGCGAGGTTCGTCAGCAACGCCGCTTCGCTGCCCTCCCCCATGCCGTTGATCAGCGTCACCGCCAGCTTCCGCGCGGACGCCGACCAGTCGAAGCAGTCGCCGTAGATCGCGTACGCCGGCTCGAGCTGACCGCCGAGCGCGAACTCGGCGCGCGTGCACGCCCGCCCGGGCAGCAGCTGCCACTGCATCTCCGCGGCCAGCGTCAGCCGCGAAGACCGCCGCGCCTGGATGTAGAGGTCGGTGTCCCGATCGGCGACGAACAGCTCGTGCGCCACCGCTTCGGCGAACCGCTGGAGCTCCGCCCACACCGGCGGCTCCGGTTCGCAGGGCAGCGTGACGGCCAGCACACCCAGGCGGTCGCCGCGGACGCTGACCGGCAGATAACCGGTGACGCGGTCGCCGTCGCGGGAAAAAGCCGCCGTCTGGGTGAGGAACGCCGCTCCCGGGGTCGTGCCCTCGACCGGGATCGGCTCCGCCGTGTACGGCTGCTCACCGACCTGGCACAGCTCCGTGAGGGCGTAGTCGGCCATCAGCAGCTCGACCGCCTCGGCGCCGAAGTGCTCGCCGAGCCCCGCACGCAGGGCGCCGGGCAGGTCGTGCGGCGGTACGTCGCGGAGCAGCCGCTCCACCGCCAGGGATCTGTCCAACGCCCGCCTCCTGCTCACGCGCCCGTGCCGGGCCGGTTCCGTAGAGTCTGCGCCGCTCCGGCGCGCCGGTCCACGGCGAGTCGCGCGAGCTGTGCTGCCGGTTCAGCATAGGGATGCCAGAGTGGACGCCGTGGATCGATCCCGCGACCAGCCCGCCCCGGACGGGACGGCTGCCGTGTCGGACCTCGCCCGCCTCTTCGAGTCGGTGGTCGAGGGCGAGCGGGACGTGTCGCCGCGTCCGCTGTCCATTTCGCAACTGCGGGCAGTCGTCGCACTCGATCGCCACGACGGGGTCAACCTCCGGCAGCTGGCCGAGCAGCTGGGCTCGACGCCGCCGCTGGTCAGCAGGCTCTGCGACCGGCTGGAGGCCGTCGGGTTCCTGGAACGCCTGCCCAGCGCGCGCAGCCGGCGGGAGCTGACCCTGCGGCTGTCCGACCGCGGCCGCGCCTACCTGCAGGACCTGCGGAACCGGCGCCGGGACCGCGTCCAGGCGCTGCTGGCGAAGATGAGCCCCGCGGGGCGGCTCGCGCTGGCCGCCGGGCTGGAGGAGTACCGGGCACTGGCGGAGACGGCCGGTGATGCCCCGGATTTGCGCCCCTGATATTACTGTTGTTGTATAGCAATGGTCAGGCCGGCGTACAGCAGAGCGCGCCCCGAACGGAGGAGGCGTCGGTGCTGGGCACGGACGACAGCCAGGTCCGCACGGTCCTGGCGCGCATGCTGGCGGAAGACCGCACGGCGCTGGCCCGCGACTGGGCCGGCCAGGAGCCGCGCGAAGGCGACCGCACCGGGCAGGAACTCCGGCGCGAAGCCGTCGAGCTGCTCGAGGCTCTCCGCGAAGCGCTGAGCGGCACCCTGCCGGTGTCCCGGATCGTGGACCAGAACCCCGCGGTGCGGGACGCGCTGACGTCGCTTTCGGAGCGCCGGGCCCGCGCGGGCGCCCAACCGTCGGCCACCGCGATGGCGATCCTCGCGCTCAAGCGCACCATGCTGAGCGCGATCGAGCGCCACACCGACGACTCCGCCCTGCGCTACCGGGCCGCGCTGCTGGTCAACGAGCTGCTCGACAGCGCGGGCGTGCTGACCTTCGAGGTCTACTCCGCCGGCCGCGAGTCGATCATCCGCGAGCAGCACAGCCAGATGCTCGAGCTGTCCACGCCGGTCGTCCGGCTGTGGCGCCACGTCCTCGCGGTTCCCCTGATCGGCACGCTGGACAGCGCCCGCACGCAGGTCGTGATGAACAGCCTCCTCGAGTCGATCCAGGCGAACGAGGCCCGGGTGGCGATCATCGACATCACCGGCGTCCCGACCGTCGACACCGCGGTCGCGCACCACCTGCTGCAGACCGTCAGCGCCGTCCGGCTGATGGGCGCGGAGTGCGTGATCAGCGGGATCCGCCCGTCGATCGCGCAGACGATCACCCAGCTGGGCATCGACCTCTCGCACATCGTCACCCGCGGCTCGCTGGCCGACGCGCTGGCGACGGCGATGCAGCTGCTCGGCGACAGCGCCCGCCCGGGCGCGGTGACCGGGTGAACGCCGGCCTGCCGATCCTGCGGCTCGGGGACATCCTGCTCGGCGGCCTGCTGAGCGACCTCGACGACAAGACGGCCCTGGCGTTCACCGACGAGCTGACCGAGCGGATCGCGAACGAGGGCATCCGCGGGGTCATCATCGACATCTCCCGGCTGGAGATCATCGACTCGTTCGTCGCCCGCGTCCTGATGCAGCTGGCCAGCACCGGGCGGTTGCTCGGCACGCGGATGGTCGTGGCCGGCATGCGCCCGGCCGTCGCGCTGACCCTGACCGAGCTCGGGCTCCAGCTCACCGGCGTCCGGACCGCGCTCAACGCGGAGCAGGCGATGGAGCTGCTGGGCTGGCGCCGTCCCGCCGAGGCCGCCGAAGAGGCGCCTCATGCTTCCTGACGAACGGACCGTCCCGCCCGGCGAGCACCCGGTCCGGGTGGAGGAGGACCTCCTAGCGGCCCGCCACGCCGTGCGGGCCGCCGCGGTCGCCGCCGGCTTCTCGATCGTCGACCAGACGAAGATCGTCACCGCGGCCAGCGAGCTCGTCCGCAACGCCTACATCCACGGCGGGGGCGGCACGATGACCGTCGAACAGGTCCGGGCCCCGGGCGGGCGGCTCGGGCTCCGGCTGCGCGTGCGCGACGAAGGACCCGGGATCGCCGACGTCGAGCAGGCCATGACCGACGGGTTCAGCACCGGAGCGGGCCTCGGGCACGGCCTCGGCGGCACCCGGCGGCTGGTCGACGAATTCGACCTCGACACCGCACCCGGCCGCGGCACCACCGTCACGGTGGTGCGCTGGAAGCCATGACCGCGACCGTCGCCGGCCTGACGCGCCGGATCCGCGTCGACCACCCCAGCGCCGCGTACGCCGCCGCGCGCGTCGCCCGCGAAGCCGCGCACGAGGCCGGGCTCGCGGGCGTGCTCGCCGACCGCGCCGCGGTGGTGGCGGCCGAGCTCGCCGGCAACATCGACAAGCACACCGGCGGCGGCTCGGTGCTCGTGCAGCGGTCGCTGACCGGGCGCGGCGTCGAAGTGCTGGCGGCCGACGACGGCCCGGGCATGGCCGACCTCGACCACTGGCTGCTCGACGGCAACACGACCACCGCCACCCTGGGCACCGGCCTCGGCGCCGTGAAGCGGATGGCGGCGGAGTTCCGGATCACGTCCTCGCCCGCGGCCGGCACGCTCGCCGCCGCCCGCCTGCTCGACCCCGCCGCACCCCCGCTCCGGCGGGCGGCCGGGCACTTCCGCCTGCCCCGCGACGGCGAGGAGCACTGCGGTGACGCCGTCGCGCTGGCCGACGTCACCGGCAGCCGGACCGCCGTCGTCGCCGACGGGCTCGGCCACGGGCCCGACGCGGCCGAAGCCGCGGAAGCCGCGCTGCGCGTGTTCACCGAGAACCCGGACCGCCCGCTGCCCCACCAGCTCACGAACATGCACCGCGCGCTGCGCGCGACCCGCGGGGCGGCGGTCGCGCTCGTGCGGATCGCGCCGCGCCGGCTCGAGTTCTGCGGCGTCGGCAACGTCAGCGGCGCCAGCATCGGCGACGGGCCGTCCCGGCTGCTGCTCAGCACCCCCGGCATCGTCGGGTTCACGCTGCCGTCGGCGCCGGTCCGGCACCTGGCCCTGGCCGAGGACGACGTCGTCGTCCTGCACACCGACGGCGTCGGCACCGGCTGGCGCGTGCCCGGCCGGGCCCCGGACCTGCTGCTGCTCGCGGCGGACCTCGCCCACCGGCACCGCAACGCCCGCGACGACGCGGCGATGCTCGCACTGAGCGCGGACGGGGCCGCCTGATGCGCCCCGACCTGGCCCGGATCCGGCGCCGGCTGCGCACGGCCTGCACCGAGGCCGGCGTGCCCGCCGACGAGCGCGGGCGGCTGGTCCTGGCCGTCACCCTGCTCGCCGAACCCGCCCTCACCGCGGGCGAAACGGTGGACGTGGCGACGGCAGCTTCGGACCGGCGCCTGGCGGTCACCGTGCAGCTGGGCCACCCCGTCGCCCAGGGCACCCGCGACGCCCTGCCGCTGCTGCCCGAGCGCGGCGACGGCCGGACGCTGACCTGGCACCTCACCGGCGGCCGCCCGGCGGACCCGGCCGACCCCGACGACGAGCGGGCGACGCGCGAGGAGATGCTGGCCCTGGTGGCCCGCACCGACACGCTCACCCACGAGCAACGGAACCTCAAGCACGAGCTCGCGGAGACCAACAGCGGCGTGCTGGCGATGTACGTCGAGCTCGAACAGCGGGACGAACAGCTCCGCCGCGCCCACGCGGCCATCTTCCGCGAGCTGGAGGACGCGCTGCGCCCGCGGCCGCCGGTGGTGCCGGGCCTGGAGCTGGCGGTCCACTACTCGCCCACCGACCAGGACTCCCCGACCGGCGGCGACCTCTACGACTGGTTCGTCCTGCCCGACGGCCAGGTCCACGTGACCCTGGTCGACGCGGTCGGCCACGGCGTCACCTCGACCCGGCACGCACTGACGATCACGCACGCGATCCGCACGCTCGCCTTGGAGGGGCACCCGTTCCGCGACCTGATCGCGCACACCTCCCACACGCTGGCGGCGATCGAGCCGGGCTTGATGGCCACGGTGCTGCTGGCCCGCATCGACCCGGCAACGGGCCGCACCCGCTTCGCGAACGGCGGCCACCCGGAACCGGTGCTGGTCACGGCGGCCGGCCCGGCCCGGCTGCTGCCGGCCCCGGCGCCGGGCCGCGGGGTCGGCTTCCCCGACCCGGGCACCCGCGAGCTCGTCGAGGTGGTCCTGGCCGAGGGCGACACGGTGCTGCTGTACACGGACGGCCTGGTGGAGAGCCGCAAGGACATCGACGAGGGCCAGACGCGGCTGTTGAAGCTGGCGGAGGCCCACCGCACCGGCCCGGCGGCGGCCCTCCCGCGGGAGCTGGTCACCCGGATGCACGACGTGGTGCTGCACGCCGACGACACGGTGGTCCTGGCCCTCCGCCGGACCCCGCCCCGGTGACCAAGGCGGGCACTTTCACGTGAAAGTGCCCGCCTTGGGGCGTGGCTTCCCCGTGAGAGCTGCGGGTCGCGGTCGTGTGGGGACGCCGTTGCGGGGTATCCCGTCTTCGATGCCTGCCTCCACCACCGCCGCCCGGGTGCGCGCCCTGTCCGCCGGCACCGAACGCCCGGGCCGTCCCCCGGTCGTCCTGCTGCCGGGCCTCGGCGCGCCCGGCTACCTCGCCGACACCCTGCACGGGTGCGCCGCCGCCACCCGCGCCCACCTCCTCGACGTCCCCGGCTTCAGCGCCCCCGGCCCGCCGGTCTGCGAGCCGGAGCTCGACGCGATCGCCGGCACCGTCACCGCCTGGCTGGACCGCCCGTCCGTCCTCTTCGGACACTCGACCGCCGCGCAGGTCGCCGTCGCCGTCGCGGTGCGGCGCCCCGACCTGGTCCGGGCGCTCGTGCTCGCCGGGCCGACGTTCCCACCGCAGCTGCGCCGCCTCGGCCCGCTCACCGCGGCGTTCCTGGCCGACGTGGTCCACGAATCGCCGTCCGCCCTGCCCGGCACCGTCCCGCACTACCTGCGCGCCGGCCCCCGGCGCCTGCTGCGGATGATCCGCTCGGCCCAGCGGGACGCCCCGGAACGGGCGATGCCGCTGCTGCGCTGCCCCGTGCTGGTCGTGCGCGGCCGCCGGGACACGCTGAGCCCCGAGCCCTGGGCGCGCTCGCTGGCCACCGCCGCGCACGGCGAGTTCGTCACCGTCCCGGGCCCGCACGCCTTCCCCGCCCGCTCCGGCGGCGCGACCTCGGCGTTGATCACGCGGTTCGCCGGCGGTTAGCCCCGGCGCCCCCGGGTATGCCGACGACCCGTCGGAAGGAGGCGCTGTGCGTGCGATGGTGTACCGAGGGCCGTACAAAGTCCGTGTCGAAGAGAAGGACGTCCCCGCGATCGAGCACCCCGGCGACGCGATCGTCCGGGTGAAAATGGCCGCGATCTGCGGTTCGGACCTGCACCTGTACCACGGGATGATGCCGGACACGCGCGTCGGCATGACGTTCGGGCACGAATTCATCGGCGTCGTCGAGGAAGTCGGCTCCGGGGTGCAGAACCTCAAGCGCGGCGACCGCGTCATGGTGCCGTTCAACGTCTTCTGCGGCACGTGCTGGTTCTGCGCGCGGGGGCTGTACTCCAACTGCCACAACGTCAACCCGAACGCCACCGCCGTCGGCGGCATCTACGGCTACTCCCACACCTGCGGCGGCTACGACGGCGGGCAGGCCGAGTTCGTCCGGGTGCCGTTCGCCGACGTCGGCCCGTCGATCATCCCGGACTGGCTGGACGACGAAGACGCCGTCCTGCTCACCGACGCGCTCGCCACCGGCTACTTCGGCGCCCAGCTCGGCGAGATCGTCGAAGGCGACGTGGTCGTGGTGTTCGGCGCCGGACCGGTGGGCCTGTTCGCGGCGAAGTCGGCGTGGCTGATGGGCGCGGGCCGCGTCATCGTGGTCGACCACCTCGAAGACCGCCTGGAGAAGGCGCGCACCTTCGCCCACGCCGAGACGTACAACTTCACCGAGTACGACGACATCGTCGTGCACCTGAAGAAGCTGACCGGCCACCTCGGCGCCGACGTCGCGATCGACGCGGTCGGCGCCGAGGCCGACGGCAACCTCACCCAGCACCTCACCGCGGCCAAGCTGAAGCTGCAGGGCGGCTCGCCGGTGGCGCTCAACTGGGCCATCGACGGCGTCCGCAAGGGCGGCACGATCTCGGTGATGGGCGCCTACGGCCCGATGTTCAGCGCCGTCAAGTTCGGCGACGCGATGAACAAGGGTCTCACGCTGCGGATGAACCAGTGCCCGGTGAAGCGGCAGTGGCCGCGGCTGTTCGAACACATCCGCAACGGCTACCTCAAGCCGAGCGACATCGTCACCCACCGCATCCCGCTCGAGCACATCGCCGAGGGCTACCACATGTTCTCCGCCAAGCTGGACGGCTGCATCAAGCCGCTCATCGTGCCGGACGCCGGCTGAGGAAGGAACGACCATGACTTACACGTCCGAGCGGCCGCCGATCGCCGAATCGAGTGACAGCCTGCTGCGCGGATCCCCGGCTGGGGCGCGGACCTGGACCCGAAGGACCGGCCGTCGGTGCCGAAGCTGCAGTGGCAGGAGGACCGCAGCGGCGCCCACTGGGAATTCCCCGAGCGGCAGCCGGAGAAGTGGCCGCGGGAACGCTCGATCGAGCACAAGTTCCTGACTCCCGTCTTCGGCACGTCGTGCCCGCCCAAAGGCCTGTCCGGGGTGCTGCGCAAGCTGTCCTACCGCAAGTACAGCGAAGGCCGGGCCGCCCACTGGCTGCTCCTGCTGGCCGCCGACCGGGTGGACGCGTGGGAGAGCCACCTGCGCTCGTTCACCACCCTCCGCCCGGACAACCCGATCACCGAAACCGGCGTGCTGAGCGAGTTCTCCCGCCACGGCTTCTCGTCACGGGTGGGCCGCAACCGCACCGACGTCAAGCACCACCCGCTGGACCCGATCATCGTCGCGGGCCCGTGGGTGCTGGCGGCGGGGCTGGCCTTTTCGGCGGCCCGGAAGGTGCTGCGGTGGCGCCGCCGATGATCGCGCGGCTCGCGGCGGCGGGGCTCCTCGCGCTCGTGTGCACGGCCTGCGCCCCGGCGTCCGAGCGGACGGCGCCGCCGCCGGCGAAGGCCCACGGCGTCGCCGTGGACGGGAAGCTGACCACGAAGGCGGGAGTCCGGGAAGAACGGGGGTTGTCGCGGGCAGGCACGGGTACGCACGGCTGACGGTCACCGACTTCCGGGAGAGGCCATGAGCCCCAGCCACGTTCCCGCCCCCACCCGCGGTCCGGGCCGCGCGACCCGTGCGGCGGGCTCGGCGGCCGCCGCCGCCGACGAGCGGCTGCACGCGGCCGCGGGCCTGCGTCACCAGTTCAACAAGGTCTTCCCCACCCACTGGTCGTTCCTGCTCGGCGAAGTGGCGCTCTACAGCTTCCTGGTGCTGCTGCTGAGCGGTGTGTACCTGACGCTGTTCTTCGACCCCTCGATGCAGGAGGTCACCTACCACGGCGTGTACGCGGACCTGCAGGGCGTGCCGATGTCGAGGGCGTTCGCGACCACCCTCGACCTGTCGTTCGAGGTCCGCGGCGGGCTGTTCGTGCGGCAGCTGCACCACTGGGCGGCGCTGATCTTCGTCGCCGCCATGATGGTGCACATGCTCCGGATCTTCTTCACCGGAGCCTTCCGCCGTCCCCGCGAAGCCAACTGGATCATCGGGGCACTGCTGCTGATCCTCGGCATGTTCGAGGGGTTCTTCGGCTACTCCCTGCCCGACGACCTGCTCTCCGGCACCGGCATCCGCGCCACGCTGTCCGGGATCGTGCTGTCCCTGCCGGTGGTCGGGACGTGGCTGCACTGGGCGATCTTCGGCGGCGAATTCCCCGGCGACGTCATCATCCCGCGGCTGTACACGGTCCACATCCTGCTGATCCCGGGGATCATGCTCGCGCTCGTCGGCGTGCACCTCGCCCTGGTCTGGTACCAGAAGCACACGCAGTTCCCGGGCGTGCGGCGGAAGGAGAGCAACGTCGTCGGCGTCCGGATCCTGCCGGTGTTCGCGCTGAAGGGCGGCGCGTTCTTCGCGCTCGTCACCGGGCTGCTGGCGCTGATGTCCGGGCTGTTCCAGATCAACCCGGTGTGGAAGTTCGGCCCGTACGACCCGTCGAAGGTCTCCGCCGGCTCCCAGCCCGACTGGTACATGGGGTTCGCCGACGGCCTGCTGCGCGTCTACCCGCCGTGGGAGCTGTTCCTCGGCAAGTACACGATCCCGCAGCCGTTCTTCGCCGGCGTCATCGGCATGACGGTGCTCTTCGGCGCCCTGCTCGGCTACCCGTGGCTCGAACGGAAGCTGTCCCGGGACACCGCCCACCACAACCTCGTCCAGCGGCCGCGCGACGCCCCGGTCCGCACCAGCATCGGCATGATGGCGCTCGCGCTCTACGGCGTCCTGACGCTGTCGTCGTTCAACGACATCATCGCGCTGCAGTTCGACATTTCGCTCAACGCCACCACGTGGGCCGGCCGGATCGGGCTGGTGCTCGCCCCGCCCGTGGCGTACCTGCTGACCTACCGCAGCTGCCTCGCCCTCCAGCGATCGGACCGCGAAGTCCTCGAGCACGGCCTCGAAACCGGCATCATCACCCGGTCTCCGGGCGGCACCTACGTCGAGGTCCACCAGCCGCTCGACGGCAAGGCACTGGCCTACCAAGGAGCGCCCGTGCCGAAGAAACCGAACAAGCTCGGCGCCGCCGGGCACGCGCTCCCGGGCAGCCTGCTGCGGCCCGACCCGCCGGAGGAGACCGCGGCCCTGGAGGCGGCGGCCCGCCGCGGAGACGTCCGCCACGGCCTCGGCGGCGAACCGCAGGACGGGCGGGCCGGGTCGTGACCGGCGCGGCGATCCCGTCCCGGTGGCAGGTCGACATCCTCGTCTACGAAGACGAGTACTCCTACCCGGTGCTGCTCCTGCAGCCGGGCCGCGCGGACGACCACCGGCAGCTGCGCCGGCTCCTGGGCCGGGCGGGACTGGCGGCCCCGTCGACGTGGGAGTGGGAGCGCGGGTTCTGGCCGCTGGCGGCGGGCTGCGAAGTCACCGTGACCGAGTGCCCGGCGGGTGTGACCGTGCACGTCGGCGAGCACACCCTGAGGGTCGGCTTCCGGTTCGAGGCGCCGCCCCAGCCCTGGCTCGCGGCCGCGCGCCGGCAGCAACAGGTGCTGTTCGTGCTGCTGCCACCCCGCCCCCACCCGGCCGGAGACGCCCTGATCATCGACGACGTGAGCAGGCTGGTCCGCCCCGCCGAGCGGACCGGCTGCCTGGCGGGCACCATTCCGCTGGGCGATCACTGACCCCGCCGGTCAGGGTCCGTTGGTCAGCGAGAGGTTGAACGTGTACCGGGACGCCCGGTACACGTGCCACCCGTACTCGACGACCCGGCCGGAGTCGTCGTACGTCGTGCGCTGCATCGTCAGCAGCGCGGCGCCCGGCTCCTCCCGCAGCAGTTCCGCGTCCTCTTCGGTCGCGAGCCGCGCGCCGATGTTCTGCTCGGCCGCGTGCAGCCGCACGCCCGCCGACCGCAGCAGCTGGTAGAGCCCGCGTTCGCGCAGCTCGTCGTCGGCCGGGTCGAGGACGCCCTCGGGCAGGTAGTTGTTCATCAGGGCGAGCGGCTCGCCGTCGGCCGAGCGGAGCCGCTTCAGCCGCCGCACCTGCGTCAGCCCGGGCGCTTCCAGCAGCTCGGCCACGTCGGGGCCGGCGTCTTCGACGCGGTTGAGCAGCACCGCTGTCCCGGGGTGGCCGCCGAGCCCGGCGAGGTCGTCGAACAGGCTGCTCAGCCGCAGCGGCCGGGCCACCTTCGTGCGGACCACCTGCGTGCCGACCCCGCGCCGCCGCACGAGCAGGCCCTGGTTGACCAGCGTCTGGATGGCCTGGCGGATCGTCGGGCGCGAGAGGCGCAGGCTCGCGGCGAGGTCGACTTCGTTGCCCAGCCGCGAGCCCGCCGGCAGCCTGCCGTCCTCGATGGCGGCGTGCAGCTGCCGGGACACCTGGAAGTACAGCGGCTCGGGGCTGCCCGGGTCCACGACGATCTCGCGGCCCGCGTCCCAGGCCGGGAAGTTGACGTCCGCCTTGCTCATCCCCGGAGGCTACCGTCACCCTTCGGGCTGACCTATTGTCCATATGTCTTGACAAAGTATCGGACCACTGGAATCGTCGTCACCAGGGACACGAAGGGCGTGCCTCGACGACCGGAAGCGGGGAGCGGGACTGTGACCGACGTGCTGCGGCGCCTCGTCCACCGGCGGGTGCACGACCCGGGAGCGATCGCCGAGGCGGCCGCGAACCGCGTCCGGGCCGAGTCGCCGTTCAACACCAAGGGCCGCGCGATGATCATCGCGGCGGACCACCCCGCCCGCGGCGCGAACGCGGTGGGCGGCGATCCGTCGGCGATGGCCCACCGCGGTGAGCTGCTGGAGCGGCTGTGCCTGGCCCTGGAACGCCCGGGGGTCACCGGTGTCCTGGCGACCGCGGACGTCATCGACGATCTGCTGCTGCTCGGCGTGCTGGACGGCAAGACGGTGCTCGGGTCGATGAACCGCACCGGGCTCGCCGGGTCCAGTTTCGAGATCGACGACCGTTTCGCCTGCTACGACGCGGAAACGATCGAGCGGATGCGCTTCGACGGCGGCAAGGCGCTGACCCGGATCTGCCTCGACGACCCGGCCACGCCGAGCGTCCTCGAGAACACCGCGAAGGCGATCAACGAGCTGGCGGACCGCAAGCTGATCGCGCTGGTCGAGCCGTTCCTGTCGACCTGGGTCGACGGGCGGCTGCAGAACGACCTGTCCCCGGACGCCGTGATCAAGGCGATCACCATCGCCGCCGGCCTCGGCCACTCCTCGGCGTACACGTGGCTCAAGCTGCCGGTGGTCGAGGAGATGGAGCGCGTGCTGGCGTCCTCGACGCTGCCGGCCGTCCTGCTCGGCGGAGAGGTCAAGGACCCGGACGCCGCGTTCGCCGCCTGGCAGCGGGCGCTGACCCAGCCGACGGTGCAGGGCCTGGTGGTCGGCCGGTCGCTGCTCTACCCCCGCGACGGCGACGTCGCCCAGGCCGTCGACACCGCCGTCGGGCTGCTGTGAACCCGCACCGGCGCCACTACCCGGAGGACACTGTGGACACCATCGAGCACTGGATCAACGGCACCGCCACCCCGGCGGGCTCGACCCGCACGGCCCCGGTCTTCGACCCGGCCACCGGGCGGCGGCAGGCGCAGGTCCTGCTGGCCGAGGCGTCCGATGTGGACAGCGCGGTTTCGGCCGCGGGCAAGGCCTTCGAGTCGTGGGGCGACTCTTCGCTGTCCCAGCGCACCAAGGTGATGTTCGCCTTCCGCGAGCTGCTCGTGCGGCACGAAGACGAGCTCGCCCGGATCATCTCCGCCGAGCACGGCAAGGTGGTCGAGGACGCCCGCGGCGAGGTCGTCCGCGGCCGCGAGGTCGTCGAGTACGCGTGCGGCATCGCCGACGCGCTCAAGGGCGGTTTCTCCGACCAGGTTTCGCGTGACGTCGACGTGCACGACTTCCGCCAGCCCCTGGGCGTGGTCGCCGGCATCACGCCGTTCAACTTCCCGATCATGGTCCCGCTGTGGATGCACCCGATCGCCATCGCCAGCGGCAACACGTTCGTCCTCAAGCCGAGCGAACGCGACCCCTCAGCGTCGAACTTCGTCGCCCAGCTGTACGCGGACGCGGGGCTGCCCGAGGGTGTGTTCAACGTCGTGCACGGCGACAAGACGGCGGTCGACGCGATCCTCGACCACCCCGGCATCGCGGCGGTGTCGTTCGTCGGGTCAACCCCGATCGCCAAGTACGTCCACGAGCGCGCCACCGCGACGGGCAAGCGCGTCCAGGCCCTGGGCGGCGCGAAGAACCACGCGGTCGTCCTCCCCGACGCCGACCTCGAGTACGCGGCCGGCCACCTCACAGCGGCGGCATTCGGCTCGGCCGGCCAGCGCTGCATGGCGATCTCCGTAGCGATCGCGGTCGGCTCGGCCGGCGACAAGCTGGTGAAGATCCTCGAACGCAAGGCCGCGGAGGTGAAGGTGGGCCCCGGCACCGACCCGGCCAGCGACATGGGCCCGCTGGTGACGCAGGCCGCCCGCGAGCGCGTCCTCAACTCGATCACCCGCGGCGCGGAACAGGGCGCAAAGGTGGTGGTCGACGGCCGAGGCCTGACGGTCGAAGGTTACGAGGAGGGCTTCTTCGTCGGCCCGTCCCTGCTGGACGAGGTAACCCGGGAGATGGACGCCTACCGCGAGGAGATCTTCGGCCCGGTCCTGGCCATCATCCGCACCGAGACGCTCGACGAAGCAATAGCAACGATCAACGCCAACCCGTACGGCAACGGCACAGCACTCTTCACCGCCGGCGGCGAAGCAGCCCGCAGGTTCCAACGCGAGGTGAAGGTGGGCATGATCGGCATCAACGTCCCGATCCCGGTCCCCATGTCGTACTACTCATTCGGCGGCTGGAAGGACTCCCTGATCGGCGACAGCCCCATCCACGGCCCGGCAGGAGTCCGCTTCTACACACGCGCCAAGGTGGTCACCACCCGCTGGCCCCACACGGACGCGGCTTTCACCTTCCCAACCTCCACCTAGAGCCCCGGTCCCGCGGGAGCGCCCGCCTGCCCTGGCGGGGCCCACTCCCGAGCCCAGCCCCCGGAATCCAGCCACCCCCGGGCCCGGCCACCTCCGGGCCCGGCCCACCCCGAGCCCGGTCCACCCCGGACCCGGCGCACCCACGAGCCTTGCCCACCTCCGGGCACAGCCACCCCCGGGCTCGGCAACCCCCGGGCCTGGGGCGGTTAGACCCCGGGTCGGTGAGCGTCATCCAGCCACTCCCCGCAGCCAGCGCATACGGCCAGCGGCCGAATCGGCCGAGTCACCGCCACGCCAGGTGCGCCGTCATCCGTCCACCCCGCCCGCGCCCCGCCACCACCGCACCCGGCGGGCGATCGCCCGCCGGGCCGCCGGGCCGGGCCGGGCCGGGCGGGCCGGGGAAAGGTCATCCGGCCATTCCCCGGGCCAGCGCACCGAGCTACCGCCCGAGGCCGGGCCCCTAGGGCGCAACGCCAGGGCCCACCACCGGAAACCCCAACCCACTCCGACCAAGCTCATCCCACAAACGGCCCAGCCACCGCCGCACCGGGCGAACGGCACCCGCCCACCTCGCCCATGACCAGCGACCACCTCCGCACCTCGCGAGCGATCGCTCGCGAGGCCCAGCCCCGCCCGGCCCGGCCCGGCCCGGCCCGGCCCGGCCCGGAGGGAACGTCATCCGGCCACTCCCCTGCAACCGGTGCACCCGGCGAGCAGCCGAGCCGCCTCAGCCACGGCCGCATGGGCGAAGCGCCATCCGGCGACCGGCGACCGGCGACCGGCGACCGGCGACCGGCGACCATAGCCGCCCTCAGGCGCCCTCCGGCTCGCGATCGAGCCGCGCGACCGCGCCAGGCCGAACGTCATCCGGCATCGCCCCCACAACCCGCGCACCCAAGCGCACCCAGCCAGCAGCCCAGCCGTCCCCAGCCACTGCCACCCCGGCAAGCCGCCATCCGGCCGCCCCCACACAACCGGAACACTTCTCTCCGTTTTCCGGTACCGTGGCGGCAGCCCGCTGAAGGAGGCTGCCGTGGGATACCGAGGCCCGCTCCCCAAAACCGCCATCGCCCGCTACAACCGTTGCGTCGGGTCGCTCCGCACGTCACCCCGCTGGGGGCCGATGGTGCGCCGTCGGCTCACCGAGATCACCTACACCGGCCGGCGGTCGGGGCGGACCTTCAGCACGCCCGTCGGCTATCGGCGGGCCGGTGATCTTGTGACCATCGGCGTCATGATGCCGGATGCGAAGTCGTGGTGGCGCAACTTCACCGGCGACGGTGGGCCGATCACCCTCGACCTCGATGACACCGGCCGCACCGGGCACGCGGTTGCGCGCCGGGATGCCAAGGGGCGGGTCACCGTCACCGTGCGCCTCGATGGTGATGCCTAGCCGGGGTCGGCGGCCATTCCGTGCCAGAGCAGGTCGGCGAGTTCCGCCGCGTCGCGCTTCCAGTCGCCGTTCGGGTCGAGCCAGAGCAGGCCGCCCATGCCGCGCATCACCAGTACCGGGGTCAGGCCCGGGCGGACCGTTCCGGCCGCCCGGTTGGCTTCGAGCATCGCCGCCACCGCGCCGAGCATTTCCTCGAAGGCGTCGACCGGGAGCTCGCCCCGGGCGGCCGTCGCCGTCCGGAGGGCGTCGGCCAGGCCCTTCTTGGTCATCATGTAGTGGGCGACGTGGTCGGTCACCCACACCCGCATCGCCTTGTCCGGGGCGTGCTTCTCCAGCAGCACCGGCACGACCTCCACGATGTGCCGGACCTCCCGCCGGTAGACCGCCAGGATCAGCGCCTCCGGGGTCGGGAAGTGGCGGTAGACCGTGCCGACGCCGACGCCGGCCTGCTTGGCGATCGCGTTGAACGAGACCTCGCCCGTGTCGGCCAGCGAGGCCGCCGCCGCGATCAGGATGCGCTCGTGGTTGCGCCGCGTGTCCGCGCGGCGGGGGCTGACCGAACCGGTCGTCATCGTTCCTCCCGGTGGTCGTGCCGTCCTGCTGAATCTAGCCGAGTGCTGGAGCAACTCCAGGGTGATCTTTTCGTTGCCAAGCGGATTGTAATCCGCTAGCCTCGCGGCGAGTGAAGCGGATGAGTATCCGCTCCCGCCCTTCACCGCCCCACCACACCGTCGGGCACCACCCGGCTCCGCGGAAAGAGACCAGTGGACATCTCACTCGAAGTCAACGGCAGAACCGAACACCTGGACGTCGAACCCGGCGTCACGCTCCTCGACGCGCTGCGCGAGCGCCTCGATGTCACCGGCCCGAAGAAGGGCTGCGACCGCGGGCAGTGCGGCGCCTGCACCGTGCACGTCGGCGGCCGGCCCGTGCTCTCGTGCCTCACCCTGGCCGCCACCGTCAAGCAGCCCGTGACGACCGTCGAAGGACTGTCCACTGAGGACCGTCTGCACCCGGTGCAGCAGGCGTTCGTCGACCAGGACGCCCTGCAGTGCGGGTTCTGCACCGCCGGGCAGATCATGTCGGCGGTCGCCGCCGTCGAACAGGACGTCGAGGACGTGCGGGAGTTCATGTCCGGCAACCTCTGCCGGTGCGCGGCCTACCCGAACATCGTCAAGGCCGTCGAGCAGGCGAGGCGGGCCGATGCGTCCCTTTGAACTGAGCGCACCGACCACCGTCGAAGCCGCCCTCGCGACGCCGGGCACGTTCCTGGCCGGCGGCACGACCCTCGTCGACCTCATGAAGCTCGACGTCCTCACGCCGGAACACGTCCTGGACATCAACCAGGTCCCGCTGCGCGGCATCGACACGAGCGACGGCCTGCGCTTCGGCGCGCTGGAGCGGATGAGCGCCATCGCCGCGCACCCGCAGGTGTACCCGGCGATCTCGCGCGCCCTGCTGCTGAGCGCGTCGCAGCAGCTCCGGAACATGGCGAGCATCGGCGGGAACCTGCTGCAGCGCACCCGCTGCTCGTACTTCCGCGACGTCGCGATGCCGTGCAACAAGCGCGAGCCCGGCAGCGGCTGCTCCGCGATCGACGGCGCGAACCGGATGCACGCGATCCTCGGCACCAGCGATTCGTGCGTGGCGACGCATGCCAGTGACGTCGCCGTCGCCTTCGTCGCGCTCGACGCCCGCGTGAAGCTGGCCGGCGCCGAAGGCACCCGCGAAGTCGCGCTGCGCGACTTCTACCAGCTGCCCGGCGACACGCCCGCGCTGGAGAACGACCTGCGCCCCGGCGAACTGATCACCGAGGTCGTCGTGCCCCGGCTGGACTGGGCCGCGAACTCGACCTACGTCAAGGTGCGCGACCGGCAGTCCTACGAGTTCGCGCTGTGCTCCGCCGCCGTCGCGCTGGACGTGCAGGACGGGATCGTCGCGGACGCCCGGGTCGCGGCCGGTGGCGTCGGGACGGTGCCCTGGCGGCTGCCGGGCGTCGAAGAGGCGCTGCGGGGCGCGCCGGCGACCCAGGCCACCTTCGAGGCGGCCGCGGCCGTGGCCGCCGACGGCGCGCGGCCGTTGTCCGCCAACGCGTTCAAGGTGCCACTGCTGCAGCGGACCATCGTCCGGGCGCTGCTCGAACTGACCGAGGGGAGTTCCCGATGATCACCCGGCTCGACGCGCCGCTGAAGGTCACCGGCCAGGCCAAGTACGGCGCCGACCACACCTTCCCCGGCCTGGTCTACGGCTACATCGTGCTCAGCACCATCGCCCACGGCGAGGTCGAGGCGATGGACGTCGCCGCGGCGAAGGACGCGCCCGGCGTGCTCGGGGTGTACACGCCGTTCGACTCACTGCCGCTGCGCACGCCCAGCCTGCCGATCTTCGGCGACACCTGGGTTCCGCTGCAGGACAAGGAAGTCACCTACTACGGCCAGCCGATCGGCTTCGTGGTCGCGGAGACCTTCGAGCAGGCCCGCGACGCCGCGGGGCTGGTCGAAGTCGCCTACCGCACGCGGCCGGCCCGGACCTCGCTCGCCGAAGGCCTCGACACCGCGGAACCCGCGTCACCGGGCTTCGACGAGTCTCCGCCGGAGATCGAGGTGCTCGAAGACGGCGTCGAATCGATCGAAGCCGCCCTCGCCGCGAGCCCGGTGGTCGTCGAGGCGACCTACACGACCGCGACGCAGAACCACGCCGCGATGGAACCGCACTCCGCGGTCGCGGTGTGGGACGACGGCGAGCTGACCATGTACAGCGGGAACCAGGCCACCCACATGCAGGCGGCCGAACTGGCCATGGCGTTCGAGCTGGCGCCGGACGCCGTCCACGCCGTCAACCCGTTCGTCGGCGGCGCGTTCGGCGGCAAGGGGCGGACGTCCACGCCGGCGTTCCTCGCCGCCGCGGCGGCCCGGGCGCTGGGCCGGCCGGTGAAGGCCGCGCTGACCCGCGAACAGGTCTTCACCGCCACCGCCGGCCGGGCCGCGACGGTCCAGAAGCTCGCGATCGGCGCCGAACCGGACGGCACGCTGACCGCTCTGCGGCACGACTCGTGGTGCCACACCGACACCGCGCGCTCGTTCGTCGAGCCGACGTCGCACGGCACCTCGCGCGAGTGGTACGCCACGAAGAACCTGTCCATCACGCAGAAGATCGTGCCGCTGAACGTCCCGCCGACGACGTTCATGCGCGCCCCCGGCGAGGCGCCCGGGTCGTTCGCGCTGGAGAGCGCGATCGACGAGCTCGCCGTCAAGCTGGGCATGGACCCGATCGAGCTGCGCGCCCGCAACAACTCGACCGCCCCGCCCGGGCACGACCTGCAGTGGTCGAGCAAGCACCTCGACGAGTGCTTCCGGATCGGCGCGGACCGCTTCGGCTGGGCGCACCGCCCGGCGGGCAGCCGCACCGACGGCGACTGGCTCGTCGGTATGGGCGTGGCCACCGCGGTGTTCCCCGCCCTGCGGTTCCCGGCGACCGTCGGCGTCACCCTGCGGGCGGACGACACCGCCGTCGTCGCGACGAGCGGCGCCGACCCCGGCACCGGCCTGCTGACCGTGCTCTCCCTGGTGGGCGCGGAATCGCTGGACATCCCGGCGGACCGGATCGTGCCGCGCCTCGGCGATTCGGCCCTCCCGCCGGGCGGCATGTCCGGCGGCTCGACCGCGACGGCGAGCGCGGGCACGGCGATCATGCTCGCGGCGACCAAGGCGATCGACGAACTGACCGCACTCGCCGCCGATCCGGGCGCGCCGTTCGAAGGACGCCAGGTCACCTACGCCGACGGCCGCGTCTTCGCCGACGGCGATTCCATGACCTTCGGCGAGCTGCTGCGGGCCGTGGGCCGCGAATCGCTCGCGGTGACCGGCACGTCGGCACCCGGAGAGGAGATGACCAAGCACTCGTTCGCCTCGTGGGGCGCCCAGTTCTGCGAGGTCCGGGTGCACAAGTGGACCCGGGAGGCGCGGGTGTCCCGGCTGCTCGGGGTGTTCGACGCGGGCCGGATCATCAACGACAAGGCCGCGCGCAGCCAGATCATGGGCGGCATGATCTGGGGTGTTTCGGCGGCGCTGCACGAAGGTCTCGAAATCGAGGCGAACGGCCGGCTCGCCAACGGCGACTTCGCGAGCTACCTGCTGCCGGTCAACGCCGACATCCCGGAGGTCGACGTCCACTTCGTCGAGTACCCGGACACCCTGCACAACGCGGTGGGCGCCCGGGGCCTCGGCGAGATCGGCACGGTCGGCATGGCCGCGGCGATCGCCAACGCCGTGTACAACGCCACCGGCATCCGGGTCCGGCACATCCCGATCACCATCGAGGACCTCCTCGAAGGCTGACGGCGTGGGGAAGGGCGTCTCCGGGCGTCCTTCCCCATCCCGCACCGGAAATTCACGGCGTCTTCGTCCGCTTGGCCGATCCGGGCCGGACGCCGTTATCCATCCGCGACAACGCGGGAGACGGAACGCCCATGACGGCGGCCCGTCCGCGGTCCTAGGCTGACGGGCGCTTCCCCCGACAGTCCACGAAGGGACCTCCCGCATGACCGACCCCGTCGTCCCCACCACGTCCGGCGCGGTCCGCGGTCAGATCACCCCCGCCGGCGTGGCGCTCTTCCGCGCTATCCCCTACGCCGCCGCGCCCGAAGGCGAACTGCGCTTCGCCGAGCCCGTCCCCGCGCAGCCGTGGGAGGGCGTCCGCGACACGCGGAGACCCGGGCCGACGGCGCCGCAACGCCGTCACGACGTGCCGGGCCTCGACCTGACCCCCTTCACCGGCACCGGCTGGCGACCGGGGCCGGAGTACCTGACGGTGGACGTGTGGACGCCGCAGCCGGGTGGCGCGGCGCTACCGGTGCTGGTGTTCGTGCACGGCGGCGCGTTCCTCGGCGGCGCCGCGTCCGCCGCGGTCCACGACGGCACGGCGTTCGCCCGCGCCGGCGCGGTGCTGGTGACCGTGCAGTACCGGCTCGGCATCGACGGGTTCCTGCCGCTGGACGGCGGGGCGAGCAACCTCGGCCTGCGCGACCAGCTCGCGGCCCTGCACTGGGTGCAGGAGAACATCGCCGCGTTCGGCGGCGACCCGGCCAACGTCACCCTCTTCGGCTCGGCGTCCGGCGCCGTCAGCGTCGCCTGCCTGCTGGGCTCGCCGCTCTCGGCCGGGCTCTTCCGCCGCGCGATCGTCCAAAGCGGACACCCGGACATGGTCCGCGACGGCGTCCAGGCCCGGCGGCTGGCCAAGGTGGTCGCCGACGAGCTGAAGGCGGAACCGACCGCGGAGGCGTTCCGCAAGGTGTCGACCGAGCAGCTGCTCGACGCGCAGGACGCGGTCCTGCGCCCGGGCGGCGCGCCCGACCTGCGGGACGCGCTGGGCTACGACCGCGGGTACGGGTTGAGCCCCTTCCTCCCGGTGGTGGGCGACGACGTCCTGCCGCACCACCCGAGCACGGCGATCAAGGCGGGCGCGGGCCGCGACGTCGACCTGATCGCGGGCAGCTGCAGCGAAGAGATGCGGCTCTACCTGGTGCCGACGGGCGCGCTGGAAGCGGTCACCGACGACCAGGCGGTGGCTTCCCTGGCGGTGTCGCACCCGGACCCGGCGGGCGTGCTGTACGCGTACGGCCTCGGCTCCGGCCGGACGGCGGGCGAGGTCCTGGTCGAGGCCCTGACGGACCTGGTCTTCCGCGACGGCGTGCGCGACCTGGCCGAGAACCACAAGGGCCGGACGTTCCGGTACGAGTTCGAGTGGGACTCGCCCCTGCTCGAAGGCCGGTTGGGCGCGTGCCACGGGCTGGAGCTGCCGTTCGTGTTCGGCGCGCTGGACGCGGTCTCGGGCCCCCGGGGCCTGCTCGGCGAGAACCCGCCGAAGGAGCTGGCCGCCGACTTGAACGGCGCCTGGCTCAGCTTCGCGACCACGGGTGCCCCGGGCTGGGCGGAGTACACCGGCGAGGACACGATGTTCCACGCGTACTGACTGCGGGCGACACGGGCCGGCTGAGCCGCGAGGCACCGCCGGCCGCCCCACTCACGGCTCGGCTGCCGCGCGCCGCGTGATCGCCGCCGGGCGGCCAGGCACCTTCCGCACGCCGCGCGACCGCACCCGGTCCGCCCGGGCGTAGATCACGAACCGGTCGAGGACTTTGCTCCAGCGGGCTGGCTCCGGGCCCGGACGGTTGACGACCGGCCTGCCGCGCTGCCAGGCTCAGGCCGCCCGGACGGCCGGATGAATGGGGACCACCGATGCCCGAGGCGGGCTCTGCCGCACCGCCACGCGCCTTAGTTCGCACGCTCCTGCGCAGCGGCACACCCGCGGAACCCACCGAGCCCGTTCCCGACAACGGCGACCTCACCGCCGTCGGGGACGCGACGCTCGCCCGCGCCTCGCGCTACTGGGTCGTCGTTCCGCTGGCCTACCGGGTCGCCGCGTTCGTCAAGGTGTTCATCGGGTTCACCGCGGCGAACGGCGTGCTCGGGCTCGGGCCGGTGCTGGGCGCCACCGTGTTCGCCGTCGTGGTCAACACCGCCGCGGTGCTCTGGGTGCTGCGTTCGGGCGGGTTGCGGGCGCGGCTCACCGGGCGTGCCCTCGGGCTGGACCTCTCGCTCGGCGTGGCCCTCAACCTCGTGGTGGCGATGACCGCCCCCGCCTCGGTGCAGCCGTTCGCCGTCGACGTGTCCTGGACCTGGCTCGTCGGCTCGGTCGCCATGTGGGCCGGAACCTCCGGGCTGCCCGCGGCACTGTGGCTGTTCGCCGCGGCCGTCCCGCTCCGGGCCGCGCTGACGCTGGCCGGCGGCCTGCCGCTGAGCAACCCGCTCGCCGTGACGCGGTCGATCGGCTGCATGGTGGCGCTGGCCGTGGCGATCGTGCTCGCCGTGGCGATCCTCATCCTGCTCGGCGTCGGCACGCGGTTCGCGGTCGACATCGGGCTGCGGCGCGGGCGCGAAGCCGAACGCCACCGGACGCGGCGCATCATGCACGACAGCGTGCTGCAGACCCTCGAGGCGTTGGCCATCTCGGCGCCCGGCGACGACGCCCAGGCCGTCGCGCGGCTGTCGGAGCTGCGTTCGGTCGCCAAGGCGGAAGCGGCCGAGCTGCGCCGCCGGATCACCGAGCCGGTGCCGACCGGGCCGACGCGGAGCTTCGCGGTCGAACTCGCCGACGTCGCCACCGACCTGGCGCGCGACGGCCTGCGCACCCAGCTCGTCGCCGCGGACTTCGCCGACGACCACAAGGTCTCCCAGGACCGGCGCACCGCGTTGTGCGAAGCGGTCCGGGAGGCGCTGCGCAACACGGTGAAGCACTCGGGGACCAAGCAGGTCGTGCTGCGCGTGGAAGAACGCGACGGCGGCATCGCGGTGGTGGCCCGCGACCAGGGCCAGGGCTTCGACGTCCGCGCCCGGCCGCCGGGCTTCGGCATCAGCCAGTCCATCATGGCCCGGCTCGCCGAGGTCGGCGGGCACGGCACGGTGGACTCGCAGCCGGGGCGCGGCACCCGCGTCACCATGTGGGTGCCGGGCTGAGCCAGGCGACGGCGTCTCCCGGGCGTCGGTTGGCCGGATCCCGGCGGTTCATGGCAATCCAGCCACTCCCCCGCGCCCGCGAAGATCGCTAGCTTCGGCACGTGTCGAAAATCCTGCTCTCGATCCACGTCCTGGCGGCGATCCTCGCCGTGGGCCCGGTCGCCGTCGCGGCCAGCATGTTCCCCGCCGCGGTCCGGCGGGACGACGTCAAGGCGGCGACCCTGCTGCACCGCATCTGCCGCGTCTACGCCTACGCCGCCATCGCGGTTCCGGTGTTCGGCTTCGGCGTCGCCGGCACGATGCACGTCATGGGCGACCCGTGGCTGCTCGCGTCGATCGGCCTGACGGCGGTCGCGGCCGCCGTGCTCGCCCTGCTGATCCTGCCGCGCCAGCGGCGCCTGCTGGCCGCGGAGTCCACTTCGGACACCCTCGGCCGGCTGGCCGTGCTGACCGGCGTGTTCAACCTGCTGTGGGCGGCGGTGACGGTGCTGATGATCGTCCGGCCCGGGTCGTCGACCGGTGCCTAGACCCCGACCGCCAGCGGGACGCGGACCGCCACGAACTCCGGCCGGTGCCGCAGGGCGAACCCCAGGGAGAGGTAGAGGCGGATCGCGGAGGTGTTCCCCGCCGCCGCGTGCATCATCGGGATTTCGCCGCGCTCGCGGATGCCCGCGGCCACCGCGAGCACCAGCCGCGTCGCCAGCCCCTGCCCGCGGTAGGCCGGGTCCGTGCAGACCGCGCTGATCTCCGTGTAGCCGGGCGGGTGCAGCCGCTCGCCCGCCATCGCGACGAGCGCGCCGTCGCGCCGGATGCCCAGGTACGTGCCCAGCTCGACGGTCCGCTTCCGGAACGGGCCCGGCCGCGTCCGCTCGACGAGGTCCAGCATCTCGGGCACGTCCGCGGGGCCGAGCCGGACGGCCTCCGGATCGGGCGCGGCCGCGACCCCCTCGTCGACCAGCTGCACGCCGGGGATCTCGTCGAGCACCTCCCAGCCGGCCGGCGGCCGGGCGGTGGCCGCGGCGAGCACGACGACCGCCCCCGGTCCGGCGAGCTCGGCGACGTCCAGCCAGTCCTGCTCGCCGGGGTCGTCGGGCAGGGCCAGGAACGGCGCGACGTCCTCCGGGTAGCGCAGTACGCGCCCCTGCCGCTCCGCGAAGTGCGCGTGCGGACCGGCCAGCGAGGCCCAGGTCGGGTTGTCCAGCGGAGAAGCCATGCCTCCAGCATGCGGACACCCGGGCGGTAGCCGCGGTCACTCCCACATCCTGGGTCGCCAGCCGCCCTCCGAGGTCCGGCGTGGAGCCGGCCGACGGGCTGTCGGGCGCTCAGCCGACCGTGGTCAGCTCCTCGTCCGAGAGCACCTCCGACCCGGCCGTCACGACCAGCCTGCCGCCGCCGACCTGGTAGCGGTAGTCGCCGTTCACCGCGACGAAGCCGGCCCCGGACGCCTCGGCGGGCAGCGTGATGTGGGTGTCACCGGAGGCCGCCTGGCCGCGGGCCTGGCCGTCGTAGAAGATCCGCCCGTCGGGGGTGCGGCAGATCGTGACGACGGACTTCGCGGTCTGCCCCACGAGCAGCGCCGTTCCGGTGCCGCCCGGCAGGTAGCGGGCCGCGTCCGGCGGGCACGGCTTGTCCGCCGCCGTCGTCGTCGTGGACGGCGTGACCGGCGGGGTGACGCCGTTCGCGGTCGTGACCACGGTCTTGGTCGACGGCAGCACCGGCGTCGTGTACTGCGGGAACGGCCCGGACGCGGCCGGCGCGGGCCGGGGGCGTCCGGCGAACAGCAGGACCCCGCCCACCGCGAGGCCGGCGACGACCATCAGAGCCAGCAGGACCCACAACGCCCGAGCGCGGGCCCGGCCCGGTGCCAAGCCGCCGCAGGTGCCGCAGCGCCCGGCCGCGGGGTCGTTGACCGCGCCGCACTGCGCGCACGTCCAGGGAAAACCCGCCATCGGGCCTCCTTAGGCCCGGCGCCACGCCACGCCGGTCCCCCCATCGTCACCGACGAGGGCACCGGCTGCAACGGCTCGCGATCAGCCCTGCACGACGTTGACCATCCACGGGATGCCGAACTTGTCGACGCAGGCACCGAATTCGTCGCCCCACACCTGCTTTTCGAACGGAACCGTCACCGTGCCGCCCTCGCTCAGCTTGTCCCAGTAGCCGCGCAGGTCGTCGGCGTCGTCCCCGCTGAGGCTCACCGAGATGTTCGTGCCCGGGTGGTGCTCCATCCCGGCCGGGGTGTCCGACGCCATCAGCGTGAAGCCGTTTTCGGCCTCCAGCTGGGCGTGCATGATCTTGTCCGCGTCCGCGCCTTCGGGCGCACCCGATTCCCCGAACGTGTTCAGGGTGAGCGTGCCGCCGAAGACACCCTTGTAGAACTCCATGGCCTGCCGCGCGTCGTCGCGGAAGCTCAGGTACGGGTTGAGGCGAGAAGCCACGGCCATCTCCTTCGATCGGACGAGACCAGCATCCTCGCAGAGCCCGGGAGCTGCGCCAATCGGCGGATTTTCAGGGCCGTGGCCGTTCGGACGGCCCGGTTCAGAGCACGAACCGCCGCTGCGCGACGGGTTCCATCGGCAGCGAGCCGTGCAGCGCGGCCCGGGCGCGCAGCTCCAGGGCCCGGTCCAGCGGCCGGGCCCCCGGCGCCGCGGTGTGGAACGTGCCCCGGTCGAACAGGTAGACCAGCGCCAGCTTCCCCTCGCGACGCCCGGCCGGCTCGGCGAACTCGACGGTCGCGAACCGCAGCGAGCCGCCGTAGCCGGCCCTGGCCAGCCGGTCGGCGACGTCGACCAGGTCGCCGGTCAGCACGCGCAGGTCGCGGTTGCGGCGCCAGCACCGGACCGTCGAACGGCCGTGGAGGTCCTGCGTCACCAGCGGGTGCACCGGCAGCCGCGCCGACGTCGCGGCGATCAGCTCCGCCCGGGTGCGCGCCAGCGCGTCCCCGTCGATCTTGAAGTCGACCGTGCCGCCGCCGGTCGGCGTGAGGCCGAGCGCGGCCCGCACCCGCGGGGCGGCCGCGGCGAGGGTGTAGAGGGACTGCAGGTGCGGGCGGGAGGTCCAGCACCGGACGAGCTTGCTGTCCAGCAGGGTCACGACGAACGTTCCTATCCTCATTGCGAAGGCCGCCGGACCGGGCGCACTGGCAGTGTCCACTGTGGACGTCAGGCGCGGGGACGCGGGACCGGAGAGGACAGCATGCGCCCGCGGCGCGCGTTCCGGACCGCGACACCCACCGCGGCGCGGCGAACGGCACCCGCCCGCCGCCGAACGGTCGCTCCGGTACGTTCCGCCGATCAGCGGTACCCCTCGCCTCACGCGGTGGCGATCACGACCTTGCCGAAGTTCTCCCGCTGCTCGAAGCGCCGGAAGGCCGCTCCGGCGTCCTCGAACGGGTGAACGCTGTCGATGACGGGCTCGATCGGCCACACGTCGAGCCACCGGAGGAGGTCTTCGGTGTCCGCGCGGCTGCCGACCCAGATCTTCCGCACGGTCGCGCCGCTGCGGAACAGGTCCATGAAGTCGACCGCGGGCCCGCTGCGGCCGACGAACCCGACGAGCGCGATTTCGGCGTGGTGCGTCCCGGCGGCGACCAGGGACTGCGCGAACGTGCCGGGGCCGCCGACCTCGACGATCCGGTTCGCACCCCGTCCGCCGGTGGCGTCGAGCACCGCCTTGCCCCAGTCCGGCGTCGCGACGTAGTCGATCACCGTGTCCGCACCGAGCCCGCTCAGCTTCGCCGCCTTCTCCGGGCTCGAGGTCGTCGCGACGACCCGGGCCCCGCGCGCCTTCGCCAGCTGCACGGCGAACAGGGAGACGCCGCCGGTGCCGAGGGTCAGCACGACGTCGCCCGGACGCAGACCGTCCAGCGACGTCCACGCCGTCACCGCGGCACACGGCAAGGTCGAGCCCTGCTCGAAGGTCAGCGAGTCCGGCAGGGCGACCAGTGCGTGCTCCCGGACAGCGCGGTATTCCGCGAGCCAGCCGTCCTGGCCGTTGCCGTAGCCCACCAGCGTGCCGGGCATCCGGCCGGCGATCCAGTCCGCGTGGAAGGCGTTGATCACCCGGTCGCCCTCGGCGAAGCGCGTGACCCCCTCGCCGATCGCCGCGACCTCACCGGCGGCGTCCGAAACCGGGACCAGGGCGCCCGCTCCGGAGCCGAAGTGCTCACCGTTCAGGATGAGCAGGTCGCGGTAGTTCAGCGACACGGCCCGCACCCGCACGAGCACCTCGCCGTGCCGCGGCCGGGGCACCGGCTCCTCGCGCTGGACCAGGCGGCCGGATTGGGGACGGTAGACGCGCACCGCAACTCCTTGATGTTAACCGATTGGCTAACATCGACCATGGCACAGCCGCTCGCCCGCGGGCAACCGGGGATACTCGGACCATGGCCAGCCGCACCGCGACCCCCCTGGACCACCCGGACCTCGACGACGTCTCCTTCGCCGAAGCCCTGGAGGCACTGCGTGACCCGCACCGGCTGGCCATGGTCGCCGCGCTCGCCCGCGAACCCGGCCGGCCGTGCGGGGCGATCATGCCGCCGGTCAGCAAACCGGCGGCGTCCCGGCACTTCAAGATCCTGCGCGCGGCCGGACTGCTCCGGCAGTGGGACAGCGGCACGCAGCGGCTGAACGCCCTGCGCCGCGAGGAGTTCGACCGGCGCTTCCCGGGCCTGCTCGACTTGGCCCTCGCCGAAGCCGCGCGCGGCTGATCCGCCCGTTTCTCGCCAACCAGACATTTAGCGTTGCTAAAGGCTCTGGGGCAGAGCTACCTTCGGCGGCATGACCGAACTCGCCGACCGGCTGCTGGGCACCGTCCAGGGAATCCGCCGGGTGCTGCGCCGCCGGGTCCGCGTCGGCCTGCCGGGTCCGCCTTTGCCCGGCGCCCAGGTCGAGCTCCTGCGCGTCGTGGCCGACCACCCCGGCATCGGCGTCGCCGCGGCCGCGCGCGAACTGCACCTGGCGAACAACTCCGTCAGCACGCTGGTCAACCAGCTCGCCGACGCCGGGCTGTTGCACCGCGAAGCCGACCCCGCCGACCGGCGCGCGGCCCGGCTGACGGTGACCGCCGCGGCCGCGGACCGGATGGCGGCCTGGCGCCGGGCCCGCACCGGGCTGGTGGCCGACGCGCTCGCGACACTGTCCGAAGAGGACACCGCGACCATCGAGCAAGCGTTGCCCGTGCTCGAGAAACTCACCGCCCTCCTGAAGGAGCAGGCATGACCGAACCCGCGGCGGTGCGCTGCACCGGCCTGAGCCACTCGTTCGGCGCGACCCGCGCGGTGGACGGCGTGGACCTCGAAATCCACCCCGGCGAGGTGTTCGGCCTGCTCGGCCCGAACGGCGCCGGCAAGACGACCACCCTCCGGATGATCACCACACTGCTGCCGACCACCCCGGCCCGGATCACCGTCTTCGGCGTCGACGTCGCCCGCCGCCGGATGGCCGTGCGACGGCTGATCGGGTACGTCCCGCAGCAGCTGTCCGCCGACGGCGCACTGACCGGCCGCGAAAACGTCGCGTTGTTCGCGCGGCTCTTCGACGTGCCCCGCCGCGGCCGGGCCGACCAGGTCCGGCAGGCCCTGGACCTGGTCGGGCTGGCCGACGACGCCGACCGCACGGCCAAGACCTACTCCGGAGGCATGATCCGCCGGCTCGAACTCGCCCAGGCCCTGGTCAGCTCGCCCCGGCTGCTCATCCTCGACGAGCCGACGATCGGCCTCGACCCGGTCGCGCGGTCGTCGGTCTGGGACCGCATCGGCTCGATCCGCGAGGCCACCGGCATGACCGTGCTCGTCACGACCCACTACATGGACGAGGCCGAGCAGTACTGCGACCGCGTCGCCCTGATGCACGCCGGCCGGATCCGCGCGTTGGGCACCCCGGCCGAGCTGGAGAGCGACCTCGGCCCGAAGTCCACTTTGGACGACGTGTTCCGGGCCGTCACCGGGAACGGCCTGACGAGCGAAGAAGGAGGGATCCGCGGTGTCCGTGCCACTCGCCGTACCGCCCGCCGTCTCGGCTGAGGAGGGCCTGCTGCGCCGGCTGCGCGTGCTCGGCGCCCGCGTCGGCGCGATGTGCCTGGTGGAGCTGCAGAAACTGCGCCGCGACCAGACGGAGCTGCTCACCAGGGCGATCCAGCCCGCGCTGTGGCTGCTGATCTTCGGCGAGACCTTCACCCGGCTGCGCGCGATCCCGACCGGCTCGACGCCGTACCTCGACTTCCTGGCGCCGGGCATCCTGGCCCAGTCGGCGTTGTTCATCGCGATCTTCTACGGCATCCAGATCATCTGGGAGCGCGATGCCGGTGTGCTCGCCAAGCTCCTGGTGACCCCGACCCCGCGCGCGGCCCTCGTCGCGGGGAAGGCGTTCGCGGCCGGGGTGCGCGCGCTCGTCCAGGCGCTGATGGTGCTGATCCTGGCCGCGGTGCTCGGCGTCGGGCTGACCGCGAACCCGGTGAAGCTGCTCGCGATGGCCGTCGTGCTCGTGCTCGGTTCGGCGTTCTTCTGCTGCCTGTCCATCGTGATCGCCGGGATCGTGCTGTCGCGGGAACGGCTGATGGGCATCGGGCAGGCCATCACCATGCCGCTGTTCTTCGGTTCGAACGCGCTGTACCCGGTCGACCTGATGCCGTCGTGGCTGAAGGTGCTCAGCCACGTCAACCCGCTGAGCTACCAGGTGGACGCCCTGCGCGGGCTGCTGATCGGGACGCCCGCCCACCTCGGGGTCGACTTCGCCGTGCTGGCCGCGGCGACGGCCGTGGCCGTTTCGGTCGCGTCGGCCCTTCTCGGCCGGTTGGCCCGGTGAGGCACATGTCTCAGCGAACGGAAGCTTTATCGCCGGATGCCTAATCTCGGAATCGTGAAACGTCGTCGGGGCGTGGTCCCTTTTGCCGGGTTGTGCCTGCTCGCCGGAATTCTGGTGGCCGGGACGATGGCGCCCGCCGCCATCGGCGCGGGCCTGCTTTCGAATCAGGTCAGCGATTCGGTGGACGCCATTTCCGCCCAGCTCGCCGCGGCCGATCCACCGCTGGTGACCACGGTGACCGACCGCGACGGCACCCCGATCGCCACCCTGTACGCGCAGTACCGGCTGCCGGTCACGGCCGCCGGGATCGCCACCACGGTGAAGGCCGCGATCATCGCGGTCGAGGACCGCCGGTTCTACACCGAAGGCGGCGTCGACATGCAGGGGATGCTGCGCGCGGCGGTCAACGACAGCACCGGCGGTGCCCTGCAGGGCGCGTCGACGATCACCCAGCAAGAAGTCAAGAACTACCTGATCAACGTCGTGGACCGGAACGACCCCGCGGCCCAGCAGGCCGACCGGGAGGATTCCCTCGCCCGCAAGCTGCGCGAAGCGAAGATGGCCGTCCAGCTCAACGCCACCATGAGCAAGGACGACATCCTGGCCAACTACCTGAATGTGGTCGAATTCAGCGGAACCGTGTACGGGGTGGGCGCGGCGGCGAAAGCGTATTTCGGGACGACGCCGGACAAACTGACGGTGCCGCAGGCCGCGCTGCTCGCCGGAATGGTGAACAACCCCAGCGTCTACAACCCGTACACCCACCCGGACAAAGCGCTGCAGCGCCGGAACCTCGTCATCGACGACATGGTGAGCAACGGTTCCATCCCGGCCTCGTACGCGGCGACGGCGAAGGCAGCTCCGCTCGGCGTGCTGCCGAACGGCCCGGTCACGCCGTCTGCCACGTGCCTGGGCGCGGCGCCGGACGCCGGGTTCTTCTGCGCCTACGCCGAAAGCTACCTGGTGCACGCCGGGTTCACCGCCGACCGGCTGGCCACCGGCGGGTACACGATCAAGACCACGCTCGACCCGCGCGACTCGCAGGTGACCAAGGACGCCGTCGACGCCAACGTGCCGACCACCCAGGACGGCGTGGCCAACACCTTCGCCGTCGTCCAGCCCGGTCAGGACGGGCACCAGGTGCTCGCCATGGTCGCCAACCGCAACTACGGCACCGATCCGGCGAAGGGTGAGACGTCGACCGACATCGTCGCCGACGCGAGCAACGAGTTCGGCGCGGGCTCGTCGTTCAAGATCTTCACCTCGGCCGCGGCGCTCGTCACCGGCAAGGCGGGCCTCGACACGCCCCTGCCCAACCCGGACAGCCAGTGCTTCACGCCGCCGGACGCCGACGCGCACACGCCCTGCTACACCGTGCACAACGACGGTCACTACGCGGACCCGATCACCCTCGCCGACGGCCTGGCGACGTCGCCGAACGTCGCGTTCGTCGGGCTGGAGAACCAGGTCGGGATGCCCGCCGTGCTCGACATGGCGTCCAAGCTGGGCCTGCGGAACACCCTGGCGACCAACGACGCCGGCCGCACGCCGGACCCGAAGTCGGGCAACCCGCAGTACCGCGAGCCGCAGTCGCAGTACTTCGAGAACCTGCTGTCGTTCACCCTCGGCAACAGCCCGGTCAGCCCGCTGGAGATGGCCAACGTCTCGGCGACGCTGATGAGCGGCGGCGTGTGGTGCCCGCCGAACCCGATCCTGTCGGTGACCGACCGGAACGGCAACGCCGTTCCCGTTCCCCAGCAGGCGTGCGAACGGGTCATCCCCCAGGGCGTGGCGGACACGCTGGAAGCGGGGCTGAGCAAGGACACCACGAGCGGCACGTCCGCCGAAGCGGCCCGCGCGGCCGGCTGGACCCGCCCGGACATCGGCAAGACGGGCACGACGCAGCTGAGCGAATCGGTCGCCTTCGTCGGAGGCGTCGACGGTTATGCGGTGTCGTCCATGGTGTTCGCCGACGGACCGCACCCGCGGGAGATCTGCCCGGGCACGCCGGTGCACCTCGGCAACTGCGGCCACGGCGCGTTCGGCGGCACGGTCGCCGCGCCGCCGTACTTCCACGCCATGAGCCGGCTTCTGGCCGGAGTGCCCGACCAGCCGATCCCCGCCGCCGATCCGGGCTACCTCCAGGCGCGGTCGTGACCTACCGCGGTTCGAGGAAGACGAGCGGGATCTCGCGCTCGGTCTTCGTCTGGTACTGCGCGTAGTTCTTGAAGTCGGCGGTGATCTTCGGCCACAGCCGCGCGCGCTCTTCGGCACTGGCAACCCGGGCCCGCATCGGCCGCTTCGGGCCGCCCTTCAGCGACACCTCGACCTCGGGCTGGTCGCGCAGGTTGAGGAACCACGCGGGGTGCGTGTCGTCGCCGCCGCGCGAAGCGACGACCACGAGCGTCTCGCCCTCCTGGTAGGGCGAAGTCAGCAGCACCGACCGGGGCTGCCCGCTCTTGCGGCCGATGGTGGTGAGCTCCAGGACGGGCATGGCGACCTGCCAGCCCACCCGCCCACCCGTCAGCTTGATCAGGCCGCGGTGCACGGCATTCATCGTCTTCAGGGCGAAGTCGCTCGGCATGATCCCAATCTAGTCCGGCGGACGCGGCCGCCGCGAACGGGCCGGATATCCGTTTCGTCGGTTTCCGGTCCGGACGAGATCGCCGAAACCGCCCCGGCCGCGGGTCACGGTGTGCGAGGCTGCCGGGCGAAGGAAGAACCGAAAGAGAGAGAACCGATGCTGATCTGGGGCTGGCGTACACGCATCTACGTGCTGGCGATGACGACGTTCTTGTGCGGCCGGTGCGGCAACCCTGCTTCGCACGCGGTGCGCAAGGCGGTCACGAAGTTCACGCTGTTCTTCATCCCGCTGTTCCCGATCAGCGTCAAGTACACGGCGCAGTGCACGTTCTGCGGGATCGAGAACCGCATCCCGAAGGAGGACGCGCTCCGGCTGCAGGCCCAGGAGGAGCAGGGGCAGGGCTCGCAGCAGGCCGCGCCGGGGTACCCGCCGCACCCGTCGCAGGGCGGTGCGCCGCAGGGCGGGTTCCCGCAGCAGGGGTACCCGCAGCACCCGTCGCAGCCGCAGGGCTTCCCGCAGCCGGGGCAGCTGCCGCAGCAGGGTCAGCAGCAGTTCCCGCAGCAGGGTCACTAGGCACGGGCTGTCGCCGGCGGTTCAGCGAGTGGTCCGGACCGCCGGCGGCCCTGTCCGCCGCCCGGGCACTGCGGCGGCCGCGCGCCCTTAACCCGCGCACCATGACCGCGCCGTCGCCGAAGCGTTCGCCTCGGGCGCGCACGGGCCGCGTCCGGCTCCGGCGGTGGCAGTGCTTCACTGTTGAGTTGTCAAACAACGCCGGTCGCCGGGTCAGGCGGCCGATCTCTCGTCGGGGGCGATGAGGGCGCGGCCTTCGGGCGTCAGGACCGCCGGGACCAGCTCACCGGGGCGCCCCGGGCAGGCCGCGCGGATCAGGCCCTGGTGGGCCAGCGCGTGGGCCGCGAACTGGTCGCCGCACGACAGGCCGTCGATGAACAAGTCCGGCTCGCTGCTGCAGGACACCCGGGCGCGGCCCGCGCCGACGGCCCGGAGCATGGCCCGCATCCGGTGGTTGACCGCCGGTGAACCGGTGTTCTCGTTCCCGTTCATGTCGGTCCCTCCCGCTCGTGGTTCGGCCGCTGCCCCTGCGTCGATTCGGTGGGCGGGATTTCGACAGCAGGTCCGGCCGGAGCGTCTCCTCATCGTCGCCTCGGGCGATCCAGCACGGGTCGAATCCCCGTTGACGTGTTCGGAGGCGAACCGCGAGCGGACGGGATCAGAACGGCGGATCGCCCGCCGCCACCGGTTCCGGTGTCCAGGAGCTGCTGCCCTCACCTCCCGCCGCGCGGCTGAGCTTGGCCACCTTGGCCGTCGCGTACCGCAGGCTCGGGCCGATCTCCTCGACGTCCAGCTCCGTCACCGTGCGTCTCTCGCCCTCCTTCGTGTCGTACGACCGCTGTCTCAGCCGGCCGTGGACGACCACGCGGGTGCCGCGCGCGAGCGACTCCGCGACGTTTTCCGCGTACTGGCGCCACAAACTGCAGCGCAGGAACATCGCGTCACCGTCGCGCCAGGCGCCGGATTCGCGGTCGAACACCCGCGGGGTGCTCGCGACCGTGAAGTTCGCGACCGCCGAACCGCCCGGGGTGAAGCGCAGTTCCGGGTCGCCCGTGAGGTTGCCGACCACCGTGAGCGTTGTTTCGCCTGCCATCGGTCTCTCCTTCCAGCCGGGTGCGGGGTGCACCGCTGTCGCCGATGAGGAGAGCACGGGGGTCCGACAGTTCCGGACCGGGCGACGAGGTGCCGACACCCGGCCGGGGTGTTTCCTCCCGCCATGCCGACGGCGTTCCAACGGGAACTGGTCACGCTCGCCCACCGGCTCGCGGACCTCGCCGACCTCGCCGCGGTCGCGCTCGAAGAGGCCACGCGTTCGGTGCTGGAAAGTGACCACACGCTGGGCGGACGTGCGTAGGAGGAGGCCGCCGCGGTGGCCGCGCCCGGGGCCGCGTGCGAGGACCAGGCGTGCGCGCTGCCGGCCCTGCACACCCCGCGGGAGGCGGACGTGGAGGTGGTCGTCGCCGCCGTGCACACCGCCGCGGATCTCACTCGGATGGGTGGTCTTGCGCGGGAGGTGGCTTCGGCGCGGAGGCCCGTGCCGGCGGAGGTGCGGGCCGCGCTGGAACGGCTGGGCGGGCAGGCGGTCGCGACCGCGCGGGCTCTGCGCGCGCTGCTGGTGGGCGGGGACGGTGCGGCGCTCGGTGACGCGGTGGCTCTCGCCGAGGCCGCCGGGCGGGAGGTGCGGGAGTGGGCGTCCGGGGGTGAGTGGGCGCGCGGGGCCGGTGTTGCGGTCGATGTCGCGCTGCGGGGTGCGGTTTACGGGCGGTTCGTGGCGTTGGCGGGGCGGATCGGGTGGCGGGCGGCCGGGTTTGCGGCGGTGGGGAGTTGGCGGCCGGGGTGCGTTGGCCGGGTGGGTTCGCTGGTGGGCTGCCGGTCGGCGCTTGGCGGCTCGGGTCGCGGGAGGCGCTGGGCTGCCGGGCTGGGTGGCTGACGAGCCGAAGCTTCGCGACTCGGACCGGTGCGTCGGGTGAATCGGCGGCTGACCGGCTGCCGAGCCGAAGCTTCGCGAATCAGGGTCCCTGAGCACCGAAATGCCAAGTAGGGCCGGATCGGACCGCTGCGAGACTCGTCCGAACGACGTACCTCCGCCGTGACCCCGCCCACCCACGCCCCTTCCGGATCGCGACTACCGTGGCGGGCATGAGCAACACCGAGGCCTCTCCCGCCGAACTCGCCTGTGGTGATCGGGCCGCCGTCGTCGATCCGGAGCGGCCGGGTGTCGAGGTTCTCGCTCCTCGGGAGGTTCCGCTCGGCGGTCCGCGGGCCATGCGGGTGCGGCGGACCCTTCCGCAGCGGTCGCGGTCGCTGATCGGGGCCTGGTGCTTCGCCGACCACTACGGTCCCGACGAGGTCGCCGGGCCCGGGGCGATGGACGTCGCGCCGCATCCGCACACCGGGTTGCAGACCGTCAGCTGGCTCTTCTCCGGGGAGATCGAGCACCGGGACAGCCTCGGCACGCACGCCATGGTGCGGCCCGGCGAACTGAACCTCATGACCGGCGGGCACGGCATCTGCCACTCCGAGGTCTCGACCGCCGCCACGAAGACGCTGCACGGCGTGCAGCTCTGGATCGCCCTGCCCGAACGGCACCGGCACACCGCGCGGGCCTTCGACCACTACGTCCCTTCGGTAAACCGCATCGAAGGCGCGGAAATCCGCGTGTTCCTCGGCTCGCTGGCCGGCCGGACCTCCCCGATCCCGACGTTCAGCCCGCTGCTGGGCGCGGAAGTCGTGCTGGGCCCGGACGCGCACATGTCGCTCGGTGTCGATCCCGGCTTCGAGCACGGCGTCCTCGTCGACACCGGTGACGTCTTCGTGGCCGGCACCCACGTCCGGGCGGCGGAGCTGGGGTACGTCGGCACCGGCGTGCGCTCCCTGACCCTGAGCAACCGCGGCGTCGATCCGGCCCGGTTCCTGCTGCTGGGCGGCACGCCGTTCGAGGAAGAAATCCTGATGTGGTGGAACTTCGTCGGGCGCACCCACGAAGAGATCGCCGCGTTCCGGGAGGCGTGGGAAGCCGGGTCGGAGCAGTTCGGCAGCGTCACCGGGTACCCGGGCGAGCGCCTGCCGGCTCCCGCGCTGCCCGCGGTGCGCATCAAGCCGCGCCGCAACCCGGCGTCAAGCCAGGAAGCCGCCCACGGCTGAGACGAACGCGGGCGCGTCGTCCAGCCACGGGTAGTGCACGGCGCCGGGCAGCACGACGGCTTCGGCGTCCGGGAACAACGCGGCGAAACGGGCGGCGACGGTCGGGCTCGCGATCCAGTCCAGCTCGCCGGCCAGCACCAGCACCGAGGCGGTGACGGCGCCGAGCGCGGCACGCGTCGCCTCCGGTTCGAAAGCTCCGGCCGAGTTGTAGATGCGGGCGGCCGTGCCGTTGCGCTGGCCGGGTTCGCCGGCCTGGTGCCGGCGGGCCGCCGCGTCCCAGCGGCCGTAGTACAGCGGCGCGAAGGCGGCCCAGTCGGCTCGGGTCGCCTTCTTGGCGGCGATCGCCTCGTAGGCGGCGGCCGCGGCGGCGAACCAGGGCTCGCCGGTCCGCCGGGCCATGATCCGCCGTCGCTCGCCGGACGGGACGTCGAAGCCGACGGCCCGCGGGCTCGGCGCGATCAGCGCCAGCCGGCTCAGGCGCTGCGGGTACCGGGCCGCGTACCGGACGGCCAGGCTCGCCCCGGCGGAGTGCCCGAGCAGGTCGAACCGCTCGAGACCGAGGTGCTTGCGCAGTGCCTCGACGTCCTCGACCTGGCGGTCGCAGCGGTAGGTGGCGGGGTCGGCGGGCGGCTCGGAGTCCCCGGTGCCCCGCAGGTCCAGCACGGCCAGGCGGCGCCGGGCGCTCACCCCGCCGAGGTCGCCGAGGTAGCCGCCGGCCCGCATCGGGCCGCCGGGCAGGCACACCACCGGTGGCTCGGCGCCGGAACCCGAGAGGTGGCAGGCGAGCGCGGTTCCGTCCGGCGCGGAGAAGATCGGCACCCGCCGACCCTGGCACCCGCCGGGCGGCGGGACAAGACGGCGATTCCCGTTACCGAACCCCGCGCCGGGCAACCCACGACATCGCCGATCCCGACGCCTCCCGGCTCCCGCACGAGATCGACTCCCCGCAACGCCAACCCGATGTGCTCCGGCTCACCGCTCCCCCGGCGAGGTGTGCCTCCAACGCACCGACCCGACCACCCGGGGGCGGCACTTTCACGTGAAAGTGCCGCCTTCCACCTCACCGCTCCCGCGCCGGACAAGCCACCAACCTCGCCAACCCAACGCCCGGCACACCGCTCCCGCGCCGGATCAGCCCTCAACCCCGCCAACCCAACGCCCGGCCCCACGCGAGATCAGCCGCCAACCCGGCGCCCCCAGCTCACCCCTTCCGGGCCAGGTAAGCCTCCAGCGTCGCCAACCGATGTTCTCGGGCGAACCGCTCGACCTCCTCCGGCTCCGCGCCGCCTTCGATCAGTGCCAGCAGGCGGTCGTGCTCCTCGACCGACTGGGGGGCGCGGCCCGGAACCGAGCTGAACGTGCTGTCGCGGACCGCGGCCAGGCGCGTCCAGCAGCGGTGGACCAGGTCGACCAGGTTCGGGTTGGGGCACGCGCCGAACAGCACCTCGTGGAACTCCGCGTTCAACGCCGTGAACGCCACCGGGTCGAACTCGGCGAGGCTGCGGCGCAGGCGTTCGTTGAGTTCGCGGGCCCGGCCCAGCGCTTCCGCCGTCAGCAGCGGTGCGGCGAGACCGGTGGCCGCGCCCTCGACGATCGCCACCGTCTGCATCGCGTGCCGGTACGCCACCGGGTCGACGGCCACCACCCGGGCGCCGACGTTGCGCTCGAACTCGATCAGCTCTTCGGCCTCCAGCCGGCGCAGGGCCTCGCGCACGGGCACCGCGCTGACTTCGAGCTCGCGGCCGATCTGGTCGAGCACCAGCCGGTAGCCGGGTCCGTACCGGCCGTCGAGGATCCTGGCCTTGATCGTCTCGTAAGCCAGCTGCGACTTCGTGGCCGGTTTTCCCGCGGGAATCATGGAGGAACGATAGCCAAGCCGCGGTCAGGCGAGGCGCTCCAGCACGGCGAAGATGCGGTCGACGTCGGCTTTCGTGGTCCGCCAGTTGCTGAAGGCCGCGCGCAGCGCCGGGCGGCCTTCGTACACCGTCGGCGTCAAGAACGTGGTCCCCTCCTCGGCGATGGCGCGCACGAGCGAGTCGACGTCGGACTCCCCCGCCGGGGCGAAGCAGACGACGTTGAGCCGCACCGGCGCCAGGAGCTGCCAGTCCGGCGAGGCGTCGATCCGCGCGCCCAGGTCCCGGGCCAGCGCGACGCAGCGCTCGACGATTTCGCGGTGCCCGGCGCGGCCGTACGCCACGAGCGAGAACCACGCCGGCAACGCGCGCAGCCGCCGGGAGTTCTCCGGCGTGAGGTGCAGGAAATCCGGTGTCTCGCCGATCTCGCCGAGGTAGGCGGCGTTGTTGCTGAACACGCGCAGCTGCAGGTCGCGGCGGCGGGTGAACTGGACGGCCGAGTCGTAGGGCACGTTGAGCCACTTGTGCAGGTCGACGACCACCGAATCGGCCTGGTCGAGGCCCGCGGTGAGCGCCGCGTGCTCCGGCGCCAGCGCCGCGAACCCGCCGAACGCGGCGTCGACGTGCAGCCAGAAGCCGTACCGCTGCTTGAGCTCGGCGATCGCGCGCAGGTCGTCGAAGTCGACGGTGTTGACCGTCCCCGCGTTCGCGACGACGACGGCCGGGCCGTCGAGCGTCTCGAGCGCTTCGGCGAGCTTCGCGACGTCGACCGCTTCACGGCCCGGCAGCACCGGCACCTTCCGCAATGCCGAACGGCCCATTCCCAGCAGCGACAACGCTTTCAGGACGCTCGAGTGCGGCGAACCGGACAGCACGGTGACCGGCCCGAGCGCGGCGGCGCCTTCGGCCGAGACCGACACGCCGGCCCGCTCGCCGAGCCATTCGCGGGCGATGGCCAGCCCGGTCACCGTGGACATCGTGGCGCCGGTGACGAACGCGCCGGAGAACTCCGGGCCCAGCCCGAACAGCGTGGCCAGCCAGCCGACGGTCTCGCGTTCCAGGTCCTGCGCGGAGGAATCCAGCCCGCTGGCGGGGTTCTGGTCGTGGGCGGCGGTGAGCCAGTCCCCGGCCAGCGCGGCCGGGGTGGCGCCCCCGGTGACGAACCCGAGGTACCGCGGACCGGCGCTCGCGGCGAAGCCGGGTTCCCAGCGCCGCGCGAACTCCTCCAGCGCGCCCCGCGCCCCCGCGCCTTCGGCCGGCAGGGGCGCCGGCGCCACGGCCTCGGGTGGGACAGCGGCCGCGCGGTCGGCCAGCCCGGCGAGTGCCTCGGCCGCGGCTTTGCTTGCGGCGGCGAGGAGATCGGGCAGTGAGTGCAGGTCTTCGGCGAGCCTCGGGTCCATCTTGCCGACGCTAAGCGCGAGCGGCGTCCGCTGTCGCGGGCCAATCCGCCGAAACTGGCCCGGTCACCGCCGGAGGCGGCGGACGCGCGTCTCGGCCGGGTCGAACGCCACCCGCCGCAGCGGTCCCGCCAGCAGCAGCACCACCGCCATCGCCGAAAGCGCCGCGAGCACCAGCGCCGCCACGAACTGGGCGGCGCCCGACGTCGCCGTCGCCAAGACCGCGTAGCCGGCCAGGACGACGGCCGGCGGGGCCAGCAAGCCGGTCAGCACCGGGACCGGCGGCACCCGGTCACCGTCGGGGCGGCGGGCGGACACCACCGCCGCCCCGGCGCAGGTGACCGCGGCGACCAGCAGGCAGCCGCCGACGGTGTCGCTCAACCGGTGCCAGCCCAGTGCCACCGCCGCCGCCGAGACCCAGGCGACGCCGGCGCCGCCGGTCACCAGGACCATCAGCCGGAACCGGCGGGGCAGGACGATCGCGAGCGCCACGAGCACGGCCATCGCCGCGCTGACGTGCCCGCTCGGGAAGCTGTTGTGGCTCGCCACGCCGAAGCGGTCGCCGGTGCTCGGGCGGTCCAGGACGTACAGCTTGAGCAGCTGCGCCACCACCAGCGGCGCGGCCAGCAGCACCAGCGCCATCAGGCCGAGGGCGAGCCGTCGCCGCGCCAGGGAGATCACCACGATCAGGACCGCGACGCCGCCGAGCAGCACCACCAGGTCGGCCTCCCGCAGCGGAGCCGCCCAGTCCACCGTCGTCCCCGCGGACTGGGCGCTGCGGACGACGCCGTTCTCCACACCGCGGCCGGCTTCGGTGCGCACGAAGAGCAGGTAGGCCGCGACGAACGCGAAAGCGAACCCGGCCGCGCCCGCCGCCAGCACCGCCGTGCGGGACGCCGCCCGGGTCACGGGCGCGGGGCCGTCCGGGCGGGCCGCGGAGGGTGCGTCGGAAAGGATCACTGCCATGTCCCCGAGTCTGGGACGCGCGTTTCGGGATCCCGTCAGGACGATGTCATGGTTTCGCTACAAGATCCGCCCGGGTCGCCATGACGTGCGCTTTTCCGAATAATGGCGCCGTGGCCGAGGTATTGGTGGTAGAAGACGACGCGGCGGTGCGGGAGGGCCTGCAGCTGGCCCTGCGCCGGCAGGGACACGTGGTGCACACCGCGGAATCGGGCGAGCTCGGCATCGAAGCGCTCGTGCAGCACCGGCCCGAGCTCGTCGTGCTCGACCTGATGCTGCCCGGTATGGACGGCTTCGAGACCTGCCGCCGGATGCGGGCGGCGGGTCCCGTCCCGATCATCATGCTCACCGCGCGCAGCGACGACTTCGACGTCGTGGCCGGGCTCGAAGCGGGCGCCGACGACTACGTCGCCAAGCCCGTCGAGCCGCGGGTGCTCGACGCGCGGATCCGGGCGGTGCTGCGCCGGGCGACCGGCGAGCGGCCGGGCGAGCAGACGGCGGCCGAGGAGCGGCACGGCGACCTCGTCATCGACCGGGCCGCGCTCGAGGTGACCAAGCGCGGCACCCCGGTGTCGCTGACCCCGACCGAGCTGAAGCTGCTGCTGGAGCTCTCGCGCACGCCCGGGCAGGTCTACAGCCGCCAGCAGATCCTCTCCGCGGTGTGGGACCACGACTACCTCGGGGACTCCCGGCTCGTCGACGCCTGCGTGCAGCGGCTGCGCGCGAAGATCGAGGACGTGCCGGCCAAACCCGAACACGTGCAGACCGTCCGGGGGTTCGGCTACCGGTTCGGCCGCTCGTGACGGCACCGCGGATCCGGTCGTGGCTCGCCGGGCTGCGGCCCCGGCTGGTCGCCGCCTTCGCGGTCATCATGATCCTCGGCGCCACCGCCGCGGCGGGCACGAGCTACGTCTTCGCGCGGCGCGCCATCCTGGAAGGCATCCAGGACCAGACGATGCTGAAGCTGCGCGACCAGATCAGCGCGTACCTGCCGACCGTGTCGCTGCCGGCGTCCCAGGCCACGCTCGAGGCGTTCGCGACGGCGCTCAAGTCCAGCAACGCGCTCGTGGTCTACCGACAGCTGCACGCGACGTCGGGCCTGTCGATCGACGAGGTGCCCGCCGACCTGCGCCACGCCGTGGCGACCAGCACCAACATCCAGTTCCAGCGCGTCGACGTCCAGGGCTTCCCGTTGTTCTTCGTCGGCGTCCCCGTGCAGACCAGCGCCGGAAAGCCGAGCGGGCTCGAGGTCTACGCGATGGCACGGCTGACCGATCAGCAGCAGGCGATCGACGACCTGGCCCGCCACGCCTGGTTGTTCTCCGCGCTCGTGCTGCCGTTCGCGGTCGGCGTCGCGTTGCTCGCGGCCCGGCAGGTGCTGCGGCCGGTGCGCGCGCTGAACACCGCGGCGAGCCAGCTCGGCCGCGGACGGCTGGACGTGCGGCTGCGCGCGAAGGGCTCGGACGAACTCGCGCAGCTGGTCACCACGTTCAACCACACCGCCGCGGAGCTGGAGCGCACGGTCGGCACGCTGCGCGCGATGGAGGCCGACGCGCGGCGGTTCGTCGCCGACGTCTCGCACGAGCTGCGGACGCCGCTGGCGGCGATGAACGCGGTCACCGACGTCCTCGACGAGGACGCCGAGCAGCTGCCGCCGGACACCGCCGTCGCGGCCCGGCTGGTGTCGGCCGAGACGCGGCGGCTGACCCGGCTGGTGCAGGACCTGATCGAGATCTCGCGGTTCGACGCCGGGCGGGCGGAGCTGCGCCGGGAAGAACTGGACGTCGCGGCGGCGGTCACCGACACCCTCGCCGCCCGCGGCTGGGAACCCGGGGACGACCTGGTCGCGGACCTGCCGCCGGGCATCGTCGCCCGGCTCGACCGGCGGCGGCTCGACATCGTCGTGGCGAACCTGGTCGGCAACGCGCTGCGGCACGGCGCGCCGCCGGTCGAAGTGGTGCTGCGGGCGGAGCGCGGTGAGGTCGTGCTGACCGTCACCGACCACGGCCCGGGCATCCCCGCCGACGTGCTGCCGCGCGTGTTCGACCGCTTCACCAAGGCCGACACCGCCCGCGCCCGGTCCGAAGGCAGCGGCCTCGGGCTGTCCATCGCCCGGGAGAACGCGCGGCTGCACGGCGGCGACATCGTCGCGGCCGGCACCGGCACCGGCGCCCGGTTCGAGCTGCGCCTGCCCCGGGAGGTCCCGTGAAGAAGCTCCTCGTCCTCGCCGTGCTGCTGCTGACGAGCGCGTGCGGCATCAAGCCGACGCCGGTGCTCGCGGCGGGACCCGCCCCCACGCTGCGGAACCCGGTGAACGACGGGACCGCCACCGACGTGGTCCTCTACTTCCTCCGCGACGACCGGGCGGTGCCGGTCGCGCGGCCCGCCGTCTTCCCGATGCGGTTCGAAGTCGCCCTGACGATGCTGATGGAAGGTCCGTCCGCCGAGGAGACGTTCGAGGGGTACACGACGGCGCTGCCCCGCTCCGGCGAGATCGCGCTGACGCCCGGCCCGCCGACGACGGTCAACATCTCCTTCCCGCTACGGACGATCAGCGCGGCCGGGATCAACCAGCTGGTCTGCACCGCGCTCGCCGCACTGACGACGCAGCGGCCCGGCACCATCGCCCTCGCCGGGCCGGACATCCAGCTGCCGTACCAGACCTGCGAAGGGTGAACACCGGTGTCGACTTGACGGCAAGCCGCCTCAGCCCGGGTAGGGCCGGGCCGCCCGCGCCTCCGCCAGCGACCGCGCCCACCAGCCGAGCTGGTCGAGCAGCGCCTTCGCCGCGACGCCCGCCGCGTCGTCGTTCGGCACGCCGTCTTCGCCGAAGCACCCCTGGGCGCCGTGGAAGCTGACCGTCTCGCGGATGGTCACCGCGTGCAGCTCCGCGAAGACCGGGCGCAGGTGCTCGACCGCGCGCAGGCCGCCGGAAATCCCGCCGTAGGAAACGAAAGCGACCGGTTTGGCCCGCCATTCGGGCCGGTGCCAGTCGATGGCGTTCTTGAGCGAAGCCGGGTAGCTGTGGTTGTACTCCGGGGTGACCACCACGAACGCGTCGGCGGCTTCGAGCCGCGGGGTCACCTTCGCGACCTCGGCGGCGACGGCCGCGGGCGGTTCGGCGCCGAACGCCGGCATGGCCAGCGGGAGATCGGCCTCGGCGAGGTCGACGACGTCGGCTTCGAAGCCACCGTGCGCGTCCGCGACGCCCGCCACCCAGCCGGCGACCACCGGCCCGAACCGTCCTCCCCGGACACTGCCCACGATCACCGCGACCCGCACCCGCGCTTCCGACACACTTCCTCCTCGCCACAACGGAAACTCTGCCGTCGTCGAGGATGGGACTTCAAGCTCACTTGAAGTCAAGCGCGCCGCTGTGGTTGGGTGGCGGCCATGGTGAACGCCCCCACCCGCGCGCTGCCCGACCTGACGGTCGGCGAACTTTCCCGGCGCAGCGGAGTACCCGCGTCGGCCCTCCGGTTCTACGAGGACGAAGGCCTGATCCACAGTCGCCGCACCGCGGGCAACCAGCGGCGCTACCGCCGGGACACGCTGCGGCGGGTGACGTTCATCCGGATGTCGCAGCGGGTGGGCATGCCGCTGGCGAAGATCCGGGAAGTGCTCGGCCTGCTGTCCGACGACCGCACGCCCACGCGCACCGACTGGGCACGGATCTCCCGCTGCTGGCAGGACGACCTGAACGCGCGCATCCGCCAGCTGGAACAGCTGCGCGACCAGCTGGACGACTGCATCGGCTGTGGCTGCATGTCGCTGGCCAAGTGCCGGCTGGCCAACCCCGGCGACCGGCTCGGCGCCGAAGGCCCGGGCCCCCGGCGCCTCGCCGACCACCGCGGGGATGGCTGCGAAGACTGTTGAACTAGAGCAGGCCGCGGACGTACATCGCCTGCCCGGCGTGCTGGGTGTCGTCGTCCAGGACGCTGATCAGGCGCACGCCCAGTGACACCGGCGGGTCCCAGGCCTCGTCGACGATCCGGTCGAGGGCCTCGGCGTCGAGGCCGGTGACGAACCGGACCGTCTGCTCGTGCACGGCGTCGTAGTAGCCGGTGAGCAGGTCCGGCCCGTCGACGCGGACCGCTTCGACGTCGGCCGGGCGGTGGCCGTAGCCGGTGTCACCGGCCGGGAACGGCAGGCCGAACCGGGAAAGCCAGTCCTGGCCCGTCCACACCTGCTCCGTCCCGGCCACGTCGGCGACGTGGTCGTCCTGCACCCTGGTCAGGTGCCACACCAGCCAGGCGATCGAGTTGGCCTCGTCGTCCGGCCGGGTCCCGAGCTGCTTCGCGGTCAATCCCGCCACCGCCGCGTGCACCGTGCCCTGGACCCGGCTGAACCCCTCGACGAGCAGTTCGGCCACGTTCATCCGGCTGCCTCCCGTTTGCCGACGTTTTCCCGGGTGTGCGTACCCGATCATGCCCACCGGCAAACGACGCCCGCTACCGCGGCAGCAGCTGGTCGAAGAACGAGCGGTAGCGGCGCAGGGCGATCCGCAGTTCCTCGGTGGCCGGTTCGCCCTGCTGCCACTGGGACTCCAGCTCGCTCTTGTGCTCGGCGAACGTGGTGGCCAGCGCGCTGATCACGCCGGCGACGAGTTCGTCGGCCTGCTGGACGGCCTGCTTCGGGTCGTCGACGAAGCCGGCCTGGACGTTCTGCCAGCGGTCGCGGAACCCGGTGACCTTCTCCTCGTCGATCAGCGGCGGCGTCTCGACGTCTCCGCCGGAAGCGGGCCGCTGCCCGTCACCACCGGAAGCGGCGGGCGTTTCCACGTCACCGCCGGAAGCGGGCGCCTCGACGTCACCACCGGAGTGTGCCTCCACGTCACCGCCCGAATCGCGGGAAGCGGCCGTGTCGCCGGGGTCGCGGTGCCCGGCGGAGGCCAGGTCGGCGGTGCTCAGGTTCTGGTCCTCGGCCGTGGCGGACTCGTGGAAGCCGTCCCGGTCCTGGCCGGGAACCTCGTCCGTGGCGCTGTCGTCCCGGTAGCCGTCGTGGACGCCCTCACGCCCGGTCAGGTCCCGGTCGTCCTCGGCGTCGTGCCGCGTCAGGTGTTCGGTCATGGTCAACGTCCTCCATTCGACTCGGTCCGCGGGCTCGCGGACGCCTGGCGCTCGGTCACGTGACGGTCGGTCTCGTGCCCGTGGGTTTCGTTCCGCTCGGTGTCCCGGCGGTCGGTGTCGCGACCGCTGTGGTCGTGGCCGTTGCGGCGGTCGTGGTGCTGCTCGTCGTCGGCGCCGTCGGTCAGCAGGTCCTCGAACACGGTGCGGTAGCGCACCATCGCGTCCCGCAGGTCCTCAGTGGACGCTCCGTCGCGCTTCTGCTGCGTCGTGTGGGCGGCGCGGTAGTGCTCCAGGGTCTTGGCGTGCCGCACGGACAGGTCGGCCAGCTGCTGCTCGTAGCCCTCGGTCGGGTACCCGCGCTCGGCCATCAGGGAGTTCAGCAGCTGCTCGGCCTCGGCGACGGCGCCGGACGGCTGGTCGACGAACTTTTCCTGCACCTGCGTCCATTCCCGGGCGTAGCGCTCGCGCGCCGACGCCGAGAGCGGCCGGATGTCGAGTTCCTTGTGCCGGCGTTCCCGCTCGGCCAGTTCGCGCTGCGCGGCACGGGGGCTGTCCTTCTCCGCGACCGTGCGGTCGTACTCGGGACCGAACCGCTGCTGCAGCCGTTTCCGTTGCATTTCCTGCGTCACCAGCCAGATCACGGCGCCGAGCACCGCGACGGCCACGACGACGATCAACACGATCAGCCATGTGAGCATCGCTCAAACTCCTTCAAGGATGTCAAGCCCCCGATGCGACCGGTGTTCCCTGATTAGCCGCGCCGAAAACGGGCACCGGCCCCCCGACCTCGGGATTCGGCCGTCCGGCGGCGTGGATACGGCCGGATGTCCCCGCCCCGGCACGGGGAGGCGACCACCTCGAAGCAGTGTTACCAGAAAAGTGATATCGTCGATAACAGAAGGCGGCACGGAGGCCGCCCGGACCGGAAAGAAGGAACCGATGAGCACCCCCGACACCCGCGTCGCGATCATCACCGGCGGCTCCCGCGGCATCGGCCGCCAGGTCGCCGAGCGCCTGGCCGCCGACGGCATGGCGGTCGTCGTCAACTACGCCGGCAACGAAAAGGAGGCCGAGGCCGCCGTCGAGGCCATCACCGCACGCGGTGGCCGGGCGATCGCGGTCCGCGCCGACGTGGCCGACCCGGCCGCGGTCGCGGAGCTGTTCGACACCGCGGAACGCACGTACGGCGGCGTCGACGTCGTCGCCCACCTGGCCGGGGTGATGAACCCGCCGACCCCGATCGCCGACACGGACTTCGACGTCCTCGACCGCGTGCACCGCACCAACATCCGCGGCACGTTCGCGGTGGCCCAGCAGGCCGCGCGGCGGGTCCGCGACGGCGGCGCGGTGATCACCACCTCGACGTCGGTGCTCGGGCTGAACCTGCCCGGCTACGGCGTCTACAACGCGACGAAGGGCGCGGTCGAGGCGATCACCATGATCCTGGCGCGCGAGCTGCGCGGCCGCGACATCACCGTGAACACCGTCGCGCCCGGCCCGACCGCGACCGCGCTGTTCCTCGACGGCAAGGACGAGGAGACGATCACCCGGATGGCCGAGCAGCCGCCGCTCGAGCGGCTCGGGCAGCCGGAGGACATCGCCGAGGTCGTCGCGTTCCTGGCCGGTCCGGCGCGCTGGGTGAACGGCCAGGTGCTGCGCGCCAACGGCGGCATCGTCTAACGGGTGAACCGGCTGACGATGACGTGGTCCTTGGCCGGCCCGCGCACCGCCCACTCCTGCCGCCACCGGTCGGCGCCGGTCACCCGGTACTCGCCGCGGTAGTGGTCGGCGCGGCAGGGGTGGTCCGCCGTCCAGTGGCCCGCGCGCAGGTCGAGGTCGTGGAAGAAGCCGCCGTGGTCGAAGTGGACCGCCGCACGGCCGGGGCCCGCCGGGCGGTAGTGCAGGGTCCGCGTGACCGGCCCCGTGTGGCCGCCGAGCCGCAGCCGGCCCTCCTCGTGGTAGACGAGGACGCCCTCGGTCTCGGTGAAGGTGGCCGTTCCGGTCACCTCGCCCGCCGGGTCGCCGTCCGCGGTGAGAATTTCCCGCTCCAGGCGCCAGGCACCGGCGAAATACGCGGCGAGGTCGGGTACGGGCCAGTACTGCACCCCGCCAGTCTGCCATCCGCGGCGGGCCGGACCGGAACTGTCGGACCCCCGCTCTATAGTCGGGCGGGTGGCAGAGACCGACCTCGCACCCGCGTCCGACGCGCTGGAGACCCTCCGGCGCGTGTTCGGCTACGACAGCTTCCGCGGCGACCAGGCGGCGATCGTCGAGCACGTGATCGCCGGCGGTGACGCGCTCGTGCTGATGCCCACCGGCGGCGGGAAGTCGCTGTGCTACCAGATCCCCGCGCTCGTGCGGCCCGGCGTCGGCGTGGTCGTCTCCCCGCTGATCGCCCTGATGCAGGACCAGGTCGACGCGCTGCGGAACGCCGGCGTCCGCGCCGGGTTCCTCAACTCCACCCAGGACTACGCGGCGCGGCAGGAGGTGGAGTCGGCGTTCCTCAGCGGCGAGCTCGACCTGCTCTACCTGGCGCCGGAACGGCTTTCGGTCGAATCGACCGTCCGGCTGCTCGACCGCGGCAAGATTTCGCTGTTCGCGATCGACGAAGCGCACTGCGTCGCCCAGTGGGGCCACGACTTCCGGCCCGACTACCTCCAGCTCTCGGCGTTGCACGAGCGGTGGCCGGAGGTGCCGCGGATTGCGCTGACCGCCACCGCGACCGAGGCCACCCACAAGGAGATCGCGGCCCGGCTGAACCTCGACGAGGCCCGCCACTTCGTCGCGAGCTTCGACCGGCCGAACATCCAGTACCGGATCGTCGGCAAGAACTCACCGCAGCGGCAGCTGCTGGAGCTGCTGCAGACCGAGCACAAGGGAGACGCGGGGATCGTCTACTGCCTGTCCCGCAACTCGGTCGAGAAGACCGCGGAGTTCTTGGTGCAGAACGGGATTCCGGCGGTCCCGTACCACGCGGGGCTCGACGCGCGCACCCGCGCGAAGCACCAGTCGCGGTTCCTGCGGGAGGACGGGCTGATCGTCGTCGCGACGATCGCGTTCGGCATGGGCATCGACAAACCGGACGTCCGGTTCGTCGCGCACCTCGACCTGCCGAAGTCGGTCGAGGGCTACTACCAGGAGACCGGCCGCGCGGGGCGGGACGGCCTGCCGTCGACCGCGTGGCTCGCGTACGGGCTGCAGGACGTCGTCCAGCAGCGCAAGATGATCGACACGTCCGAAGGCGACGAGGCCCACCGGCGGCGGCTGGGCGCGCACCTGAACGCGATGCTCGCGCTGTGCGAGACGGTCGAGTGCCGCCGCGTGCAGATCCTCAACTACTTCGGGCAGCAGGCCGGCCCCTGCGGCAACTGCGACACGTGCCTGAACCCGCCGGAGAAGTGGGACGGCACGATCCCGGCGCAGAAGCTGCTGTCGACCGTCGTGCGGCTGCGCAACGAACGGCGCCAGAAGTTCGGCGCCGGCCAGGTCATCGACATCCTGCTCGGCAAGTCCACGCCCAAGGTCACGCAGTTCCAGCACGACACGCTGAAGACGTTCGGCATCGGCACGGAGCTGCGCGAGCCGGAGTGGCGGGCCGTGGTGCGGCAGCTGCTCGCCCAAGGCCTGCTCGCCGTGGAAGGCGACTACGGGTCGCTGGTGCTCACCGAAGCCAGCGCCGAGGTGCTGGGCGGTGAGCGCCAAGTGCTGCTGCGCCGGGAACCGGAGCGGGCCGCCGCCGCCAAGGTCCGCAGCACGCGGAAGTCGTCCGCGGCCGCCGTGGACATGCCCGCGGAGGCGGCGCCGCTGTTCGAGCGCCTGCGGGCCTGGCGGGCCGGCGTCGCGAAGGAACAGGGCGTACCCGCGTACGTCGTCTTCCACGACGCGACCCTGCGCCAGATCGCCACGCAACGGCCGTCGTCGCTGGCGGATCTGGGCACGGTCAGCGGCGTCGGGGAGAACAAGCTCGCCAAGTACGGCGAGGGGCTCTTGGAGGTCCTGACGGCCGAATGAGCTACCGGCCGGTGGCCGGTCCCGGCCGGCCCGGCTGCCCGGTCACCGAGTTGACCTTGCGGACCGCGCCGGCGATCTGCTGGTGGTACTTGCCCTTGGTCTTGTCGTCGACGAACTTCGCGGCCTTGCCGACGACCTGATTCACCTTTTCGGGGTTCTTCTTGGCGTAGGCACGAGCCGAAGCGGCTGCGCCGGCCAGCACGGTCAGCTTCTTCATCAAAGGCACGGTAGGTCCTCCCTCATCGGGTCCGGTCATCCTGACAACGCGGACGAACCACCCGGAGGTTCCCCGTGTGACGCGGCCCAAAACCTGGGGCCGGGAGCGGGCGCCGCCGGGAAAATGCCGCGCGGACCGCCGCCGTCCGGTCCTAGGCTCGCGATCATGCGCGACCTGGCCGCTCTGCCGAAGGCCCACCTGCACGTCCACCTGGAGAGCACGATCCGCCCGGGCACGCTCCGCGAGCTGGGCGAAGCGAACGGTGTCGACGTGCCGGCCGAGCCCCCGGTGTTCGACGGCTTCCGCGCCTTCGCCGACCACAACGCGCTCATCCGGTCGTGCCTGCGGCGTCCCGAAGACTTCGAGCGGATCGCCCGCGAGTACGTCGAGGACGAAACCGCGCAGGGCACGCGCTACGCCGAGCTCACGTTCACCGCGGCGTCGCACGGAGAACGCCTCGGCGACCTCGAGATGCCGCTGGCGTCCGTCCTCGCGGGACTGTCGCAAAGCGACGGACTCGAGTGGCGGCTGCTGCTCGACCACTCCCGGCGCCGGTCGGTCGAGCGGGCCGAGCGCACCCTCGACCTCGCGCTGAAGTACGACGAAGTCTTCGCGATCGGCATGGCGGGCGAGGAAAACCACTCGCTGCGGCCGTTCGCGGCGGTCTTCGAGAAAGCCCGCGCGGCCGGTATCCGCCTGCTGCACCACACCGGCGAGGACGCGGGGCCCGACAGCATCCGCGAGGCCCTCGAAGTCGGCCGGACCGAACGGCTCGGCCACGGCATCCGCGTGCTCGACGACCCCGCGCTGGTCGCCGAGGTGCGGGACCGCGGGCTGGCCTTGGAAGTGTGCCCGTCGTCGAACGTGACGCTGGGGCTGGTGCCTTCGCTGGCCGAGCACCCGCTCCCCCGGCTGCGGGACGTGGGACTGACGGTCACGCTCAACACCGACGTCCCGTCGGTCACCGGCGCCGCCCTCGCCGAGGAGTACGCCCGCGTGCAGCGCGCGTTCGGCTACGACGACACGACGATGGCGGACTTCGCCCGCGCGAGCGTCACGGCGTCCTTCGCCCCCGAAGCGACCAAGAAGGCCGTGCTGCGGGACATCGACGCCTGGCTCACACCGGCAGCAGCCGGGTGACGAGCGTGCCGAGCTGGTGCACCGTGCGGCACTCGTGCATCTCGACGACGTCGGCGTACCCCAGCGCCGCCGAGTCCCCCGTGGACCAGAGCGACCGGCGCTCGGGGTTGAGCCAGTGGACGTGCCGGGCGCGGGCCTTGATCGCGCGGACCGCGTCGAGGTTGGGGTCGCCGCCGTTGGTGCGGGCGTCGCCGAGGATCAGCACCGACGTCCGCGGGCCGATCGCGTCCGGCCAGTTCTCGGTGAACTGACGCAGGGAGCCGCCGTAGTCGCTGTGGCCGTCCCAGCGCACCAGCGCCGCTTCGGACAGCATGCGCGCGCCCAGGTGCTCGGGGTCGGCGGCACCGGTGGTGACCAGGTGGGTGACCTCGTCGGTGCTGTCGACGAACGCGAACACGCGGATCTTGCTGAACTGGTCGCGCAGCGCCTGCACCAGCAGCATGGTGAAGTTCGCGAACCCCGCCACGGACCCGGAAAGGTCGCACAGGAGCACGATTTCCGGCCGGCCGGGCCGCCGGTGGCGGTAGGCCGGGCGCAGCGGCACGCCGCCGGTCGAGAGCGAGCGGCGCAGCGTGCGCCGCAGGTCGATCTGCCCGCGCGTCATCCGGCGGCGGCGCGCGGCCAGGCGCGTCGCGAGCTTGCGGGACAACGGCTGGATGGTGCGCCGCAGTTCGGCGAGCTGGGTGCGGCTGGCGATGAGGAAGTCGACCCGGTCCGGCGAGGGCGCGATGGCGTGCTTGGCGACGCGCTCGCGGCCGCGGACCTCGGCGGCGCGGCGGCGCGCCTCGGTGCGGACCTGCCCGCGGAAGACCTCGACGCGGCGGCGGATCTCGTCGCGGTCGAGCCGGTCGGTGAACTCGCCGCGCGCGCCGCCGCCGCGGACCGCGGCCAGCACCCGCGCGATGAGCGTCTGCGGCTGGAGCCGCTCCAGCGTCTGGTGGGCGGAGAAGCCGCCACCGGGACCGGACGCCGAGCCGTACTGGCCGAGCATGTCGACGGCGAGGCCGGCCAGCTGCGAGAGCGCCTGCCGGTCGCCGTCGGCGAGCGCGGCGGCCAGCTCTTCGCGCAGGTCCTCCAGCGTCGACGGCTCTTCGCGGGCGCGTTCCGGCGCACCGACCCCGGCCGGGAAGTACAGGTCGAACGCGGCGTCGAAGACCGCCCGCTGGCCGCCGCGGCGGACCAGGGCCGCGGCCAGGCCCTCGCGGACGAGCGCCCGGTCGTCGAGGCCGAGCACCTCCAGCGCGGCCGCGGCGTCGACCGTTTCGCTGGGGCCCGCCGGGATGCCCTGGGCCCGCAGCACCTTGACGAACTCCGCGAGCCGCTCCGGCACGCCGCCGGTCACGACGCGTCCAGGACCTGTTCGAGCTTCAGGCCGGCGCCCGCCTTGGCGATGTCGTCCTGGTGCTTGAGCACGACACCGAGGCTCTCCCGCACGACCCGGTCGTCCAGCGTCGACGCCCCGAGCGCGAGCAGCGTGCGCGCCCAGTCGATGGTCTCGGCGACCGACGGCAGCTTGCGCAGGTCCATCGCCCGCAGCGCGGCGACCACGCGGACGACGGAGTCGGCGAGGGCGGCGTCGATCCCGGGCACCTTGAGCCGCACGATGTCGCGTTCGAGGTCTTCATCCGGGAAGTCGATGTGCAGGAACAGGCACCGGCGGCGCAGCGCTTCGGACAGCTCGCGCGTGGCGTTGGACGTCAGCACGGCGAACGGCGCGCGCGTGGCGGTGATCGTGCCGAGCTCCGGGACGGTGACCTGGAAGTCGCCGAGCACCTCCAGCAGCAGGCCCTCGACCTCCATGTCGGCCTTGTCGGTCTCGTCGATCAGCAGCACGGTCGGCTCGTCGGAGGAGATGGCGGTGAGCAGCGGGCGGCGGAGCAGGAACTCCTCGCCGAAGATGTCGGTGCGGGCGGCCTCCCACGTCTCGTCGCGGCCGGCGGTGATCCGCAGCAGCTGCTTCGCGTGGTTCCACTCGTACAGCGCGCGGGCCTCGTCGATGCCTTCGTAGCACTGCAGGCGCACCAGCCGCGAACCGCTGACCTGGGCGACGGCCTTGGCGAGCTCGGTCTTGCCGACCCCCGCGGGGCCCTCGACCAGCAGCGGCTTGCCGAGCCGGTCGGCGAGGAACACGGTGGTCGCCACCGCCGTGGAGGCGAGGTAGCCGGCCCCGGCCAGTTTGGCCGACACGTCGTCGACGGAGGTGAAGAATCCGGTGCCCACCACGTGCCTCCTAAGCGATCGCTCACCCGGAGCGTACCCGACCCGCGGCCGGGCCCGCCCCGGTTCCGCGCCGCGCGCGGGCGCGTTCCTCCGCGGCTAGCATCGGCCGCGTGACCTACGTTGCCGCTTCCGGCCGATACGACTCGATCCCCTACCGGCGCTGCGGGCGCTCCGGGCTCAAGCTGCCCGCGATCTCCCTCGGGCTGTGGCACAACTTCGGCCACGACCGGCCGCTGGAGACCCAGCGCGCGATCCTCCGCCGCGCCTTCGACCTGGGCATCACCCACTTCGACCTGGCCAACAACTACGGCCCGCCCTACGGCTCGGCGGAGGAGAACTTCGGGCGGCTGCTGGCCACCGACTTCCGGGCGTACCGCGACGAGCTGGTGATCTCGACCAAGGCGGGCTACGACATGTGGCCGGGGCCGTACGGCGAGTGGGGTTCGCGCAAGTACCTGCTGTCCTCCCTGGACCAGTCGCTCGGCCGGCTCGGCCTGGACTACGTCGACATCTTCTACTCGCACCGCTTCGACCCCGAGACGCCGCTGGAGGAGACGGTCGGGGCGCTCGACGCCGCCGTCCGCGCCGGGAAGGCGCTGTACGTCGGGATCTCGTCGTACAACTCCGAGCGCACGGCCGAGGCGGCCCGGCTGCTGCGGGAACTCGGCACGCCGCTGCTGATCCACCAGCCGTCGTACTCGATGCTCAACCGCTGGATCGAGGAGGACGGCCTCCTCGACACGCTGGAGCAGGCCGGCGCGGGCTGCATCGCGTTCTCGCCGCTGGCGCAGGGCCTGCTGACCGACCGCTACCTGACGGGCGTCCCCGGCGATTCGCGCGCGGCGCAGGGCAAGTCCCTGAACCCGGACACCCTCGACGAGAACCGGCTCGGCCGGGTCCGCGCGCTGAACGACATCGCGGGCCGCCGCGGGCAGTCGCTGGCCCAGCTCGCTCTGGCGTGGGCCCTGCGCGACCACCGGGTGACCTCGGTGCTGATCGGCGCGAGCAGCGTCCGGCAGCTGGAGGACAACGTGGGCGCGCTGGGCAACCTCGAGTTCTCGTCGGAGGAGCTGACCGAGATCGACGGGCACGCGACGGACGCGGACATCAACCTGTGGAAGCGTTCCTCGGACGCTTGAGCCGCGGGGCGGTGGTCCGGCCGTTGGCCGGGCCGGAGTGCCGGCCGGATCCGGCGATGGACCGGCCGGCACCGCGCTGCGGGAGCTGGGTCCGCCAAGGGCGGCGCGCTTGAGGCAGCCGGGCTCGGCCGCCGTGCTCGCTGGGCAGCCGCCGCGCCCGCCAGGACCGGCCACCGCGCCGGCCCAAACCGGCCGGCGCAGCCGCCGAGGCCTCAATCCCCCAGGTCGAGGCGCCCACTACGCCCGCGGCCGGGCAACCCGTTTTCGTCAAAGCGAGACCGCCGCAGCTGAGCCGGGCCGCGGGGGCGCCCCCCGGTTTCCACGTTACCGGGAGGCACCGACAGTTTCGGCGTCCCCGCCCTGCGCCTCCGCCGACAGCTCCTGCCACTCCGCCCAGGTCGCGAGCCGGTCGGCGTACGCCTGCTGGATCATCGGGTAGAAGCCGCGGCCGAAGAGCACGCGCAGGGGCGGGTTCGGCGCGTCGACGACCTTCAGCAACGCCCGGGCGGCCGCCTTCGGGTCGCCGGCGGGTTGCTTGGCCGCGACCTCGGCGATCCGGCGGCGGAGCCCGTCGTAGACCGGGGTCGTCTCGGCGACGTGGCCGTTGGCCAGGGGGTCCGGGTTCTTGCCGTCGCGGGTGGCGTAGCCGCCCGGCTCGACGATCGTCACCTTGATCCCGAACTCGGCGACCTCCTTGGCCAGGGTTTCGTTCAGCGCCTCGATCGCCCACCGGGACGCGTGGTACGCCCCGCCCAGCGGCATCGCGACTACCCCCGCGGCCGACGACAGCTGGACGAAGTGCCCGGAGCCCTGGTCCCGCAGGTAGGGCAGGGCCGCCTGGACCACCCACACCGGGCCGAACACGTTGGTCTCGAGCTGGTCGCGCAGCTCCGCCTCGGTCAGCTCCTCGATGGCGCCGATCTGCGCGTAGCCGGCGTTGTTCACGACGACGTCCAGCCGCCCGAAGTGCTCGGCGGCCCGCTTCACGTTCTCGAAGACGGCGGCCTTGTCGGTCACGTCCACCTCCAGCGGGAGCACCGCGTCGCCGTAGGTCGCGACGAGCTCGTCGAGGCTCGCCGTGGACCGCGCCGCCGCGGCCACCCGGTCGCCGCGGCCGAGGGCAGCCTCCACGAAGCAGCGGCCCAAACCGCGCGACGAACCCGTGACGAACCAGACCTTGCTCATGCTGCTTCTCCGTTCTCGCAGGGGCCGGTGGCATCCGGCCGACCACAGGACACCGGCGGGCAGACGGCCGTGACAGCGCGGCGGCGTGACCTGGATCACCGCGTTCCGAACGTTTGACCAAATTTCGAATTCAGTCATACGATGACTGCATGCCTCCCGCCGAAGACCGGACCGAACGGGCCGAGCGCATCCTCGACGCCGCCGCCGAGCTGCTGCTGCGGGCCGGGTACCGGCGGACCACCGTCGAGGACGTCGCCGAGCGGGCCGGGGTCGGTAAAGGGACCGTCTACCTGCACTGGAAGAACCGCGAGGAGCTGTTCCTCGCCGTCCTGCTCCGCGAGTCCGTGCGGGCGCTCGAAGACCTCGTGGCCGCGCTCGCCGCCGACCCGCTCGCCGTGCGGCTTTCGCGGCTGACCGAGATCCAGTACGCCAACGTCCTGCGGCGCCCGCTGCTGCGCGCCGGGTACGCCGACGACACCGAGACGCTCGGCAAGCTGCTGCCGAAGCTGCACGGCAAGCTCGACCCGCGGCACGCAGAAGCCTTCGTCGAGTACCTGGAGCTGCTGGCGGCGAACGACCTGCTGCGCACCGATCGGCCGGTCCGCGACCTCGTCGTCGCCTTCCAGGCCGTGCTGCACGGCTTCCTCGGCCGCACTCCCCCGCCCGAGCCGGCCCTGATCGCCGACACCGTCGCGCACGCCTTCGAACCGCTGGCCGTGTCGACCCGGCAGCTGCGCGCCGTGGCCCCACGGGCGCTGGAGCTGTTCACCGAAGCCGTCGCGCTCGACCGCAAGCAGCTCGAACGCGCGTACTGACCACTGGAGGGACCATGCGCACCGGAATCCTGATCGACGAACTCGGCGTCGGCTTCGACGCCATGACGGCGCAAGCACGCGAAGCGGCGAAGCTCGGCTACGGCACGCTCTGGGTGGCGCAGCGAGGCGGCTGGGACGCGCTGACGGCGCTGCCGGCTCTCGCCGCAGCCGCCCCCGGCGTCGAGCTGGGCACGTGCGTCGTGCCGACGTACCCGCGGCACCCGATCACCATGGCGGCGCAGGCGCTGACCGTCCAGGCGGCCGCCGGCGTGCCCGTCCACCTGGGCATCGGCCTGAGCCACAAGTTCATCATCGAGGGCGAGTTCGGGTACTCCTACGACCGCCCGATCCGGCACCTGCGCGAATACCTCGAGGCGCTGAACCCCTTGCTGCGCGGCGAAAAGGCGGACGTCCACGGCGAGACGCTGACGGCCGCGGGCGGGCTGAACACCCCCGGCGCCGGACGGCCCGCGGTGCTGCTCGGTTCGGTGAGCCCGCGGTCGACGCGCCTGGCGGGCGAGCTGGCCGACGGCGTGATCACGACCTTCGCCGGCCCTCGGGCAACCGCCGAGTTCGTGGTGCCGACGCTGGGGGCGGCGTCGCGGGTGGTCTCCGGCCAGCTGATCTGCGTGACGTCCGATGTGGACGAACGCCGGACCTGGGTCGAGCGGACGTACGGCGGCGCGGCGGACGTCCCGGCCTACCGCGCGGTCCTCGACCGCGAAGGCCACCGCCGGATCGCGGACACCGCGATCGTCGGCGACGAGGAAACCGTGCTCCGCCAGGTGAAATCCCTTGAGAACGCGGGCGCGACGGAACTGCTGGTGATGCCGTTCGGCCCGGCGGAGGAGCAGGCCCGGACCCGCGCCCTGCTGGCCGCGTGAACCGCCTCTGGGTCGACGACCTGCGGCCGGCCCCGCCGGGCTGGACGTGGGCGAAGTCGAGCGCGGAAGCGATCGAGCTGCTGAGCGCGCACCGGTTCGCGGCGATCTCGCTGGACCACGACCTCGGCGGCGACGACACGACCCGTCCGGTCGTGCTGTGGCTGTGCGAGCACGACTGCTGGCCGCCCGAAGTCCGCGTCCACACCGCGAACCCGGTCGGGCGCGAGTGGCTGACCGGGATGGCGCGGCGGTACGGCCCGGGCGTCCGCTAACGCGGCGCCGGGAGGTGGGTCGCCTCCGGGAAGAGGTTCAGCGCCCGCAGGGCCGCGCCCAGCTCGGCGATGTCCGCCGGGTTCGTCAGCGAGCGGCCCAGTTCCTCCGTGATGCGCTTCAGCCGGTGGCGGATCGTGTTGGGGTGGCAGAACATGCGCTCCGACGTCAGCTTCGTCGATCCCTGGCAGTCGAACCACGCGCGCAGCGTCAGCAGCAGCACGTTGCGGTCGTCGCCCGGGAGGTCGAGGACCGGCTGGAGCACGTGGTGGGCCAGCTGCACCGACGCCTCCGGCGCGCTGGCCACCAGGCCCGCCAGCGGCGATTCGGTGAACTGGACCAGCCCCGGCGTGCCCGGCGTCATGCTCGACAACGCCACCCGCGCGAGGTGGAGGGCGCGGGCGGTGTTGCCCAGACCGGTGAACACCGGGCTCATCCCGACCCGGCCCACCGGGTGCTCGCGCACCAGCGCCACGATCGCCGAAGCGGCGTTCGGGTCGCGCAGCGACACCACGCCGACCTGCAGGTCCGGGGTGAGCCGCCACGCCGACGCGTGCTGCAGCGCGCGCAGCCGGGCCTCGATCTGCGGCAGCGGTTCCTGGCCCAGCCGCGGGGTTTCCGCGGCGACGACGACGAACGTGCCGTCCAGCGACAGGTCGAGCACGCGGGCGATGTCCCACAGCGTGCCCTCGGTCGCGGCCCCGCCCGCGAACAGCGCCTCCACCAGCGCCGAACGCCGGTTCTGGTGCGCCACCACGACTTCCGCCGTCGTGTCGCGGTAGGACGTGGTGAGCGCTTCGGCGAGGTCGTCGATCAGCGCCCAGATCACCGCCGTCACGGCGACCAGCGCGGCGAGGTCGTCCCGCTGCGCGGTCAGCTCGACGAACCGGTGCCACACCTCGGTCAGGCCGATCCGGTAGGCGCGCAGCAGTTCCGGCAGCGGCGCGCCCTGCAGGGCCCGCGCCCGGCCGGTCGCGCGGGCCTGCGACAGGTCCGGGACGTCGGACCCGCGCAGCGTGCGCAGCACGTGGTCGAGGTTGGCGCGCACCGAGTTCCTCAGTTCGGCGTGCGAGACGAACCGGGCGTCGGCGTAGACGGGCATTTCGGCGAGGATCTGCCGCACGGTGCTTTCGATCAGCTCGGGCAGCTTCCGCTCGACCTCGGCGGCCAGCGAAGCGACCTGGGGCGCGCGCCCGTCGGCGAGAAGCGCCTGGTTGTGCATGGTGCCCTCCGGTCCCGGCCTCCTCGTCGAGGTCCGAGACCGACATCTAACCCGAACGGGACCGCCACGTTCGGGTGAACTTGCTACAAGAACCGCGGATGCGGAGGTTCTTCTGTAGAACCTCCGCATCCGCGTCAGGCCATCTTGGCGGCCGCGCTCTTGATCGCCTCCCGGATCCGGAAGTAGGTCCCGCAGCGGCACACGTTCTGGATGGCGTCGATGTCGGCGTCCGTCGGGTTCTTCGTCTTCTTCAGCAGCGCCACCGCCGCCATGATCTGGCCGGGCTGGCAGTAGCCGCACTGGGCCACGTCCTGCTCCAGCCAGGCTTCCTGGACCGGGTGCAGCTCGTCGCCGTCGGCCAGTCCTTCGATCGTGGTCACCTCCCGCCCGGCGCACTCCGACACCGGCGTGACGCAGGGGTTGAACGCCTCGCCGTCGAGGTGGCTGGTGCAGGCCTTGCAGACGTTGATGCCGCAGCCGTACTTGGGCCCGCGGACCTTGAGCTTGTCACGCAGCGCCCACAGCATCGGCAGATCGGCGGGCACGTCGACGGTGACGGTCTTCCCGTTCACCACGAAGGTGTAGTTGGGCACGGAACTCTCCTCAGCGCGGGAACGGGTCGAAGTCGACCGGGAAGGTGATCGGGAAGCTGCGGGGCTTGATCCCGGTCGCCCGGGCGTAGGCGTTGGCGATCGCGCCGACCGGCGCCGGCAGGCCGAGCTCGCCCGCGCCGCCGATGTCCGACCCGGTGGCCGGCATGACGTGCACGGTGACGTCGGTCGGCGAGTTCTTCTGCCGCGCGTAGTGGAACTGCGAGTAGCTGCCCTCCAGCGGCAGGCCCTTGTCGATGTGCAGACCCGCGGTGAGCGTCGTCGAAATCGCGTCGGTCAGGCCGCCGAGCATCTGCGCCTGGATCCCGCGCGGGTTCACCGGCTTGCCGACGTCGACCGCGATCGTGGCCTTCGTGACGCGCGGGTGCTTCGGGTCGCGCGCGTCCAGCTCGACCAGGCAGGCGGTGTAGGACTTGTACTCGCCGTGCACCGCGATGCCCTGCGCGAACCCGGCGGGCATCTTCTTGCCCCACTCGCCGAGTTCGGCGACCTTGTCGAGCACCGCGCGCTGGCGCTGCTCCTTGATGAACTCGCGGCGGAAGGCCACCGGGTCCTTGCCGAGCTTCGCCGCGATCTCGTCGACCATGATCTCTTCGGCACCGCGGGTGTTCGCCGAGTAGACCGACCGCCACGCCGAGGTGTGGAACTTCAGCGGGACCTCGTCGAGCAGCTGCGTGGTGACGCCGAAGTTGTACGGCGACTTGACGGTCAGCAGGAACACCGTCTGCGCGAAGCTGAGGTTGCCGCCGACGGGCAGCTTCGCCGCGAACGCCGTGAGGATCTCGCCGAGCCCGTGGCTCCAGTCGGTTTCGACGCTGGCGACGCGGTGTTCGAACGTCAGCACCTGACCGAGCGCGAAGGTCGCGCGGATCCGGTGGTAGCTCGCCGCGCGCGCCCGGCCGTGGCGCATGTCGTCGATCCGGCTCCACATCAGCCGGACGGGCTTCTTCATCGCCTTCGAGATGCGCGCGGCTTCCAGCGCCGCGTCGAAGAACAGCCGCCGCCCGAAGGACCCGCCGCCCTGCTGGACGTGCACGGTGACCTTGTTCTCCGGCAGGCCGAGCTCCTGCGCGATGGTCTGCTTCGCCACGATCGGCGACTTCAGCCCGGCCCAGATGGTCGCACTGTCCTCGCGGACGTCGGCGACCGCGGAGTTCGACTCCATCGGTGCGTGGCTGGCGAAGGCGAAGTCGAACTCGCCGTCGACGTACTGCGTCAGCAGCGGCGGCACCACGAACGGCAGCGCGGCGGCCCGCAGCTTCTTCTTGATCGTCTCGTTGTCCTCGCCGTCGACCGTGCCGGGGCCCCAGGTGACGTCGAGCGCGTTCTTGCCGTCGAGGGCCTCGCCGAAGGTCTCGGCCATCACCGCGACGCCGGTCGGGACGACGGCGATGTCGATGATCCCCGGCATGGCCCGGACCGCGGCCTCGTTGTTGACCTTCTGCACGGTGCCGTTGATCGTCGGCGGCCGCCGCACCATCACCGGCTTGGCCCCGGGGACGTCGAGGTCGAGCGTGTAGACCTGCTTGCCGGTGACCATCGCGCGGGCGTCCTTGCGCGAGGCCGGCGTCCCGACGAGCGTGTGCGCCGACTCCGCTTTCGGCTGGATCACCCCGACGCTCAGGCCCGAGCGGGACGCGGGGCCGGCGAGGGTGCCGTAGGAGGCGCTGCGCCCGTCCGGTGCCCACACCGCACCGTCGCGTGTGGACAGTCGCGAAGCGTCGGTCCCCCACTGCGCGGCGGCCGCGGCGACCATCCGGGCGCGGGCGGTCGCCGCGGTGCCGCGGACCGGGTCGTAGAGCGAGCGCATCGTGTTGGACCCGCCGGTGAGCTGGTTGAACAGCAGCTCGGTGCGGGCGTCGGAGAGCACCACGTCGACGCGGTCGAGCGGCAGGTCCAGCTCTTCGGCGACGAGCATGGCGGTCGCCGTCGTGATGCCCTGGCCGACCTCGGCGCGCGGCAGCTGCAGCCGCGCCCGGCCGTCGGACGTCAGTTCGAGCACCAGCATCCCGGCCGTCGGCGCGCACGACAGCGTCAGCACGTCCCCGAGGTCGAGGATCTCCGCGGGCTGCGGCAGGGTCGGGACGACGGCCTCGGCGCGGGCCGGGGCCACGGCGTCGGCGGTGAGTTTCGTGGCGACGGTGAGCGTGGGCGCGGCGACCAGGTAGGTCAGGAAGCGGCGGCGGCCGACCCGCCCGGGCTCGGCGGCCTCGGCGGGTTCGGTGGTGGGACGGGCCATCGGGAATCCCTTGCTGGGTGGTGGCGGGGTGCGCGCCACGCTAAGGAGCCCGTTGGCCGGACGTCAACGCGCCGTAGTCGAGTCGGCCCATCTCTGTGACGAGATGACAGCGGAAGCCGCCGAATGTGTGCGCCGCCACAGTGCCGGACGGCGCACCAGGCTGGTTCAGCCGGCCCCGCGGGCGCGCCGGGCCTGGATCAGGTCCTCGCGGGCACGGGCGACGCGGGAGCGGATCGTGCCGACCGGGCAGCCGCAGACGTCGGCCGCCTCGGCGTAGGACAGCCCGAGCACCTGGGTCAGGACGAGCACCTCGCGCCGGTCGCGCTCCAGCCCGTCGAGCAGCAGGCGCAGTTCGACGAGGTCCTCGAACCCGGCCGCGGGATCCCGGGTGCGCTCGGCGGCGGCTTCCCAGTCGGTGTCGGCGATCTTCGGCCGCGCCCCGGCGGCGCGGATCTGGTCGACGACGACCCGGCGGGCGATGGCCAGCAGCCACGTCCTCGAGGAGGAACGTCCCGCGAAGCGGCGAAGGCTGCCGAAGGCGCGAAGGTAGGTCTCCTGCGTCAAGTCGTCGGCGGACGCGGCGTCCGTGAGGTGCGCGAGGAAGCGCCAGACGTCGGCCTGGGTGGCGCGGACCCACTCTTCGAGCGCGCGCCGGTCGCCGTGGCCGGCGGACAGGGCCAAGGCCGTGACGCGGTCGTCGTCCTCACGGTGAGTCATGGACCGAGAACATACAGCGGCGCGAAGCGTCTCGATTGAGGGCGGTGGCGGGGAGGAAGGCGGAGGCAGTGACGGGGAACTCAGCGGATCCGCCGTCCGACTAGTGGACCATGAGGTGCGAGGACTGCCGTGAAGCGCTGTCGGCCCGGTTGGACGGCGAGGCCGAGCCGGTGTCGCCCGACGAGCACCTGGCGTCCTGCGCGGACTGCCGGGAGTGGCTCGCGGGCGCGGAACGGCTGCGGCGCACGATGCTGCTGCGCCCGGCGCCGGCGGTCCCGGACCTCACGGCGGCGATCCTCGAACGCACGCCGGCGCCGTCCGGCGAGGGCTGGGGGCTGCGGATCGCGTTGACCGCGGTCGCGATCGCCCAGCTGGGCCTGGCCTTCGCGGAGTTGCTCGGGACGGCCCACGGCGGCATCCACCTCGGCCACGAGAGCGGCGCGTGGAACCTCGCGGTGGGCATCGGCCTGCTGACGGCGGCGCTGCGGCCGGGCACGGCGGGCGGCCAGCTGCCGTTGCTGACCGGGTTCGTCGGCGTGCTGCTGGCGCTCTCGGCGGGCGACCTGGCGGCAGGCCAGGTGACGCTGTCCCGGCTGGCGACCCACGTGCTCGTGGTGCTCGGGCTGGCGTTGCTGTACGCGGTGCACCGGGCGCATCGCGATCGAGGCGCCCCGCTCCCCGCGGCGACGGCCGACGACGGCACGGTGACACCGGGGTCCACTGTGGACGCGCCGCCACCGGCACGCCCACGAGCACGCGGTTTCCGGCGCCAGGCCCACGGCCGCCATGTGGCTTGAACGCCCGCCGTCTAGGCCGTTATACGCCGGTCACTCGACCTGCTCGACCGCCCACTCCGCCCACCCGCGCTGCATGGCCGAGAAGCGCTTCCCCCACTCCAGCACCAACCGGCCGTACAGCGACTGGTTGTCCTCGCCCCAGTCGATCGTCGACTCCAGCTCCTCGAGCCGCTTTTCGCGCTCCCGGCCCGACTCCCCCAGCGTCGCGAGATAACCGCGCGCCTGCTCCGGAGCCACCGATCCGAGGAAGTACACCCGCAGCAGGGCGGCGCTGCGCGGCGGACCACCCGGGGAGACCTCGACGAGCCAGTGCCGCAGCTCGGCGAGCCCGGCGTCGGTGATCTCGTACTCCTTGCGCCCGCGCGGCCCCTCGGCGAGGACGCGGATCATGCCCGCGGTCTCCAGCTTGCCGAGCTCGCCGTAGAGCTGGCTCTGCGTGGCCGGCCAGACGTTGGCCATCGCCCGCTCGAACCGTTTCAGCAGGTCGTAGCCGCTTCCGGGCTCGTCGGCCAGCATCCCCAGCACCGCGTGTCGAAGGCTCATGACCCCATGATGACATTCCACTATTGACATGTCCAACCGACACGCTCTAACTTCGACCTGTCAAAATTGGAACGTCGGGGAGGACCGTCGTGAACTACCTGAAGAGCCTGCTCCCGTGGATCGCGTTCGCCGTGGTCGCGACCCAGTTCGACTGGCGCTGGTCCGGGCTGACCGGTCTGGTGATCTCCGCCGCGCTCCTCCTGCTCGCCCGCCGCGACCACCGAAGCGCGGACACGCTGATCATCGAGTGGAGCGGGTTCGCGTTCTTCATCCTGCTCACCGCCGTCGCGTTCAGCTTCCCCGCGTCACCGCTGAAGACCTACACCGGCGCCCTCACCGACGCCTGGCTGGCGCTCACCGCCTGGGGCTCGCTCGCCATCGGCAAGCCGTTCACCCTCGGCATCGCCCGCCAGTCGACGCCGGAGCAGTTCTGGGACAACCCGGTCTTCAAACGCGTCAACGTGCTCATCACGCTGGTGTGGGCGGCGAGCTTCACCGTCGGCGGGGTCGCGGGCATCGCGCTGCTGAACTTCGCGCCGCACGCCACCTTCGCGCTGATCGCGCTGAAGGTCCTCTGCTTCGCCGTCCCCGTCGTCTTCACCATCCGCTACCCGCGCGCCGTCCGCGCCCGCGCCCAGGAAGCCGCATGACCACCACCGATTTCCACCTCACCGGCGCCTACGCGCCCGTCCACGACGAGCTGACCGCGTTCGACCTCCCGGTGACCGGCGCCCTGCCGCCCGAGCTGACCGGCTGGTACCTGCGCAACGGCCCGAACCCGCGCGCGGACAACCAGCACTGGTTCACCGGCGACGGCATGGTCCACGGCGTCCGCCTTGACCGCGGCCGCGCCGCCTGGTACCGCAACCGCTGGGTGCGGACCGAGAGCTTCGCGGACCCGGATCTGAAGCTGTACAACGAAGACGGCACGCGGAACCTGCACAGCAGCGTCGCGAACACGCACGTGGTGAACCACGCCGGCCGCACGCTCGCGCTCGTCGAATCGTCGCTGCCGTACGAGATCACCACGGAGCTCGAAACCGTGGGGGTGTACGACTTCGGCGGCGAACTGGCCGACGCGATGACCGCGCACCCGAAGATCTGCCCGGCGACCGGGGAGCTGCACTTCTTCGGCTACGGCAGCATCACCGCGCCGCACGTCGGCTACTACCGCGCCGACGCGGCCGGGAAGCTCGTCGTCAAGCAGCCGATCGACGTGCCGGGGCTGACGATGATGCACGACTTCGCCTTCACCGGGGAGCACGTCGTCTTCTACGACCTGCCCGTCGTGTTCGACCGGGCGTCGGCCGGCCGCGGCATGCCCTACCGCTGGGACACCGGTTACGGCGCCCGGCTCGGCGTTCTCCGCCGCGATCGGCCGGAGGCGGGCGTGCGCTGGCTGGACATCGAGCCCTGCTACGTCTTCCACACGCTCAACGCGTTCGACACCGCCGACCGCCGGATCGTCGTGCACGTCCTGCGCTACGACCACCAGTGGTGGGCGGGCCACGAGGATCCGGCGGCGTCGCTGTGGCGCTGGACGATCGACCTCGCGGCCGGCACCGTCACCGAGGACCGGCTCGACGACCGGCCGGGCGAGTTCCCCCGCATCGACGACCGGCTCGCCGGGTCCGACACGCGCTTCGGGCACGTCACCGGCCGCGGCGTCCTGCGCCGGCACGACCTGCACGCGGGCACGGCCACCGAGCACGTCTTCGCGCCCGGACGCACGCCCGGCGAAGCGGTGTTCGTCCCGGCCGACGACGGCGAAGGCTGGCTGCTCACCTACGTCCACGACAAGGCCGAGGACCGCAGCGACCTCGTCGTGCTCGACGCCGGGAACCTCGCCGCGGCGCCGGTGGCGGCCGTCCACCTCCCGCAGCGGGTGCCCGCGGGGTTCCACGGGAACTGGCTGCCGGACGCGTGACGGGTCAGGCGAACTTCGTCTTCGGGCGGTCCTGGCGGACGCCGTCGACGTAGACGTCGACCTTCTCGTCGAGGAACGCGATCAGCCCGGCGGCGCGGGTGCTTTCGGGCAGCGGCGTCGGGTAGCTCCAGGCGAGGTCTTCCTGCCCGGCCACGTCGAAGTGCTCGGCGGCGCCCTTGTACGGGCAGTGCGTCACGACGTCGGTCTTCGTCAGCAGGTCCATCCGGACGTCGACGCGCGGCAGGTAGTAGCGGGTCGGCAGGCCGGTCTCGAACAGCAGGTGCGGCCGCACCGAGTCGGCGACCGTGACGCCGCCGACCTCGATCCGCACGTGGCGCGAACTCGGCAGGATGTCGATGCGGACGCCGGGGTCACGCGGGTGCGTGAAGATCTGCTCGTCCTCTTCGAACCAGTCGAACGCGCCGAACTCGAAGCGGACGTGGTCGCGGAGCTCCTCGAGCGGCGAATCCGGGTACTCCAGCGCGCCGTCCACCGCCTCGGCTCCGGCACCCTTTATCGTCGACAGAACAGCTTCTCCGCGGCTCGGCGAGTGCGCCGTCCGGCCGGAGGGGGTGAGAACGCCGCTCACGACGTCGGCGCGCGGGATGTAGTACGTGGGGTAGTACGGGACTTCCCACACCAGGAGGGGGTGCACGGTGTCCGCCACGACCTGCCCGGCGAGGAACACCCGTACCCGCTTCGCGCCCTGTGCCACGCGGACCCGGCCGCGTCCCGGAGTGCTCATGCTCCGCTCAACGGGCCGTGGAGTACCGGTATTCCGGCGGAACCGGCGGCGGGACGGCTAGCGTGGCAGGCAGCACGAGGACGACAGGAGGCGGGCACGGGTGGCCGGCGTAGAAATCCCCACGGTCGGTACCCCCGCCGGGATGCGCAAGATCAACCAGCGGGCGGTGCTGGACCTGCTGCGCCGCGGCGGCCCGGCGACCCGGCCGCAGGTGGCGAAGGACACCGGGCTGTCGAAGCCGACGGTCAGCCAGGCGCTGCTGGCGCTGGAGGCGGCCGGGCTGGCCCGTCCGACCGGGCAGACGTCCACCGGCACCGGGCGCTCGGCCGTGCTGTACGAGGCCGACCCGACCGCCGGGTACGTGCTGGGGGTCGACATCGGCCGGGAACACCTGCGGGTCGCGGTGTCCGACCTGGGCCGCACGCTGGTGGCCCGCCGCGACGAGCGGAACACGGCGCGGTCCGGGGCGGCGCTGGTGGCGGCGGTCGGGAAGATCGCGGCTTCGGCGGTCGCGGAGGCCGGTCTTTCGGCGGGCGACATCGTTGTCCGCGTGGTCGGCTCCCCCGGCGTCGCCGATCCGGAGAAGCGCTGCTTCCGGCACGCGCCGAACCTGCCGGGCTGGGGCCGCGCGGGGCTCATCGACGACCTCGAAGCGGCGCTGGGCCCGGACCTGATGGTGGAGAACGACGCGAACCTCACCGCCGTCGGCGAGTGGGAAAGCGGTGCCGCGCGCGGCGCGTCGGTGTTCGGCTGCATCGCGATCGGTACCGGCGTCGGCATGGGCCTGATGGTCGACGGCCGCGTGTTCCGCGGCGCGACCGGCGCGGCGGGCGAGATCGGCTACCTGCCCTACGGCCGCACGCGCGCGGCCGACGAGCCCACCACCCCGCCGGCCCGCGGCCACCTCGAAGAGGCGACCGCGGCCCAGTCGGTGGTCCAGGGCGCCCGCGAACTCGGCTTGGGCACGGCGAAATCGGCCCGCGAGGTGTTCCGCCTGGCCCGCGAAGGCGACGAGCTGGCGCGGCGCGCGGTGGAGACGGAAGCGGACCGCCTGGCGTACACGGTGGCCTCGGTGGCGGCGGTGATCGACCCGGAGCTGATCGTCCTGGGCGGCGGCATGGGCACGGCGGCGGACCTCCTGCTGGAGCCGATCGACCGGGCGCTGCGCGCGTTCACGCCGTTGGTGCCGAAGGTGGTCCAGGGCGAACTGGGCGAGGACGCGGTGCTGACCGGGGCGATCAGCGTCGGCCTGCGAGCGGCGGAGGGCCTGGTGTTCGACCGCCGGGTCGGTGCCGCTTAGGCCTGGAGCACCAGAACTAACAAGTTTTGAACTATCTCTGCCAGCTATGTTGCTTGCGCTCGCTAACTAGTACTGAATATAGTACTAACTCGTGGACGACGAGACGGTGAAGGCGGTGCGCCGGGGCGTGCTCCGGCTGGCCCGGCGGTTGCGCGGCAGCCGCTCGGCGGGAGCCTTGAGCCCCGCCAAGGTGGGTGTGCTGGGGTACCTCTCCCGGCACGGCCCGAGCAGCCCGGGCGAGATCGCCGCGGCCGACGCGCAGCGGCCGCAGGCGCTGACGAAGGTGTTCACCGAACTCGAGGCCGACGGGCTGATCAGCCGGTCGCCCAGCGAGGTCGACGGGCGCAGCGTCGTCCTCGGCATCACCGCCTCGGGAGAGGCCGCCCTCGAAGCCGACATGCGCGAACGCGACGAGTGGCTGGCCGAGGCGTTCGGCGCGCTCGGGGAGACCGAGCGCGGCGTCCTCCGGCTGGCCGCTCCCCTGCTCGAGCGCCTCTCCGACCACCCCGCCGCCCAGGAGAAACCATGACTTTCCCGCTGCCCCGCGCGTGCCCGTACACGCCGCCGCCCCGGCTGGCCGACCTGCAACGCGAGGCCCCGATCAGCCGCGTCCGGATCTGGGACGGCAGCACGCCGTGGCTGCTCACCCGGTACGACGACGTCCGCGCGGTGCTCGCCGACCGCCGCTTCAGCGTCGATCCCACCCGGCCCGGCTACCCGGCCCGCGGCCCGGCGAGCCGGGGCAGGCGGACCGGCCGCGGCTCGTTCATCTCCATGGACGGCCCCGAGCACACCCGCCTGCGCCGGATGCTCATCGGCGAGTTCACCGTCCGCCGGGTCGAGGCGCTGCGGCCGTCGATCGAACGCACCGCCGCCGAGCTGCTGGACGACCTGACCGCCGGCCCCCAGCCCGCCGACCTGGTGAGCGGGTACGCGCTGCCGCTGCCGTCCACCGTCATCAGCGACCTGCTCGGCGTGCCCTACGAAGACCACGCTTTCTTCGAAGACCGCGCCCGCGCGATGCTGGACGATTCCGCCGGCGGCGAGACCAACCGGGCCGCCACCGCGGAACTCGCCCGCTACCTGGGCACGCTGCTGCACCGGCGAAGCACCCACCCGACCGACGACCTGCTCGGCCGCCTGAGCGCGGAGCAGGTCGCCACGGGGGCGCTGTCCCGTTCCGACGCGGTGGCCACGGCCATCCTGCTGCTGGTCGCCGGGCACGAAACCACCGCCAACCAGATCGCGCTGTCCACGGCGTTCCTGCTGGACAACCCGGAGCACGCCGAGGCGTTCCGGAGCGCGGACGGTCCCCCGGCGGCCGCGGTCGACGAACTCCTGCGCCTGCTGACGATCACCCACCTCGGCCGCCGCCGCGTCGCGACCGCCGACGTCCGGGTCGGCGACGTGACCATCCGCGCCGGCGAGGGCGTCATCGCCGCGGCCGACATCGCCAACCGCGACCCCGGCGAGTTCCCCGACCCCGACGAAGTGGACCTCGCCCGCAGCCCCAACCACCACCTCGCCTTCGGCCACGGCGAGCACCTGTGCCTCGGCCACCACCTCGCCCGCCTCGAACTGCGGGTGGCGCTGACCGCGTTGCTGCGCCGCCTGCCCGGCCTGCGGCTCGCGGCCCGGACGGACGAGCTCCCGTTCCGGCACACCCACCCGATCTACGGCATCGACCGGCTCCCGGTGGCCTGGGACTGAGAGACAACGGCGAACCGGCCTCGACGTCGCCTGGGACCACGGGACAGATCCGCTCGGAAAGAGCGCGGCGCTGGAACCGGCAACCGCCGTCCCGAGAACCACGGAACCGGCCAGTTCCCCGTCCCGCGCCGGACAACGCGACCGCGGCGAACCAAGCCAGCCCAGCGAAAGGCGACATCACCTGGCTCGCCACCTCACCTGTCGAACCGATCTCTTCCGGACTACGGCACCGCCACGAACCGGGCCAGCTCGGCGCGGGAAGTGACGCCCAGCTTGGGAAACGCGTTGTACAGGTGGTACCCCACCGTCCGCGGGCTGAGGAACAGCTGCGCCGCGATCGCGCGGTTGGTCGCGCCCGTGGCCGCCAGGCGCACCACCTGTGCTTCCTGGGCCGTCAGTGCGTCCAGTGCGGCGGCCTGCCGGGGCGCCGTGCGGGGGCGGGCGCCGATCGCCGCCAGTTCGTGCTCGGCCCGGGCGAGCCACGGGGCCGCTCCGAGGCGGTCGAACAGGTCCGCCGCCATGCGGAGGCGGGTGGCGGCGTCCGCTCGGCGGCGGGCACGGCGCAGCCATTCGCCGTAGCCCAGGAGCGTGCGCGCCTGCTCGAACGGGCGGGTGCCCTTCTCGTGGTGCGCCAACGCTCGCAGGTAGTGCGGTTCCGCTTCGGCCGCCGGGGCCAGCAGGGCGTGGCAGCGGTGCGTCAGCTCCAGCGCCCACGCCTGTTCGCCCGCCTCCGCCCAGTCGCGGAACCGCGCGGCGTACCCGGCTGCCGCCTCGTGCTCGCCCACCCGGACCAGCGCTTCGACCAGGCTCGGTGTCGCGGACCGGCCGACGGCGGTGTGCCCGCCCGGCCCGGTCAGCAGGCCGGTCAGGTGCCGCACCGCGGCCGGGTGGTCGCCGCGGCCCAGTGCGAGCACGCCGCGGGCGTGCTCACCCCACCACTCCCCCGCGGCCACCCCGCTCGCCTGCCCGGCCCGGGCCGCGCACCGTGCCTCGTCGCCCTCGATCGCCGCCACCAGCGCCAGGATCCCGCGCAGGTGGCCGGCCCGGCGGGCGTGCCCGGTCGCTTCGGCGATGTGCAGCGCCTCGGCGCCGTCGGCCTCCGCTTCGGCGTGCCGGCCGTGCAGGATCCGCAGCTGGGTCCGGATCTGCAGCGCGTGCGTCAGCTCGCCGATCCGCCCGTGGTCCCGGCAGTACCGGACGAACTCGTCGGCGAGTACCGCCCCCTCACGGTCCGCGCCGGCGATGATCGTGGTGAACAACCGGAAGAGGAGCTCGGACCCCGGGGTCGTCCACGTCGTGCGCAGGAGCCGGAACGCGCCGCGGTGGTCACCGGCCAGCAGCAGCGCGCACCCCTGGACGCCGGCGAAAACGGCCCCGGCCAGCTCCGGGTGACGCGTGGTCACGGCGGTCATCAGCCGCCGGGCGTGCTGCACGGTCTCGACGTCGCCCGCGAGGTAGGCGTAGGCGGCCGCGTCGCCGAGCATGGCCGTGGCCTTTTCCGGTGCCGGGACGGCGATGGCGCCGACGGCGTCGACCGCGATGCGTCCCGCGGCCGCGGCGTTGCCGAGTTCGAACTCCCACGCCGCGCGCACGCCGGCCAGCTCCGCCAGGAGGCCGGGATCGGTGGCGAGCCGCGCGCCGCGTTCGGCCAAGGCGCCCGCCCGGGCCAGCTGCCCGGCCTCGGCCGCCGTGACCGCGGCCCGGACCAGGCGCCGCGCGCGGGTCTCGTGGTCTTCGGTCAGCTGCGCGGCCCGCTCGTGAGCGGTCGCGGCCACGGCGGGCGCACCGCGGCGGGCGGCCCGGTCCGCGGCCTGCTCGACCAGGTACCCCAGCGGCTCGTCGGTCCCGGTCGTCGCGGCCGCGAGGTGCTGGGCGCGCCGGTCCGCCGCCTCGTCGTCCCCGCCGGGCCCGAGCGCGGCGGCGAGGGCCCGGTGCGCGTTCTGCCGTCGCGCCAACGCCGCACCCCGGTAGGCGGCGGCCTTCACGAGCGGGTGGCGGAAGACCAGCAGCTCGCCCTCGACGCGGACGAGCCCGGCGTGCTCGGCCGGTTCCAGGTCGGCGACGCCGGCACCGAGGGTCGCCGCCGCCCGCACGACCAGCGCGAGGTCACCGGTGCCGTCGGCGGCGGCCACGGTCAGCAGGGTGCGGCTGCCGTCCGGCAGGGCGCCGACCCGCTCGCGGAAAGCGTTCTCCACGCGCCCGAGCGGTGACGACGCCTCGGTGTGCCACCCCAGCGGCGGCAGTTTTCCCGCCCGCTGCTCCGGTCCGAGCGAACGGGCCAGCTCGATCAGGGTCAGCGGGTTGCCGGCGGAGTCGGCGACGAGGCGGTCGCGCACCGCCGGGGCGAGCTCGCCGCCGTGCTCGCCCAGCACGGCGGCCGACTGCGTCTCGTCGAGGCCCTGCAGCACGAGCTCGGGCAGCCCCGCGGCGGGGAACGGCCGATCGCCGTCGCGCACCGCGAACACCACCGCCACCCCTTCGGCCTGCAACCGCCGCGCGGCGAACAGCAACGCCTCGGCCGAGGCCTGGTCCAGCCACTGGGCGTCGTCGGCCAGGCAGACGACGGGCCGTTCCTCGGCGGCCTCGGCCAGCAGGGTCAGCACGGCGAGCCCGGTCAGGAAGCGGTCGTGGCCCGCGGGCGCGGCGGCCAGGCCGAATGCCGCGCGCAGGGCGCCGGCCTGGGGAGCGGGCAGTGTGTCGACGCGGTCCCGGAGCGGGTGCAGCAGGGCGTGCAGGGCGGCGAACGGCAGATCCACCTCGGCTTCGGTGCCCGTCACCCGCAGCACGCGGGCGGTGCCCTCGGCCAGTCCCGCCAGGTGCGCCAGGAGCGCGGACTTCCCGATCCCGGCCTCGCCGTGGACGACCAGCGCCGCGCCGCGCCCCCGGGTCACGGCACCCAGCACCTCCGCCAGGCGCGCCGTTTCCCGGTCCCGACCGTAGATCACGTCCCGAACCTACCGGTCGATCCAGGTATCGGTGACTGATCCGGTCCATCGTCCGATTGCCTAGCGTCGCCGCGGTAACCACTACCGAAGGGGATCGTGATGCCGGACGTGATCGTGGTGGGCGCCGGACCCACCGGGCTGCTGCTCGCCGGTGACCTCGCGGAGGCCGGGGCCGACGTCACACTGCTGGAAAAGCGTGACGGCACGGTGTCCAACCTGTCGCGGGCGTTCGCCGTCCACGCGCGCACCCTCGAGGTGCTCGACGCGCGCGGGCTCGCCGAAGAGCTCGAGGAAACGGGCGTGAACCGGCTGTCCGAGGCCCGGTTGTTCGGCCGGGTGACGGTGAACCTCGCCCGCCTGCCGAGCCGCTTCCCGTACCTGCTGGTCACCGCCCAGTACAACGTCGAACGGGTGCTGCGGGAGCGGGCGGTCGCCGCGGGCGTGGAGATCGTCACCGGGACGCCGGTCACCGCGGTCCGGCAGGACGAGGACGGGGTGACGGCCGAAACGCCCGGCGGTGTCGTCCGCGCGGCGTACCTGGTGGGCACGGACGGGTTCCACAGCACCGTCCGGACCGCTCTCGGGCTGCCGTTCCCCGGCAAGTCGGTCCTGCGCTCGATCATGCTGGCGGACGTGCGCCTGCGGGAGGCACCGCCGGAAACCCTGACGGTCAACGGGTTCGGCACCGAGTTCGCGTTCATCGCGCCGTTCGGCGACGGCTGGTGGCGCGTGCTGGCCTGGGACCGGCTCCGCAGCGTGCCCGACGACGCGCCGCTGGACCTCGAGGAGATCCGCGCGATCACCCGGCGCGCGCTGGGCACCGACTTCGGCATGCACGACGCCCGCTGGATGTCCCGCTTCCACAGCGACGAGCGGCAGGCCCCGCGGTACCGGGTCGGGCGCGTGTTCCTCGCCGGCGACGCCGCGCACGTCCACTCCCCGGCGGGCGGGATGGGCATGAACACCGGCCTGCAGGACGCGGCGAACCTCGGCTGGAAGCTCACCGCCGTCCGCCACGGCGCGCCCACCGCGCTGCTGGACACCTACCAGGCGGAGCGGCACGCGGTGGGCCGGGAGGTGCTGCGGATCAGCGGCACGATCATCCGCATGGCCATGCTGCGGTCGCCGGTCCTGCGCGTCCTGCGCGGCCTGGTCGGCGGGACGGTGGTGCGGGTGCCGGCGGTCCACCGCACGCTGATCGGACGGCTGAGCGCGGTCGGCTTCCGCTACCCGGCGCCGAGCGGGGAGCACAAGCTGGTCGGCACCCGAATGCCGGACATCCCGCTGGCCGACGGCACCCGCCTGTACGAAGCCCTCCGCGGCGGCCGGTTCGTCCTCCTCGGCGACACGAAACCGGACGGCTGGACCGGCCGGGTGCACGTGGCGGCCCCGGCCGAACCGGCGGGCACCACGGTCCTGGTCCGCCCGGACGGCTACGTCGCGAAGGTGTTCGCCGGCGCGCCCGGCGCCGCCGCGCTGCACACGACGCTGACCGCGCTCGCGGGCCGCGCCTGAGCCACCCGGCCGGTCACGGTGCCGCGCCGGACGCCGCCCGCCAGGCCTCGCCGCCGGCCGAGAGCCGCCAAGGTGTCAAGCGCAGCACCGTGATCTTCGGGTCGCGGTGGTCCTCGCCGCCCAGGATCCTCGGGTCGTACCCCAGCGGCTCCGGGGTCGAAGCGAACAGCTCCCACAGGTCTTTGCGCGTCCGCTCGTCGTTCTCGAAGTCCGCGCGGCACTCCGCCACGGCCACCTCGTGCTGCGGGTCCCAGTACGAGCACGATACGTACGGCGACGCCGCCAGGTGGGCGAGCTTCAGCGGCGTCGGCCGGGTGAACAGGCGACCGACCAGGCCGTCCGGCGTGTCTTGCCAGATCGGGTGGACGACGCGGGAGCGGGGCCGGCCCCGCCGGTCGACCGTCGCCACCGTGCACCAGACGATCCGGTGCGCCACGCGCACGAACGCTTCCGCCAGCTCCGCCGGCACCCTGGTAGATTCCACAACCATGGTTGTGGAATCTACCAGCCTCGATCTGTCCTTGACAGCGCTCTTCGCGGGCTGGGCGATGACCGACGAGGTCCAGCGGCGGCTGGCCGCGCGGGGCTTCGGCGGCTTGCGCTTCAACGACGGCGTCGTGTTCCAGCACGTCCTGGCCGCACCGCTGTCGGTCACCGCGCTGGCCGAGCGGATGGGCGTGACCCAGCAGGCCGCGTCGAAAGCCGTCGCGGACCTCGAACACCGGGGCCTGGTGCGGCGCGAACCCGACCCGGCGGACGGACGGACGAAACTGCTGCACCTGACCGAGCACGCGCTTGCCGCCGTCGAAGCGACACGCGTGCTGCGGCAGGAACTCCAGGAGGAACTGGTCGCGGAGCACGGCACCGAGCGGGTCGAAGACGCCCGCACCCTCCTGGCCGCGATCATCGGCCGCTACGGCGGCGGCGACGCGATCGGCGCGCGGCGGGTGCGGCCGCCGCGGTGATCACCCCGCGCGCAACCGACACCGACGGCAGCGACGTGCTCGACCCGGGCGGCTTCGAAGTTCTTGCGCACTAGAGGTCTTCGAGGCAGCGGACGACGATCGCGCGGTGGGAGCCGCTCAGCGCGTGATGACGCAGGTGCCCGACGCCGTGGCCAGCAGCTTTCCCTCGGCGTCGCGGATTTCCCCCTCCGCGAAGGCGATCCGCGAGCCCTCCTTGACCACCCGGCCCGTCGCGCGGATCTCCCCGCGGCCGGCGTGGATCGCGCGCAGGTAGCTCACCTTCAGCTCCACCGACGCGTACCCCACGCCCGCCGGCAGCGTCGTGTGCACCGCGCAGCCGATCACCGAGTCCAGCATCGTGGCCGCCACGCCGCCGTGGACCATGCCGATCGGGTTGTACAGCGACTCGTCCGGCTCGGCGACCGCCACCACCTCGCCGGCTTCGACGTGCTCCCAGCGCATGCCGAAGTGCGCGGCGATCGGCGCCGGCGGCACGCGGCCCTCGGCGATCGCGCGCATGTACTCCAGGCCGGACATCGTGGTGCCGAGCCGCGCCGACTCCAGGGGGTCCTGCCACGTGATGGTCTTCGAACGGACCTGTGCTTCGACGTCGGTCATCCCGGCTCCTCGACTATGACAACTGTCTTAATCGTCGCCCGCGGGACGGCGAGCGTCAAGCACGCCGTGACCCAGACCACCGGTGGTCGGCCCGCGGCCCGGGTGGAATCATCCGGGGGTGAGCACCGACCGCAAGCCGATCGACCCGGAACGCGTCGCGGCCGCGGTCGACGGGCTCGGCGACCGCGCCGTCATCGAAGAGTGGGCCCGGCGCTTCTCCGTGGTCGCCGACCCGTCCCGGCTCGCGCTGCTGGTCTCCATCCACTACGCCCGCGAGATCAGCGTCACCGACCTCGCCGCGGCGACGGGCATGACGGACACCGCGGTGTCGCAGGCCCTGCGCCTGCTGCGCGCACACGGGCTGGTCACGCCGCAGCGCGACGGCCGGGTCGTGCGCTACCGGCTCGCGGACGCGACCGTGCACGAACTGATCCACCGCGTCCGGCCCCACACCGAGACCGCCGAACAACCCGCTGAGACAACCGGGGCTCCGCCCCGGGCCGGGGGCTTCGCCACCCGGACCCCCGAACAACCCGCGAACGACGCCGGGGACCGGTAGCGTGCGGGCATGACGGGATTGCCCCAGACCATCACCGCCTGCCTGTTCGACCTCGACGGAGTGCTGACCGGGACGGCGGTTCTCCACCGTGAAGCCTGGAAACGGACATTCGACGAATTCCTCCGCGCCCGTGACGGCGCCGGGTTCGCCGAGTTCACCGACCACGACTACGCGGCCTATGTGGACGGCCGCCCGCGTGCCGACGGGGTGCGGGAGTTCCTGCGGTCACGGGGGATCACGCTGCCCGAGGGCGAGCCGGACGACCCGGTGGACGCCCCGACCGTCAACGGCGTCGGCAACCGCAAGAACGAACTGGTCCTCAAGATCATCGACGAGCGCGGGGTGAACCCGTACCCCGGTTCGGTGCGCTACCTCGAAGCGGTCAAGGCCGCCGGGCTCCGGATCGCGGTCGTGACGTCGTCGGCCAACGGCGCCAAGGTCCTCGACGGCGCCGACCTGAGCAAGTACGTCGAGGCCCGCATCGACGGCATCGTCATCCGCGAACAGCACCTCAAGGGCAAGCCCGCGCCGGACTCGTTCCTGGCCGGCGCCGCGGCGCTCGGCGTCGAACCGGCGCACGCGGCCGTCTTCGAGGACGCCCAGTCCGGCGTGCAGGCCGGCAAGGCCGGCGGCTTCGGGTACGTCGTGGGCGTCAACCGGGCCGACCAGGCCGCCGAACTGCGCGCCCACGGCGCCGACATCGTCGTCGACGACCTCGCCGACCTCCTGGAGAACCGATGACCGAAGCGCACGGCTACGAATGCTCGCCGTGGGAACTGCGGTGGCGCGGCATGGACGTCGAGGCCCTGCAGCGCACCGAATCGGCGTTCGCGGTGTCCAACGGCCACATCGGGCTGCGCGGCACCCTCGAGGAGGCCGAGCCGCGCGGGCTGCCCGGCACCTACCTCAACGGCTTCTACGAACAGCACGAACTCCCCTACGCCGAGGCCGGCTACGGCTACCCGGAGGAGGGCCAGACCGTCGTCAACGTGACCGACGGCAAGATCATCCGGCTGCTCGTCGAGGACGAGCCGCTCGACATGCGCTACGGCGCCGCCACCGCGCACGACCGCGTCCTGGACTTCCGCACCGGCACGCTGTGCCGGACCACCGAGTGGTCGTCGCCGACCGGACGGCGGGTCCGCGTCCGCACCGAACGGCTCGTGTCGTTCACCCAGCGCGCGATCGCCGCCATCCGGTACGAGGTGGAGCCGCTCGACGAGGACCTGCAGCTGGTCGTCCAGTCCGACCTGCTGGCCAACGAGCCGATCGAGTCCGACACGAGCGACCCGCGGGTGGCCGCGGCACTGGAAGCGCCGCTGCAGAGCGAGTTCCACCGCGCGTCCGACTACAACGCGGTGCTGGTGCACCGGACCCGCCGCTCCGGGCTGCGGATGGCCGCGGCGATGGACCACAAGATCGAGGTGGACGACGGGATCCGCGCCCGCATCCACTCGGAAGAGGATCTGGCGCGGCTGACCGTCGCGGTCGACGTCCCGAAGGGCGGCCGGCTGCGGATCACGAAGTTCCTCGCCTACGGCTGGTCGGCGCAGCGGTCGGTGCCCGCGCTGCGGTCGCAGGTCGAGGCGGCGCTGGCCGGCGCCCGCAAGACCGGCTGGAAGGGCCTGCTCGCCGAGCAGCGCGAATTCCTCGACGACTACTGGCGGACGTCGGACATCGAGATCGAGGGCGATCCCGAACTGCAGCAGGCGGTCCGCTTCGCGCTGTTCCACATCCTGCAGGCCGGGGCCCGCGGCGAGAGCCGCGCGATCGCCGGCAAGGGGCTCACCGGGCCCGGCTACGACGGGCACGCCTTCTGGGACACCGAAACCTTCGTCCTGCCGGTGCTCACCTACACCATCCCGGACGCCGCGCGCGACGCCCTCCGCTGGCGGCACTCCACAATGGACAAAGCGCGGGAACGGGCGCACCAGCTGGGGTTGCGCGGCGCGGCGTTCCCGTGGCGGTCGATCAACGGCGCCGAGTGCTCGGCGTACTGGCCGGCGGGCACGGCGGCGTTCCACGTCAGCGCGGACATCGCCGACGCCGTCGTCCGCTACCTCAACGCGACCGGCGACGAGGAGTTCGAGCGCGAGTACGGCACCGAGCTGCTGCTGGAGACCGCGCGGCTGTGGGCGTCGCTGGGCCACCACGACCGCCACGGCGCCTTCCGCATCGACGGCGTCACCGGGCCCGACGAGTATTCGGCGGTGGCGGACAACAACGTCTACACGAACCTGATGGCGCGGCGGAACCTGCAGGCTGCGGCCGAGTCCTGCGAGCGACACCCGGACGTGGCGGCGCGGTTCGGCGTCGACACCGTCGAGCTGGACTCCTGGCGCGCGGCCGCGGCGGCGATGTACCTGCCCTACGACGCCGAACTCGGCGTGCACCCGCAGTCGGACGGCTTCCTGGACCACGACGAGTGGGACTACGAGGAAACCGAACCGTCGGACTACCCGCTGCTGCTGCACTACCCGTACTTCGACCTGTACCGCAAGCAGGTCGTCAAGCAGGCGGACCTGGTGCTGGCGCTGCACCTGTGCGGCGATTCGTTCAGCGCGGAGGAGAAAGCGCGCGACTTCGCCTACTACGAAGCGAGGACCGTGCGCGACTCCTCGCTGTCGGCGGCGACGCAGGCGGTGGTGGCGGCCGAGGTGGGGCACCTGGAGCTGGCCTACGACTACCTCGCCGAAGCCGCGCTGACCGACCTGCACGACGTGCACAACAACGTGCGCAACGGCCTGCACATGGCGTCGCTGGCCGGGGCGTGGCAGGGCGCGGTGGCCGGGTTCGGCGGCCTGCGCGACCACGGCGGCACGCTGGCGTTCGCCCCGCGGCTGCCGCCGCAGCTGGGGCGGATCACCTTCCGCCTGATGTTCCGCGGCACCCGGATCCAGGTCGAGATCGACCCCGACCAGGCCACCTACCACGTGGTGGCCGGCGAGCCGCTGGAAGTACTGCACCACGGCGAGCGCATCACCGTCACGACGGAGCCGCAACGGTTCGCGATCCCGAAGATCGACGCGGGCCCGACGCCGAAGCAGCCGCCCGGGCGGGCCCCGATGCGGCGGGACTCCGAAGCGGTGCGTCAGTACGCGGAGCCGGCCAACCCGATCACCGAGGAAGGTCGCTAGCGGCCTCGCGTCCGGGTGGGGCCGGGATTTCCTCGGTCCCACCCGGGCTCACGTCCGGATCCGGAGCCGTCGGCACGTCGTGCGTCAGCTTGCCGGGGGTCGGGAGCTTCGGGAGCTCTTCGTCTTCGTCGTCACGGCCGTGGAGGCGCTGCTGCTCGCTCATGCTTTCCGGAATACCCGGTTTTCCCGGTGACGGCCAGGGTTTCAGGCCGCGCGCTCGCCCGCGGCCGCGCGCGCCTTGTCCTGCAGGGTGAGCAGCAGGCCGTCGCGGGTCGACCACGGGCAGATCGTGACCTGGCCGCCGGCCACCGTCAGCAGCGCTTCCGCGACGATCGCGCCGGCCAGGGCCTGGTGGGCCCGGCTGCGGGAGATGCCCGGCAGTTCCGCCCGCTTCGACGGCGGCAGGGCGGCGAGCCGCGGGATCCAGGCCCGCAGGTCGTCGAGCCGCAGTTCCTTGCACTTGCCCGGACGGGCCCCGGCCAGCCGCGCGAGCTGCTGCAGCACCTTCGAGCAGCCGACGACCCGCGGGTCTTCGACGTCGGCGGCGCCCAGCGTGGTGGTCACGACGTCCAGCGCGTGCGCGCGCAGCGCTTTGACCTGCTTGTTCGACACGCGCTCGGACGGCAGCCAGTCCCGCGTCATCGAGCGGGCCCCCAGCGGCAGCGAGCGCGCGAACGTGGCCTTCTCCCCGGAGCCGGCGGCCAGCTCGACGGTGCCACCGCCGATGTCGAGCACCAGCATCGGCCCGGGCTCGGCGTACCAGCGGCGCGCGGCGAGGTAGGTCAGCTCGGCTTCGCACCGGCCGGAGAGGAACCGCAGTTCGACACCGGTCTCGCCGGCGACGTGCCGGACGACGTCCGCCGCGTTGGCCGCGTCACGGATGGAGGAGGTCGCGAGCGGGTAGACGTCGCTGACGCCGTGGCGGTACGCCGTGGTCATGCCGGCCGCGACGGCGGCGGTCACGGCTTCGATGCCGCGGTCGGAAAGGCGGCCGTGAACGTCGAGTTCGCGGTCCAGGCGCAGCCGCGTCTGGTGGTTGACCAGGGGTTCGCGGGGTGAGCCGGTGACCGTGACCACGACGAGCCGAGCGCTGAACGAACCGACGTCCAGCACGCCCACCACGGGCTCTTTCCTCTTTCCCACAGCTCGGCCTACCTCCACTCCCGCCCGTGAATATCCCCAGTTCGACGGTTTCAAACCAGCAATGATGTCCCATCTCACGCCGAAACGCGGGGGTTTTACGGGAATGCGGCCCTCCGGGCGCGCGTTCCTGATGCGAAGGTCACAGTGAGATAACCCGAACGAGTGAACCGCGAGGCAACCGGACACGATTCGGTAACGCCGACGCTCGCACGGCGATTAATCGGACATCGGAACCCACGTGGAGCAGGGGAAAGAGATGCAACGGCCCGAGCGGCGAGCCGAGCTCGTGCGGCCGGCCGTCGTCGTGCTCGCGGTCGTGGCCGGGCTCGGCTGCGTCCTGCTCGGCGTGACGTCGGGCCTCGCCCCGCTGCCCCCGGTCGCCCCGGCCGGCCCGGGTACCGCGGGATCCCCGCCCGCGGCGTTGTCGATCCCGGACCTGGACCTGACGCTGGACCACGTGGTGGCCCTCGGCCACATCGGCGGCCGCCGCGAGCAACCGGGCACGGCCCGGGGCGTGGGCTGGTTCGCCGACGGCCCGGCCCCGGGCGCCCCCGGAGTGGCGGTGCTGTCGGGGCACGCGAGCTTCGGCTACTCCCCCGGCGCATTCGCCCGGCTGGCCAAGCTCGAGCCGGGCGCGACGATCACGGTCCGCGACGCGGTGGGCCGCGAGACCCGCTTCACGGCCCGCCGGACGGCGGTGTTCCCGGCGAGCGAGCCGGACAGCACCCTGGTGGCCCCGGCGGGCCCGGGTCCGCAGCTACGGCTGATCACCAGCGACGGGACTTACGACGGGGACGGTCTCGGCGAGACGCGGGTCGCGGTCTACGCGACGCCGGCTTAGCGGTCGCGGCCTGCCCGCCGACGAACCGGGTGCGCGCTGCTCGCGAAGCCGGGATTGCCGGGAGCTGATGAATCGGGCAGGTAGGCCGCGACCCTGGCCACCGCCCGCTCAGCCCAGCGTCTCGTAGGCCGGAGTCCGACGAACCCGAGCCAGGTCCCGACCCGGTTCGGCAGGCCGCGGCACCGGCTCAGCGGGCCACCTCGAGGACTCCGAATTCCCCGAGGCGGCCACCCGGCGGTCAGCCGATGAGCTCGCGCAGCTGCGACACCGCCGCCACGCGGGCTTCGCGGCCCGGCTGCAGGGGGTTCACCACCAGCGTCGTCGCGCCCGCCTCGGCGAAGGCCGCCACGCGCTCCTTCACGTAGCTCGCCGGGCCGACCAGGGAGATCGCGCGCAGCAGCTCGAGCGGGATCGCGGCCGCCGCCTCCTCCTTCTTGCCGTCCAGGTACAGGTCCTGGATCAGCTTCGCCTCGGCCTCGTAGCCGTAGCGGCGGGCGAGGTCGTTGTAGAAGTTCTTGCCCCGCGCGCCCATTCCGCCGATGTACAGGGCCAGTACCGGCCGCAGGTGGTCGAGCAGCGGCTCGACGTCGTCGCCGATGGCCAGGGCCACCGTCACGAACGTGTCCAGCTCGCCCAGCGCCGCGTCGCGCTTGGCCTTGCCTTCGGCCAGGGACGCGCCCCAGACGTCGGCGGCCTTCTCCGGGTGGAAGAAGATCGGCTGCCAGCCCTCGGCGATCTCGGCCGTCAGCGCGACGTTCTTCGGGCCGATCGAGGCCAGCAGCACCGGGATCCGCTCCCGCACCGGGTGGTTGATGAGCTTGAGCGGCTTGCCCAGCCCGGTGCCCTGCTCGGGCGGCAGCGGGATCGTGTAGTGCTTGCCCTCGTGCACCACGCGCTCGCGGCGCCACACCTGGCGGCAGACCTCGACGATCTCGCGGGTCCGGCCCAGCGGCGCGTCGTACTTCACGCCGTGGAAGCCCTCGATGACCTGCGGGCCGGACGCGCCGAGGCCGAGGATGAACCGCCCGTCGGAGACGAAGTCGAGGCCGGCCGCGGTCATCGCGGTCAGGGTCGGCGTGCGCGTGTAGATCTGGAAGATGCCGGACGCCAGCTGCACGCGCTCGGTCTTCGCGGCCAGGTAGCCGAGCTGGCTGACGGCGTCGAAGGAGTACGCCTCCGGCACGAAGACGACGTCGAGGCCGGCCTTCTCCAGTTCGACGACGTCGGCGACGCTTTCGGCGAAGCCTCCGGAGTAGCTGATCCCGGTCCCGATCTTCATGGACGTCCTCCCGTGGTGAGCAAGCGCTTAGTCGCAGGTCATTATGCGCGCTGCCGGGCGCCTTCCGGTGTGCGCACCGCCACTTCCGCCTCGATTCAGCCCGCCACCACCGTGCCCTTCACCTCGCCGAAGCCGATCCGCTTGCCACCGGGGCCGGGGGCGGTCGCGCTGATCACGACCTCGTCGCCGTCCTCGAGGAAGGTGCGTGTGGTGCCGTCCGGCAGCGTCAGCGGTTCCCGGCCGCCCCAGGACAGCTCCAGGAAGGAGCCCCGCTGGTCGCGTTCCGGGCCGGAGACGGTGCCCGAGGCGTAGAGATCGCCGGTGCGCAGGCTCGCGCCGTTGACCGTCATGTGCGCCAGCTGCTGCGGGGCCGTCCAGTACTGGGTGGCGAACGGCGGGCTCGAGACGAGGTGGCCGTTGAGGCGGACCTCCATGGCCAGGTCCAGGCCCCACTTTTCGGAGGTCCGGAGGTACTCGAACGGTTCGGGGTCCTGCGGCGGGCCGTCGACGCGAGCGTGTTCCAGCGCGGCCAGCGGGACGATCCACGGCGACACCGACGTCGCGAACGACTTGCCGAGGAACGGGCCCAGCGGCTGGTACTCCCAGGCCTGGATGTCGCGCGCGGACCAGTCGTTGACCAGGCAGACGCCGAAGACGTGGTCCGCGAAGTCCGTTGTGGACACCCGGGTGCCGGGCGTGGACGGCGTGCCGACGACGAACCCGACCTCCGCCTCGATGTCCAGCCGCTGCGACGGCCCGAACGAGGGCGCGTCGGCGTTGCGGGGCATGCGCTGCCCGTGCGGCCGGACGACGGGCGTGCCGGACGCGACGACGGTGCCGGCCCGGCCGTGGTAGCCGATCGGCAGGTGCTTCCAGTTCGGCGGGACCTCGGTCGCGTCCGGGCGGAAGATCTTGCCGGCGTTGAGGGCGTGGTGCTCGCTGGAGTAGAAGTCGACGTAGTCGGCGACGGCGAAGGTGAGGTGGGTGGTGACCTCGGCGAGCGGCACGAGGTGCGGCCGGAGCAGGTCGGCGTAGCGGGCCTCGGTCAGCCATCCGATGACGCTCTCCCGGACTTCCCGCCAGGTCCCGGCCCCGGCGGCGAGCAGCGGGTTGAGCACGCCTTCGGTGAGCAGTGGCGCGAAGGAGGCGGCGGTCTCGGCGGCCGCGGCGGTCAGGTCGAGCACGTGCTCCCCGACGGGCACGCCGACCCGCCGCTCGGGCGCCCCGCCGACGGAGAAGATCCCGTAGGGCAGGTTGTCCAGGCCGAAGGGGGTGTCTTCGGCAAGCTCGAGCCAGGTCAAGGTCACTCCTAGTGTCGGGCGGCTCACGCCGCCGAGTGGTCGGCTACGGCGGTCAGGTAGAGCGGTGGCGCGGGCGGGCGGGGTCGGTCGCCGGCGCGCTTCGCCGCGCGCGGCTCGCGGGCCGCCGCCTGCGCCGGTTCGCCCGGCTTGGCCGACTGCCTGCCGCCAACACTCGGTGCCTCTGTAGGCCGCCCGGCTGCCCTCCGCGATCGCTGGGCATCGTCGCCCGGCCGCTCGGTCCCGGCCGCCCTCCGCCGCGCGCCCGGCCGCCCGCTGCGGAACGCCCGGCTCGTGGTGTCACTCGGCCGCACGGGTTGCCACCCAGTCGGCCACCACGTCCGCCAGCACCGGCAGCGGCAGGGTTCCGCTGCCCAGCACCGTGTCGTGGAACTCGCGGATGTCGAACCGGTCGCCCAGCTCGCGCTCGGCCTCCGCGCGCAGCCGCTCGATCTCCAGGCGGCCCACCATGTAGCCGAGTGCCTGGCCCGGGTGGCCCGCGTAGCGGTCGATCTCCGCCTCGATCTCGATCTGGGCCATCGGGGTGTTCTCGACCAGGTAGTCCACCGCCTGCTGCCGGCTCCAGCCCAGTGCGTGCAGGCCCGTGTCCACCACCAGGCGGGCCGCGCGCATCGAATCCTGGGTCAGCAGGCCGAGGCGGGCCGTGCTGTCCGAGTACAGGCCCATTTCGTCCGCCAGGCGCTCGGCGTACAGGCCCCAGCCTTCGCAGAACGCGTTGAAGAGGCCGATGCGGCGCAGCAACGGCACGTCGGTCAGCTGCTGGGCGAGCGTCAGCTGGAAGTGGTGGCCCGGTACCGCCTCGTGGAACGCCACCGACTCGCTCAGCGTGCGCTGCCGCTGGTCCGCCTCGCGCGTGTTGGCGTAGTACGTGCCCGGCCGCGAACCGTCCAGCGACGGCTCGATGTAGTAGGCGATCGAGCCGCTTTCGGCCTCCGCGTCGGGGACCGGGGCGACCTGGCACTGCTGCTCCGGTACGCGGGAGAACCACTGCGGTGCCACGGCTTCCGCCCGCCTGATCGTCGCCCGGGCCGATTCCAGCAGTTCGTCGCCGTCCCGCCAGCGCAGGGCCGGGTCCGTGCGGATCCGCTCGAAGATCTGCGCGAGGTCGGTCGTGCCGAACAGCTCGGCGCCCAGCTCGCGGTACTCCTCCGCCAGCCGCCCGATGATCGCCAGGCCGGTGTCGTGCAGGTCCTGCGGCGTGCGCTCGGTCGTCGTCTCGGCGCGGATCAGGGCCGCGTAGCGCTGGGCGCCGCCCGGCAGGTCGCCGAGGCCCGGCGACGTCTCGGGCCTGCCCACCGGGATCACCTCGTCGGCCAGGAAGTCCCGGTAGCGCCGGTACGCCGGCCGCACGACCTCGGCCAGCAGCCGGTCACGCTCGGCTTCGAGCCCGCGGACCGGCACCTTCAGCGGGTCGTTCTCCGGCGCGGCGAGGTACCGCTCGACGTAGCCGACGCCGATGCGCGCCAGGAACTCCGGCGGGGTCAGGCCCGCCGCGAGCGCCGCCCGCTGCCGCTCGATCAGCTGGTCCAGGTACGTGCCGATCGCGCCGAGCCTGCTCAGGTAGCCACGCGCCTTGACGTCGTCGTCGAGGATCGTCTGCGGCAGCGACATCAGCAGCTCGAGGGCCGGTGCGGCCAGCCCGTCGCTCACCGCGATGTCGGCCCGGCCGGAGTCGAGCACGTCGATCTGGGTGCGCGCCTGCCAGGTCACGACGTCCCGCGTGACGCGGTCGGCCGGCGCCAGTCCGGCGGCGTCGATCGCCTCCGCCCGCGCGACGAGATCGGCCAGCCCGGCGCGGAACCGGGCGGCCGCCTCGGCGGTCTGGTCGGCGAGCTTGTCGTGCGTGCCCGGCAGGCCGTACAGGGACGGGAACAGCGGCTGTGCCTCGAACATCAGCTCCAGGCACTCGTCGGCCAGCTTCGCGGGCGTGTCCCGGCGCTGCGCCACCCAGTCGGCGACGACGCCGGAGAGCACCGGCAGTGGCAGGGTTCCGCTGCCCAGCACGACATCGTGGAACTCGCGGACGTCGAAGGCTTCGCCCAGCGCCCGCTCGGCTTCGTCGCGCAGCCGCTGGATCTCCAGCCGCCCCACCATGTAGCCGAGGGCCTGCCCCGGATTGGCCGCGTACCGGTCGATTTCCGCCTCGATCTCCAGCCGCGCCATCGGCGTGTGCTCGGCGAGGTAGTCGACCGCCTGCTGCCGGCTCCACCCGAGCGCGTGCAGGCCCGTGTCGACGACCAGCCGCCCGGCCCGCATCGAGTCCTGCGTCAGCATGCCCAGCCGCGACACGTCGTCGGAGTACAGGCCCATCTCGTCGGCCAGCCGCTCGGCGTACAGCCCCCAGCCCTCGGCGTACGCGTTCACGTGCGCGATCCGGCGCAGCAGCGGCAGGTCGCCGAGGTCCTGGGCGAGGCACAGCTGGAAGTGGTGCCCCGGCACGGCCTCGTGGAAGGCAACGGCCTCGCTGGTGAACCGCGGCCGCTTCTCCGCCTCGTGGGTGTTCGCGTAGTAGACGCCCGGGCGCGTGCCGTCGAGCGACGGCCGCAGGTAGTACGCGATCGTGCCGCTGGCCGCCTCGGCCGCCGGTACCGGCTTGACCTGGCACTGCTGCTCCGGCACCCGCGAGAACCACTGCCCGGCCACGGCTTCCGCGCGGGTGATGGCGGCCCGGGCGCCGGCCAGCAGCTCTTCGCCGTCCCGCCAGCGCAGCGCCGGGTCGGTCCGGATGCGGTCGAAGATTTCCGCGAGATCCGTGGTGCCGAACAGCTTCCCGCCCAGTTCGCGGTACTCCCCCGCGAGCCGCTCGATCAGCGCCAGCCCGGTTTCGTGGAGGTCCTGCGCGGTGCGCTCGGTCGTCGTCTCGGCGCGGATCAGCGCGGCGTACCGCTCGGCCCCACCCGGCAGCGCACCGATGCCCGGCGACGTCTCCGGCCGGGCCACCGGCGCGACTTCGTCGGCCAGGAACGCGCGATACCGCGCGTACGCGGGCCGGACGACCTCTTCGAGCAAGCGGTCGCGCTCGGCCTCGAAGCCGTCGAGCGCATACGGCGGTGTCACGCGCAGCGGGTCGCTTTCCGGCGCGGCGAGGTAGCGGTCGACGTAGTCGATGCCGATGCGCACCAGGAAACCGGGCGGCACCAGGCCTTCCGCCGCCGCCGCGCGCTGACGGGCGATCAGACTGTCGAGGTAGTCCCCGACGCCGGCCAGCCGGCGCAGGTAGCCGCGGACCTTCGGCTCGTCGTCCAGCACCGTCTGGGGCAGGTAGAGCAGCAGCTGCAACGCGGGCGCGGCGAGCCCGTCGCTGACCGCGAGGTCGGTGCGGCCGGAGTCGATCTCGTCGATCGCCGTCTTCGCCTGGGAAACCACGACGTCCCGGGTGACGCGCTCGGCCGACGGCAGCCCGGCGGGGTCGAGCGCCTCGGCGCGCGCGGCGATCGCCGCGTACCCGGCCCGCAACCGGGCTTCGGCCTCCGCGCTCGGATCGGGCAGCCGGTCGTGCTCCCCGGGCAGTCCGAACACCGACGGGTACATCGGCTGCCGCTCGAAGTTGAGCGCCACGAGCTCGTCGGCGAGCCGGCGGGGGGTGTCGAGCCGGCCGGCCACCCAGTCGGTGACCACCTTCGCCAGGGCGGACAGCGGCAGCATGCCGTGGCCCAGCACGACTTCGTGGAACCCGCGGATGTCGAACGCCTCGCCGAGCGCCTCCTCGGCCTCGGCCCGCAACCGCTGGATCTCCAAGCGGCCCACCATGTAGCCGAGCGCCTGCCCTGGCCAGCTGATGTACCGGTCGATTTCGGCTTCGATCTCCAGCCGCGCCATCGGCGTGTTCTCGACCAGGAAGTCGACCGCCTGCTGCCGGCTCCACCCGAGCGCGTGCAGCCCGGTGTCGACCACCAGCCGGCCCGCCCGCATCGAGTCCTGCGTCAGCATGCCCAGCCGCGACACGTCGTCGGAGTACAGACCCATCTCGTCCGCGAGCCGCTCGGCGTAGAGGCCCCAGCCTTCGGCGTAGGCGTTGAACATGCCGATCCGCCGCAGCAGCGGCAGGTCCCGCAGTTCCTGGGCCAGGCTGAGCTGGAAGTGGTGCCCCGGCACGGCTTCGTGGAAGGCGATCGCCTCACTGGTGAACCGCGGCCGCTTGTCGGCTTCGTGGGTGTTCGCGTAGTACGTGCCCGGACGCGTGCCGTCCAGCGACGGCTGGAGGTAGTACGCGATCGTGCCGCTGGCCGCGTCGGCCTCCGGCACCGGCGCGACCTCGCACTTCTCCGCCGGGATGCGCGAGAACCATTGCGGGGCAACGGCTTCCGCGCGGGCGATGGCTTCCCGCGCCGCGGAGAGCAGCTCCTCGCCGTCCCGCCAGCGCAACGCCGGATCGGTGCGCAGGCGCTCGAAGATCTCGGGGAGTTCCGTGGTGCCGAACACCTTCGCGCCCAGCTCGCGGTACTCCCCCGCGAGCTGCTCGATCAGCGCCAGCCCGGTCTCGTGCAGCTCCTGCGCCGTGCGCTCGGTGGTCGTCTCCGCGCGGATCAGGGCGGCGTACCGCTCGGCCCCGCCCGGCACGTGGGAGATGCCCGGTGCCGTGTCGGGCCGCCCGGCCGGCTCCACCTCGGCCCGCAGGAAGTCGCGGTACCGCGCGTACGCCGGGTGGACGACCTCGGCGAGCAGCCTGTCGCGCTCGGCCTCGAAGCCCTCGACGGCCGCGGTCGTGCCCACCTTCAGCGGGTCGGTGTCCGGCGCGGCGAGGTAGCGCTCGATGTACTCGACGCCGACGCGGGCCAGGTACGCCGGCGGCGCCAGCCCTTCGGCCAAGCTCTCGCGCTGCCGCTCGGTCAGCTCGGCGAGGAACGGCTCGATCGCGGCGAGCCGCGCCAGGTAGCCGCGCGCCTTCGTTTCGTCGTCCAGCTGGTAGTACGGCAGGTACATCAGCAGCCCGAGCGCGGGCGCGGTCAGCCCGTCGCTGACCGCGAGGTCGGCGCTGCGCGCGCCCAGCCTGTCGGCCTCGACCTCGGCGGCGGCGATGACGACCTCGCGCGTCACCGCTTCCTCCGGCGTCAGGCCATCGGTGGCCAGCGCTCGCGCCCGGGCCGCGAGGGCGCGGTACGCGGCCCGGAAACGCTCCTGCGCCGCCCGCGTCTGGTCGGCGAGCCGGTCGTGGTCGCCCGGCAGGCCGAGCACCGACGGGTTCAGCGGCTCCTGGTCGAAGGACAGCTCGACGAGCTCGCCCGCCAAGCCGTCGACCGTGTCGCCGTGCCCGGCCACCCACTCGTCGACGACCGTGGCGAGCACCGACAGCGGCAGCGGCCCGCCGGCCAGCACGAGGTCGTGGAACGCGCGGACGTCGAACCGCGAGCCGAGCCGCTGCTCGGCGCGGGTCCGGGCGCGCTGGATCTCCCGGCGCCCCACCAGGTACCCGAGTGCCTGGCCCGGCCACGCGATGTAGCGGTCGACCTCGGTCTCGGCCTCGGCGCGTGCCTCCGGCGTGTGCTCCAGCAGGTAGTCGATCGCCTGCTGACGGCTCCACCCGAGCGCGTGCAGGCCGGTGTCGACCACCAGCCGGCCCGCCCGCAGCGAGTCGCCGGCCAGCATGCCGAGCCGGGCGACGTCGTCGGAGTAGAGGCCCATTTCGTCGGCGAGGCGCTCGCTGTAGAGCCCCCAGCCTTCGATGTACGCGTTGAACATGCCGATCCGCCGCAGCAGCGGCAGCTCGGTGAGCCCCTGCGCGATGCTGAGCTGGAAGTGGTGCCCCGGCACGGCTTCGTGGAACGCGGTCGTCTCGGCCATGTGCCGCAACCGCTCGGTGGCTTCGTGGGTGTTCGCGAAGTAGATCCCCGGCCGCGAGCCGTCGGCGGCCGGGCGCAGGTAGTACGCCGCGGGCGCGCCGGGCGCGACCTCCGCGGGCACCGCTTCGACCGTGCACTGCTGTTCCGGGATCCGGCCGAACCACTTCGGCGCCTCGGCGGCCGCCCGGGCGACGGCCGTACGGGCGGTCTCCAGCAGTTCCCCGGCACTGCGCCAGCGCAGCTCGGGGTCGGTGCGCAGGCGCGTGAAGATCTCCGCGAGGTCGTCGGTGCCGTACACCTTCCGCCCCAGCTCGCGGTACTCGACGGCGAGCGCCTCGATCGTCTCGAGGCCGATCCGGTGCAGCTCCTCCGGCGTGAGCTCGGTGGTCGTGTGCATCCGCGCCAGGCTCGCGTAGGTCTCGGCGCCGCCCGGCAGCCACGAGAGGCCGGGCCGGTCCGCGGGCCGCCCGTGCGGCTTGACCTCGGTGACGAGGAACTCGCGGTACTCGGCGAAGGCCGGCCGGACGACGTCGGCGAGCAGTTCTTCGCGCCGCCGCCCGAACTCCTCGTCCGGGGCAGGCTGGCGGCGCAGCGGGTCCGCGTCGGCGTCGGCGAGGTAGCGGTCGAGGTGCGCGACCGCGGCGTCGACCAGGTGGGCCACCGGGAGCAGGCCGTCGGCGATGCCTTCGGCGTGCCGGCGCGCCGCCTGGCGCAGGTGCTCCGGGATCGCGGCCAGCCGGCCGAGCTGGGCCTCCGCCGCCTCGCCCGCCGTGACCGTCGTCATCGGCAGCGCCATGAGCAGGCCGGCCGCGACGCCGACGGAGAGGTCGGTGACGGTGAACTCGGCCATCCGGCTGTCGATCGCCGCGATGCGGTTTTCGGCCGTGGTGATCAGGACTTCGCGCGTGACGCGGTCCTCGGCCGAAAGGTCGCCGTCCACCAGCGCGCGGGCCCGCTCGAGGAACCCCGACAGCCGCGCCCGGAACGCGCGCTCGGCCTCGGCGGACAGGTCCGCCAGACCGGGCTCCGCCGTCCGGACGCCCAGCAGCGCCGGCGTCAGCGGATCGGCGGCGAAGAGCGCTTCGACGAACTCGTCGGCGAGTTCGGTGACCGCGGTCATGGCAGGACCCCCAGCTTCGGCTGATGTGCTCACGGCCGACCCTAACGGAGATCACCGACAGAAACGCCGAGCCGTTCGCCGGGGGCGGACGGCATCCGGCAGCGCGGATCGGCGAAGCGGTAGCGTTCGAGGGGTGGCCGTGACCGATCCCGTCGACATCCGCCTGCTCGCCGCGCTCGCCGACTTCGGCAAGGTGGCGGTGCACGAGCTGGCGGCCAAGGTCGGCATGGATCCCCGCGAGGTCGCCTACCGGCTGGTCGCCCTCTCCGGCAGCGGGCTCCCGCTGCTCGTCGGCGTCGAAAGCGACCCGAACGGCCTGCGCGCGGCCATCGCCGGCGCCCCGCCGTCGTGGGCGAACCGGCCGCCGCAGCAGTTCCCGCCGCCGTCGCAGCCGGTGCCGCAGCAGCCCTGCCCGCCCATGCCGCCGCCCGTTCCGGGGACGCCTTCGGGGCCGCACAACGTCCAAGGGGTCCCGTCTGGGCCGCACAACGTCCAGGGCGCACCCTCCGGGCCGTACACCGTGCAAGGCGCAGCCTCGGGGCCGTACACCGTGCAAGGCGCACCCTCGGGGCCCTACAGCGTCCAGGGCCCTCCCTCCGGGCCGCACCACGTCCAGGGGACGCCGTCCGGCCGCTACCCCGGCCCGCCGCAGCAGCCGCCCTTCCCACCCCGGCCCGGCCCGCCGCCGGTGCCGCTCGACCCGGCCGTGAGCACGTGGGGCGTCCCGCAGACGGCGTCGTGGGCCCGCGGCGACGAACCCCGGCCCAGCGGGCCCCCGGGCGGCAAGCAGGGCAGGCTCGGTCAGGTCATGGAGACCCAGGGCCTGGAGGGCGAGCAGCTGTCGGTGCAGCTGCTCGAGGTCCAGGACCCGGCCGACTACCTCTTCAGCGCGGCCGGGTACCGCCTGGAGGACGGCGAACGCGCGGTGGTGGTGCACACCGAGATCACCAACCGCGGGCCGATGCCGTTCGCGTCACTGCCGGACAACTACCTCGAACTGCTCGCCGCCGACGGCCGGGCGATCGCCAAGGCGCCGGTGTCGCTGACGTCCCGGCCGCCGCACAAGATCGGCGTCGCACCGGGCGAGACGCTGGGCGGCCACACGGTCTACGTCCTGCCGGACGCCACGCGCGTGGTCTCGGTGCGCTGGAGCCCGCGGCCGGAGCCCGACGAGCGCACGCTGACCTGGGCGATCGAGGACTAGTAGCTTTCCTCGCGCAGGATTTCGAGGGCCTTCGCCAGGTCTTCCGGGTACTCCGACTCGAACTCGACCCAGCGGCCGTCCGCCGGGTGCGCGAACGCCAGGGTCTTCGCGTGCAGCCACTGCCGGCTGAGCCCGAGGTGGCGGGCCAGCACCGGGTCGGCGCCGTAGGTCAGGTCACCCACACAGGGGTGTCGCAGCGCCGAGAAGTGGACGCGGATCTGGTGCGTGCGCCCGGTTTCGAGCTTGATGTGCGCGAGCGACGCCGCCCGGAACGCCTCGACGACCTCGTAGTGCGTCACGCTCGGGCGGCCGCCCTGGACGACGGCGAACTTGTAGTCGTGGCGCGGGTGGCGGTCGATCGGGGCGTCGATCGTGCCGCGCATCGGGTCCGGGTGGCCCTGCACGATCGCGTGGTAGCCCTTGTCGACCGTGCGCTCCTTGAACGCGCGCTTCAGCACGGTGTAGGCGTGCTCGCTCTTGGCCACCACCATCACGCCGGTGGTGCCCGCGTCGAGCCGGTGGACCACGCCCTGGCGCTCGGCCGCGCCCGAAGTCGCGATGCGCAGGCCGGCCGCGGCGAGGCCGCCGACGACCGTCGGGCCGGTCCAGCCCGGGCTCGGGTGCACCGCGACGCCGACCGGCTTCGAAATCACCACGATGTCGTCGTCGTCGTGCAGGATCTGCATGCCGTCGACCGGCTGCGCGACGACCTCGACCGGGTTCGACGGCTCCGGCAGGGTGATCTCCAGCAGGCCACCGCCGGAGAGGCGGTCGGACTTGCCCGCGGGACGGCCGTCGAGCAGCACGTCGCCGGCTTCGGCGAGTTCGGCGACGACCGTGCGGGACAGCCCGAGCAGCTTGGCGAGGCCGGCGTCGACCCGCATGCCGTCGAGCCCGTCGGGCACCGGGAGCATCCGCGAGTTCACGCCTGCTCCTCCGGCGTCTGCCCGGCCTTCTTCTTGTCCTTGGTCGACGTGCCGTCGTAGTCCTTGCCCAGCAGGGACAGCAGCACGATCAGGGCGCCGCCGACGCAGATGGCGGAGTCGGCGATGTTGAAGATCGCGAAGCCCTTGCCGTTCGGGGCGAAGGCCGAGATGAAGTCGACGACGTGGCCCTGCAGCGCGCCCGGCGGCCGGAAGATGCGGTCGGTCAGGTTGCCGGTGGCGCCGGCGAGCACCAGGCCGAGGCCGATCGCCCAGCCGAGCGAACGCAGCCGCCGCGACAGCCAGATGATCGCGATGACCACGGCCAGCGCGACCAGGGCGAGCACCCACGTCATGCCGGTGGCCATCGAGAACGCGGCGCCGGGGTTGCGGATCACCTGCAAGTAGATCAGGCCGCCGAGGACCTTGACCGGCTCCTTGCCTTCCAGGTTGGCGACGACCAGGTTCTTCGTCACCAGGTCGATCGCCCAGAACACGACGGCGACCGCGAACACCCAGCCGACCCGCCGCTTCGGCAGCAGCGGCTTCGCCGGGACCTCCGGGTTTTCGGGGGCGTCGGCGGCCGGGTCGGGCACCGCGTCGGCGGGGGCGGCGGTGTCGGGTTCGGAGTGGCTGGGCTCGGTGCTCACCGGTCCATTGTCCACGGTGCAGCTCAGGCCGCGGCGGGCCCGTCCGGCCGCGGGCGCGGGAGCACGGCGAAGGCAGCCGCCCGCAGCCGCGAGCGCGCCGGGCACGGGGGGCATAAACACCGTCTTGACCAGCGCGAACACTGAGGCCGCGGGAACCAGCGGCGCAGCTTCAGCCGGTACCGGGCGGCCTCGGCGAGCACCACGCGGTGGACACATCGTCCGGGACCTGTTCGACCGTCACCATCAGCAGCGCCGCGGACTCCCGATCACGGCTGGGTCTCGGGCGGTCGGCGCAACAGGGCGGTGAACGCGGCCGCGAGCAGGAGCATCGCCGAGCCGAGCACGCCCACGACGTCGGCCGAAAGCACCACCGCGACCAGGGCGAAACCGGCCGCCGTCAGCAGGACGAACCGGCTGCGTTCGTACGCGGCGAGCAGCAGCAACCCGAGAGTGGCCAGGAGCGGGCCACGCAGGCCGTCGCCGAGCCGGAACTGCCACGAACCGACCAGGTCGAGCAGCGGGAGGGCGAGCAGCACGCCGATCGTGCCGAGGACGAACCGCCCGGTGCGGACGGGCCGCAGCGCGAACGCGTACCAGACCGCCGTGCCGAGGACGACCACGCCGAGCGCGACCAGCCACGCCGGTCCGGCGGGCAGGTCCGCGCCGCCCGAGTAGAAGTCTTCCTGGGTCAGGAACTGTGCGTAGCCGTAGGTCGGCCCGGCCGGGACCGCCGGGCGGAGGAGGAGGTTCGCGGCCTCGTCCTCGGCCCGGCTGCGGCGGGCCAGCAGCCGCGCCGCGGCCAGGCCGACTTCGGCGAAACCCAGCAACGCCAGCGGAAGCCAGATACGCGGCCCTCTCCCCATCGGCCCAGGCTAGCGCTCAGCAGAAGGGCGGCAGCTCCCGCGGGTCGCCGACCGGCGCCCAGCGGCCGTCCACTTTCGCGTACTCCCAGCGGGCTCCGCGGGCGACGATCTGCCGCAGGGCCAGGAGCACGCGGTCGACGTGCTCCTCGGTGCTGCCGAGGCCGAGGCTGACGCGGACGGCCTGCTGCCCGTCGCCGCCGGTGACGCCGATCAGCCGCTTCGCCGCGATGTGGGCGCAGAAGGCGCCGTCGCGGACGCCGATGCCGTACTCGGCCGACAGCACCGCCGCGAGCCAGCCCGGGTCGAAGCCGTCGACGACGAAGCTGAGGGTGCCCACGCGGTCGACCGGTGCGTCGAACAGCCGCAGTTCGGCGCAGCCCGGGATGCTCTCCAGCCCCTTGCGCAGCCGGGTGAGCAGGGCCTGTTCGTGCGCCACGACCGCGTCCCAGTTGCGGCTCAGCGTTTCGCACGCGACGCCGAGCGCGTACACGCCGACGGTGTTGGGCGAGCCGGCTTCGTGGCGCTCCGGCCCGGTGTTCCAGACGACGGCGTCTTCGGTGACGAGCTTGGTCGCGCCGCCCCCGGCGAGGTACGGGCGGGCCGCGCGCAGCCAGTCGGCGCGGCCGATCAGCGCACCCGCGCCGAAGGGCGCGTACAGCTTGTGGCCGGACAGGGCGACGTAGTCGACGTCCAAGTCCTTGATCGAGATCCGGCGGTGCGGGGCCAGCTGGGCGGCGTCGAGCGCGATACGAGCGCCGTGTTTCCGCGCCACGGCGGCGATTTCGGCCACCGGCAGCAGCTCACCGGTCACATTGGACGCTCCGGTGACCACGACCAGCCGCGGTCCCTGCGGGGCGTCGGCGAGGGCTTCGTCCACCGCGGCCACCGCGGCGAGGCGGGTGCGCGGGGTCGGGATCCGGCGCACGTTCGGGCCCGCCCACGGCAGCAGGGCGGCGTGGTGCTCGGTGTCGAACACGACCACGGTGGTGTGCCGGGGCAGGCTACGCGCGAGGAGGTTGAAGGAGTCGGTGGTGTTGCGGGTGAACACGACCGTGTCGGTCCGCCGCGCACCGACGAACCGGCGCAGCACGTCCCGGGTGCGCTCGTAGAGCTTGGTGGAGACCTGCGAGGCGAACCCCGCCCCGCGGTGGACGCTGGCGTACCAGGGCAGGAACTCGTCGACCTTCGCGCGGACGGCGTCGAGGCAGGGGGCGCTCGCAGCGTGGTCGAGGTTGGCGTACCCGATGTCCCCGCCGGTCACCAGCGGGACGCGCAGCGCGGCACCCGCGACGCCCGGGATTTCCTGCGGTGCAACGGTTTCGGGCTGGGTGCGGTCGATGGCGAGAGTCATCGGGAGCCTCCTCGGCGATCCGGGGGACCCCCGGCGAGGGGCCCGCGCTTGCCCGTCGCACGGCGCGACCGGCCCGGTCTTCACCCGGGGCACCCCACCGCGGTAGGAGGGTTGCCGGCCAGCAAGCCGGGGCTTCGCGCTGGCACTCATGACCTGGTTCGAAAGGTAACCGAACGCGCGCCCGGCCGCCAACCCCCGTCGCACATTCTGAGACGCCGGTCACAGAGGGTGCTCAGAGGCCGGCCTCGCCCCGCCAGCGGGCCAGGCGCCCGGCCCGGTCGACGGCGCGCAACCGGCGCTCGACGGCGTCGCGGACGGCGCTCGTCGTCACGACCAGCAACTGGTCGTTCTCCTGCAGCCGGCTGGTCTTCTGCGGCGTGAAGCCCGCGCCGGCGCGGACCACCAGGCTGATCGTCGCCCCGACCGGCAGCCGCAGCTCGGACAGGTACACGCCGTGCATCTTCGACCCCGGCTGGATCCGGACCTGCAGCAGTTCGGCGCCCAGCTCGTCCAGCGGCGCGGAGTCGACCTCGATCTCGTGCGCCTCGGACTTCTTGGCCAGGCCGAGGCGGCGCGCGAGCGGCCCGAGCGTCGCGCCCTGAACCAGCGTCAGCACGATGACCAGCACGAACACCGCGTCGACCAGCCGCTGCGCCCCCGGCAGGCCGTGCGACAGCGGGATCATCGCGAGCACGATCGGCACGGCGCCGCGCAGCCCGGCCCACGAGAGGAACGCCTGTTCCCGCCACGGCAGCCGGAACGGGAGCATGGACGCCACGACGGAGATCGGCCGCGCCAGCAGCAGCACGACGGCGCCGGCGACCAGGCCCGGCACGATGGCGTCGAGCAGGCGCCCCGGCGAGGCGAACAGCCCGAGCAGCACGAACAGCCCGATCTGCGCCAGCCAGCCCAGGCCCTCTGCGAACGAGAGCGTGTCCGACCGGTGCGGCAGCCGCGAATTGCCGAGCACCAGCGCGGCGACGTAGGTGGCGAGCAGCCCGGACGCGTGCAGCAGCTGCCCGGACGAGTACGCCACGACGCACACCGCGACCGTGGCGAGCGGGTAGAGGCCGGTCGCCGGCAGCGCGGCCCGGCGCAGCGCGAAGCCGCCGAGCCAGCCGAAGGCCAGTCCGATGGCGAGGCCCGCGGTCAGCTCGTAGAGCACCAGCAGCGGCAGCGTCCAGTCCACAGTGGTGCCTTCGGCCAGCACCACGACGGCGATGTAGGCCGGTGCGTCGTTGATGCCCGACTCGAGTTCGAGCGCGCCGGTGAGCCGTTTTCCGATCCCGGCGGTGCGCAGGACGGAGAACACCGCGGCCGCGTCGGTGGAGGCGAGCACCGCGCCCCACAGCAGCGCCAGCCGCCAGTCGAGGCCCAACAGCCAGTGCAGGGCCGCGCCGGTGACCGCGACGCTGACCACGACGGCCACTGTGGACAGTGCGATTCCGGTGCCCAGCGCGGGTTTCACCGCCGACCACCGGGTGGTCAGCCCGCCTTCGGCGAGGATCATGACGAGCGCGGCGAGCCCGAGCGACTGGGTGAGTTCGGGGCTGTCGAACCGGATGCCGAAGCCGGCTTCGCCGAGCAGCACGCCCATCGCGAGGTAGAGCAGCAGCGAGGGGAGGCCGAGCCGGATGGACACGCGCACGGCGAGCACGGAGGCGAGGAGCACGATGCCGCCGACGCCGAGCAGCACGGGGAGCTGGTCCATGCCGCCTCCCTCCCGAGTGCCGTGGGGCACTCAGAATAGTGAAGCGGCCGGGTTAACTCGTTCGTGTACCGCTGCTCGGCTCGGAAGGCCCGGTGTGTTAAGGCGCGGTGGCACCACTGAGCGCGTCGAAATCGACACCGAGGGCCGCGAACGGCTGCTCCGCGGCCGGCAAGACCTTGACCGCGCGGTGCCCGTCCGTGGCCACCCAGCCGGCGTCGACGGCCCGCTCGAGCAGCGCCGCGGGCAGCGCCCCGGCGAGGTGGTCGCGGCGCTCCGTCCAATCCAGACAGTCGCGCAGCAGCGGCCGCCGCCCGGCGGCGACCGGCACGCCGAGGTCCCCCAGCACGTCCCGGCCGCGCGGGGTCAGCGCCAGCCCGTCGGCGGTGCCGACCAGGCCGGCGGCGAGCATGCCGTCGCGGAGGGCGACGCCGAGCTCGCCGGCGAGGTGGTCGTAGCAGGTGCGCGCGAACCCGAGCCGCCGCGCGCGCAGCGACGACTTCAGGCCGGTCACCGGGCGGTGTTCGGCGTGCTGGGCCAGGTGCTCGATCAGCTCGGCGACGCGCGGGTCGGCGATCCGGACGTAACTGGCCCGCCCCTGCTTGACCCGGGCGACGAAGCCGGCACCGGCCAGCCGGGTGACGTGTTCACTGGCCGTCGAGAGGGCGATCCCGGCGGCCTTCGCGAGCTCGCCGACGGTCCAGGCCCGCCCGTCCAGCAGCACGAGGCACATGGTGGCCCGGCTCGGATCGGCGAGCACCGCGGCCACCTCGGCCAGCGCGATGGTCTCCATACCCCCCACGCTACGACCCCGACACTTCGCCCGCGGCCGAACCACCGCGCCCAACCCACGTCCCCGGAGGGTCGCCCTGCGTACCTGGAAGGTCGGCTTGCGTACCTGGAAGGTCGGCTTGCGTACCTGGACGGTCGGCCTGCGTACCCAGACGGTCGGTCTGCGTACCTGGAGGGTCGGCTCACCGGCCACCCTCGGGATACATGAGCCGACCCCCGGGGTACGCAAGCCGACCCTCGGGGTACGCAGGCCGACCCTTGGGGTACGCGAGCCGACCGTTGGGGTACGCGAGCCGACCCTTCGGGTACGAGCCGGAGGGTTAGAGGGACTTGAGGAACTTGGCGGCGACCTGGACCGCGGGGCCCGAGTCGTTCGAGTTCTCCAGGACCACCGCGAAGGCGACGCTGCCGCGGTAGCCGACGAACCAGCCCGTGGCCTGCTTGCCGTCGCCGAACTGGGCCGTGCCCGTCTTGCCGAAGACCTCGCCCGCCGAGGCCGCCGCGTGGCCCGTGCCGCTGGTCACCACCGCGCGCATCAGCTTCCGCACCTGGCCGAGGACCGGCGCCGGCGGCGGGGAGTAGCCCTTGAGCACCGTGGTCTCGAAGTCGTGCCACAGCCTCGGGGTGATCGCCTTGCCGGTGGCGACCGTGGCGGCCATCAGCGTGCCGCCGAGGGCGCTGACCTGGATGCGGCCCTGGCCGAACCCGTCCTCGACCTGCTCGTCCTTGCTCGCCGCGGGCTCGACCTTGCCCAGCTCGGTGCTCAGCCCCGGGATTCCGTAGTCGGCGTTGAGGCCGAGCTCGTCGGCCGCCTTCTTCAGCCCGTCCGCGGGCAGGTCGAGCGCCAGCTTGCCGAACGTCGTGTTGCAGGAGCGCGCGAACGCCGTCTGCAGGTTGGTCGCGCCCAGCTCGAAGCCCTCGTTCCGGACCGTCCGGGTGCCGATCGTCGCGACGCCGGGGCAGTCGACCGGCGAAGCCGCGTTGAGGCCGCTCTGCTGGATCGCCGCCACCGAAGTCGCGATCTTGAACGACGACCCCGGCTCGTACAGGCCGCTGAGCGCCTTCGGCGAGGACCCGGCGGCACTGTTCTGCGCGACGGCCAGGATGTCACCCGACCCCGTGTCCAGCGCGACGAGCATGGCCGATCCCTGGTACCCGTCCACCGCGGCCTGGGCCGCGCTCTGCGCCGCCAGGCTCAGGCCCGTCACCGTCGGCTTGGCCCCGTCGGCGGGTGCCTTCCCGAACATCCGCTCGACGCTCTTGCCGCCGGCGTCCAGCCGCTCGACGGCGAGGCCGCCGCCGGTCGAGGCGGTGACCTGCCCCAGCAACGCCGTGCGCAGCAGGGGCGCCGGGTTGCCGTCCACCAGCCGCGGGCCGGCGGGCCCGCTGAAGACGACCGGCTTGCCGTCGCGGTCGGCGACCGCGACCGTGTCCTGCGGGGCCGTGCTGACCACCAGCCGCTGGCCCGCCTCCAGCTTCGGGTGCAGCAGCGACGGCGCCCAGTGGACCAGCCACGTCCCGTCGCTCTGGGCGAGCTGGAAGGGAACGTCGTAGGTCCAGACCTGACCCGGCTTCAGCGTCCACGACAGGCTGTACGTGCCACTCGTCTGCTTCGCCCCGGCCGGCACCGGCTGCAGGACGGTCAGCTTGGCGGTCACCGACGACGGGTTCAGCGCGTTGCGGGTGCTCCGCAGGGCCACCGCCGCCGCCGCGTTGTCGTCGGTCAGCCGGGCCGCCGCGTCGGGGTTGTTCTCGGAAACGTCCTGCAGGTACTCGGTGATCGCCGAGTTCGGGTCGTGCGCGGCGGGGCGCTCCACGGCGGTCGCGCCGGTGGCGGCCTCCGGTGCCGATCTCCCGCTGTTCAGCAGGAAGAACGCGGCCACCACGGCCACCACGACCAGCAGCGCGCTCCCGATCAGGATGCCGCGTTTCGTGCCAGGGCTCATCTTCGGCGTACCCCTCCCCCAAGGTGCCGCCCCGGCTCCGGGGTGGCCGGTCGAGTCTGCACCCTACCGGCCACCTCCGGCAATCAGGCCTTCGCCACCGCCACCGCGACCTTGGTGCCGTCGCCGACCGCGCCGGCGAAGCCGTCGGTGACCGGGCCGTACGTCACGGACGTCGCCAGGGTCTCCGACGCGAGGAACTCCTCGTGCGTCCGCGCCGCCTCGACGACCTCGGCGGGCGCGTCGACGGTGAGCGCGATCCGGTCGGCGACGTCGAGCCCGGCGTCGCGGCGGGCCTGCTGCACGACCCGGACCAGGTCGCGGACCAGGCCCTCGGCCGCCAGCTCCGGCGTCACCTCGGTGTCGACGAGGACCAGCCCGGACCCGCCGGGCAGTTCCGCCGCCGCACCGCCGCCCTTGGCGACCAGCCGCCGCTCGAACTCGCCCTCCTGCAGGGCGATCCCGGCCGCGACCACGGTGCCGCCCTGGAACGACCAGTCCCCCGCCTTGACGGCCTTGATCACCGTCTGGACGTCCTTGCCCAGGCGCGGCCCGGCGGCACGCGCGTTCACCGCAACCTCGAACCCGCCGTGCGCGGCGACGTCGGTGGTCAGCTCGACCGCCTTGACGTTCACCTCGTCGCGCAGGATGTCGGCGAACGGCGCCAGCGAATCGGCGTCCGCCGCCGCCACGACCAGCGACGGCAGCGGCAGCCGCACGCGCAGCTTGTTCGCCTTCCGCAGCGAGAGCGCCGAGGACGCCACCTGCCGCACCCGGTCCATCGCCGTCACCAGCGCCGCGTCCGCGGGCAGGTCGTTGGCGTTCGGCCAGTCGGTCAGGTGCACCGAGCGGCCGCCGGTGAGGCCACGCCAGACGACCTCGGTGGTCAGCGGCAGCAGCGGCGCCGCGATCCGCGAGGTCACCTCCAGCACGGTGTGCAGCGTGTCGATCGCGTCCTTGTCGCCCGCCCAGAAGCGGTCGCGCGAGCGCCGGACGTACCAGTTCGTCAGGACCTCGAGGAAGTCACGGACGGTCTGGCACGCGCCCGCGACGTCGTAGTTGTCCATCGCGTACTCGACGTCGGTGACGAGCTCGTGCGTCTTCGCCAGGACGTACCGGTCGAGCACGTTCGGCGAATCCGTGCGCCACGTACCTTCCACGCCTTCGGCGTTCGCGTACAGCGCGAGGAAGTAGTACGAGTTCCACAGCGGCAGCACGGCCTGGCGGACGGCGTCGCGGATGCCCTTGTCGGTGACGACGAGGTTGCCGCCGCGCAGGATCGGGCTCGCCATCAGGTACCAGCGCATGGCGTCGGAGCCGTCGCGCTCGAAGACCTCGTTGACGTCCGGGTAGTTGCGCAGCGACTTGGACATCTTCGCGCCGTCCGAGCCCAGCACGATGCCGTGCGAGATGCAGGTGCGGAACGCCGGCCGGTCGAACAGCGCCGTGGCCAGCACATGCAGCAGGTAGAACCAGCCGCGGGTCTGCCCGATGTACTCGACGATGAAGTCGCTCGGGTAGTGGTGCTCGAACCACTCGGCGTTCTCGAACGGGTAGTGCACCTGGGCATACGGCATCGAGCCCGAGTCGAACCAGACGTCGAGGACGTCCGGGACGCGGCGCATCGTGGACTCACCCGTGGGGTCGTCCGGGTTCGGCCGGGTCAGCTCGTCGATGTAGGGCCGGTGCAGGTTGTCCAGCCGCACGCCGAAGTCCGCCTCCAGCTCGTCGAGCGAGCCGTAGACGTCGGTGCGCGGGTACTCCGGGTTGTCCGACTGCCACACCGGGATCGGCGTGCCGAAGTACCGGTTGCGGGAGATCGACCAGTCGATGGCGTTCTCCAGCCACTTCCCGAACTGGCCGTCCTTGACGTTCTCCGGGTACCAGGTGATCTGCTGGTTGAGCTCGACCATCCGGTCCTTGAACTGCGTCACGGCGACGAACCACGACGAAACCGCGCGGTAGATCAGCGGGTTCCGGCAGCGCCAGCAGTGCGGGTAGCTGTGGTCGTAGGTCTCGTGCCGCAGCAGCACGGCACCCTGCTGCGCCGCGGATCCGGTGCCGTTCTTGAGGTCCCGCACGATGTTCGGGTTGGCGTCGAAGACCTGCTGGCCTTCGTAGTCCGGCACGGTGGTGTCGAACTTGCCGTGCGCGTCGACCGGCGTGACCGGCGGGATGCCGGCGGCGTCGGTGACGAGCTTGTCGTCGGCGCCGTAGGCGGGGGCGATGTGGACGATCCCGGTGCCGTCGTCGGTGGTGACGTAGTCGGCGGCCAGCACCTGGTGGGCGTTCTCGGTGCCCACGAAGTACGGGAACGGTGGCGCGTAACGGGTTCCGAGCAGCTGCGTGCCCGTGTAGTGCGCGACGACCGTCGGCTCCTCGCCGAGCTCACGCGCGTACGCGGCAACTCGCGCTTCGGCGAGCAGGAACCGCTTGTCGTCGTGCTCGACGACGACGTAGTCCACCTCGGGGTGCACCGCGGTCGCGAGGTTCGACGGCAGCGTCCACGGCGTTGTCGTCCAGATCAGCAGGTAGGTGCCGTCGAGGTCGTTGTTGTTGCCCTCCAGGCGGAAACCCACCGTGACGGCCGGGTCCTGGCGGTTGCGGTAGACGTCGGAGTCCATGCCCAGCTCGTGGTTGGACAGCGGCGTCGCGTCCCGCCAGCAGTACGGCAGGACGCGGTAGCCCTCGTAGACGAGTCCCTTGTCCCACAGGCGTTTGAACGCCCACAGGACCGACTCCATGTAGGTGACGTCGAGGGTCTTGTAGTCGTTGTCGAAGTCGACCCAGCGCGCCTGGCGGGTGACGTACTCGCGCCACTCGTCGGTGTAGCGGAGGACGGACTCCTGCGAAGCCGCGTTGAACTTCGCGATGCCCATCTCTTCGATCTCGGACGTCTCGGTGATGCCGAGCTGGCGCATCGCCTCGAGTTCGGCGGGCAGGCCGTGGGTGTCCCAGCCGAACCGGCGCTCGACCTTGCGGCCCTTCATCGTCTGGTAGCGCGGCACCAGGTCCTTGACGTACCCGGTGAGCAGGTGGCCGTAGTGCGGCAGGCCGTTGGCGAAGGGCGGGCCGTCGTAGAAGACGTACTCGTTTTCGCCCTTTTCGCCCGCGGGGCGCGCGTCGATCGTCGCCTGGAAGGTCCGGTCCGTCTCCCAGTAGGCGAGGACCTGCTTCTCCAGGTCGGGGAACGACGGCTGCGACGGGACTCCTGCGCCGTCGCCGAGCTGGGCCTGGGGGTACATCCGGGTGCTCCTCGGTTCGTCTCTCGCGTACGGACGACCGGGCTCCCGGTCACCCACACGGGGACGAAACACGCTTCGGCGTTCCGCGGTACCACCCCGCTTGCCCGGCAGGTGCTCCCGGGCCGCTCATTCGACGGCTGTCACGGGCCGCACCCGTCCGGTTCTACTGAGAGCTCGCGCTCGGTTCTTCCGGAGGCTCCCCGGTGATGGCCGGATCGACGCCTGTTGCCTACCAGGTTAACGGGCCCGCGCAACCGGGTTGTCACGAGGGGCACGTACGGTCACGCCGATCGCGACCAGCCACAACGCCGCCGCGATGACGCCCACCGCGGGCAGCCCCGAGCCCGGCAGCGCGCCGAGCACCGCCACCCCGAGCGCGCCGCCGGCCTGGCGGGCCGTGTTGTTGATGCCGCCGGCGATGCCCGCACGTTCGGGCGGGATGCCGCTGACCGCGGCCGTCACCACCGCGGTGGTCAGCAGGCCCATGCCGGTGCCGAGCCCGAGCAGCGTCGGCAAGAGGGCCGGACGGCGTCCGCTGCTGAAGTTCTGCCTCGACTGGAGCGAGCAACGCCACCACCTGGCGGGCGCACTGGGCGCCGCGGTGGCGACGCGGTTCCTCGACGCGGGCTGGGTCACGCCCCGCGCGCAGGCCCACCGCGCGCTGCGGCTGACCGCGTCGGGCGTCCAAGCCCTGGAAACCCACCTCGGCGTCACCGACCTGGCGGCCTGAAACCCGTCTCCCGCCTGATCAGACCCGGAACTCGCGTGATTGAGCCCGGAACTCGCGTAATCAGGGCCGTACCGGCTTCAATCACGCGAGATACGGCGGGGATTACGTGTGTCCCGGCGGGCATCACGTGTGTCTGGAGGGGCATCTTGCGTGATTGGCGGGGCATCACGGGGGATGCGCGGGTCAGCGGTGGGGGGCGACCAGAGTGGCGTCGGGGGTGCAGGTGGCGCAGGGGGTGAAGCCGAGCTGGCGGGCCTCGCCCACGCCGATGGGGATCGTGTCGCGGGCGCCCAGCCAGGAGCACGTGCGGAGGTGGTAGCGGGGGTGCTCGTCGACCACCACGACCTCGTCCTCGAGGTCGGCCAGGACGGCGACGTCCGCCTCCGGGGTTTCTTCCACGCCCGGCTCGGAATCGGCCTTCGTTTCGGTCTCGGCTGAAGCGTCGGCCTCGACGGCCGGCTCGGGCTCGGGCGTATCGGCCGGGTCGCCCAGGTCGCCGGAGGCCGGGATCAGGGTGGTCTGTTCTTCCTCGACCGGCGCCTGGGACCCGGCCGCCTCGGGCTCCGGCGCCGAAGCGGCGGCCGATGCCGGGGGTGTGGCCGCCCGGCGACGGCGGCGCAGCCAGTCGGCGACCAGGATCAGCCCGGCCAGCACGGAAAGCCCGATGGAGACCCACGCCCACAGCGAAGACGCCGTGATCAGCGCGGTGACGAGCAACCCCAGCGCCGCCAGTACCAGGACCAGCACGATGTAAAGCACGCTGAATTACAACACGAACCACCCGGGAGCGGACCACGACCCGCCCACGGCTGGTGCCGGATCGACTCCGAGCCGTGGTCCACCCCGCCGACGTCGCCGGCGGGGTGGACCAGGAGTCAGATCAGCCGGCTTCGGCGCGCGGACCGAAGGAGTAGCCCTGGCCGCCGCTCGTCGAGCCGGACGACTGCCCGGAGTTCGACGAGGCCGACGCGGGGGCCGCGGAACCGCGGTCGTCGAGTTCGCGCAGCTGGGACTCGAGGAACCCGCGCAGCCGGGTGCGGTACTCCCGCTCGATCGTGCGCAGCTCTTCGATCTTCTTGCCCAGGCCGCTCTTCTCGGCGTTCAGGCTGTTCATCGTCTCGGTGTACTTCCGCTGCGACTCGCGCTCCAGCGTCGTCGCCTTGTCGCGCGCCTGGCGCTCCAGGGTCTCGGCACGGGTCCGCGCGTCGTTCAGCATCGTGTCGACGCGGGTGCGGGCCTCGTTGACCATCGAGTCGGACTTCGCCCGGGCGTCCGAGAGCAGCTGCTCGGACTTGGTGCGGGCCTCGGCCAGCATCCCGTCGGACTCGGTCTTCGCCTCGGCGGTGAGCCGGTCGGCCATCTCCTGGGCCAGGCCCAGGACCTTGGCGGCCTGCACGTTCGGCTCGGTGTTGTCGGCCACCATCGAGTGCGCCTGCGTCTGCTCCATGGCGGACTGCGGCGGCGGCACCGGCGCCAGGCGCCGGGACGGCTCTTCGCGCATGGGCGGCGCACCGACGTTCGCCTTGGCGCTTTCCAGCTCGCTGCGAGTCGACTCGAGTTCCGCGTCGAGCTGCTCCATCTGCTGGCGCAGCTCGTTGTTGTCCTCGATCAACCGGGCCAGCTCGGTCTCCACCAGGTCGAGGAACGCGTCCACCTCGTCCTCGTTGTAGCCCCTCTTGCCGATGGGCGGCTTGCTGAACGCGACGTTATGCACGTCAGCGGGGGTCAACGACATCAGATCACCTCACGCACTCCATGGCCTGCAGGGTCCACCCAAGTTTCCCCGATCAACTTGGAGTCGCCAGTTGCATCGCGAAGAACACAACCAACAGCAGCACCATAATCGACAAGTCCAGTCCGACGCCGCCGATCCGGACCATCGGAATGATCCTCCTGAACAACCGGACCGGCGGGTCCGTCACTGTGTAGATGGTCTCGAGCGTGACCGCAACCCCTCCGGCCGGATGCCACTCACGCGCGAAGGTCCGGACGAGTTCGACCACGATCCGCGCCGTCAGCAGCAGCCAGAAGGCGAACAGCACGTACCAGACGACCAGCCACACAGCTTCCACGTACCTACTCTAACCGTGCGCCCTCTCCGAAGACGCAGTTGAGGGGGCCGACCCCGGATCGGGTCGGCAAAGTCACGTCTGCTTGCGCTCAGCGGTTCACGGGACTTCAGCCCCGCAAAAACAATCCGCCCTCGGCAATCCGCCGGCGGTCTTCCGCCGTGACGTCCACATCGGGCGGTGAGAGAAGGAACACCTTGTTGGTGACCTTGTCCATCGACCCCCGGAGCGCGAACGCCAGCCCGGCGGCGAAGTCGACGAGCCGCTTCGCGTCCGCGTTCTCCATCTCGGTGAGGTTCATGATCACCGGGATGCCCTCGCGGTAGTGCTCCCCGATCGCCCGCGCCTCCGCGTAGCTCGTCGGGTGCAGCGTGGTGATGCGGCTCAACGGGTCACGCACCGGCTGGCGGACGACCGGTTCGGTGACCGGTCGCAGGCGCGCCACCGGCTCCGGCTGGCGGTCCATGGCGAGCGCGCCGTGGACGGCCGGCTCGGAGCTGGCCACGGAGCGTGACCGGCTGCGGCTGACGGGCTCGTCGTACGTGTCGTCGACCTCGCGGTACCGTGAACGCGACGACCGCGGGGCCGGCTCCTCGTAGGAGTCGTAGTCGTCGTCGTAACCGCGCCGGTAATCGTCTTCCTCGTAGCCGTCGTCGTCAGCGGGCACCATCCCGAAGTAGGCCTTCAGCTTCTGCAGCGCGCTCATGCCTCTCCCTAGCCCTAGCCGCTCCCGCACTGACTGTTCTCCACGCCGTCAGTGCCCCGCGCGAGCGGCCACGAAACGTGACGACCGCGCGGGCTCCCTACGGCGAGGCTAAACCGCGTCCACCGAGCAACGCGGTTCCGACACGCACACACGTCGAGCCGTGCGTGATCGCCTGTTCGAGATCATGGCTCATCCCGGCGGACACGTCTGCGGCATTCGGGTGATCTTTGCGGAGCTGCTCACCCGCGCGAGCGAGCCGCTCGAAGGCCGCCGCCGGGTCCGCACCCAGCGGCGCGACGGCCATCAGGCCGCGAAGCCGCAGCTCATCCGTCTGCGCGATGCGCTCGGCGAGCGCGTTCAGCTCGGGGAGCGGGCAGCCGCCGCGCTCGGGGTCGTCGTCGAGACTGGCCTGGATCAGCACGTCGAGGGGATGATCACGTTTACCGTTGTAACGCTCGGTGTGCACCGCCTTGGCGAGCGCGTCGGCGAGCCGCGCGGAGTCGACGGACTGCACTTCGTCGGCCCACCCGGCCACGGACCTGGCCTTGTTCCGCTGCAGCCTGCCGACCATGTGCCACCGGAGGCCCGGAACTTCGGCGGCTTTCGGGCCGGCCTCCTGGTCGCGGTTCTCCCCCACGTCGGTGACACCGAGTTCGCCCAGCAGCGCGACGTCGGACGCGGGGAACGTCTTGGTGATCGCGATCAGCTTGACCTCTTCGCGGGCACGCCCGGCCGCCCGGCACGCGGCCGCGATCCGCTCCTCGACCTCACGCAGGTTCTCGGCCAGCTCGGCCTTGCGGTCGGTCATGCCTCGACCCAGGTGATGCCCGCGATCCGCCCGGTGGTCCCGTCGCGGCGGTAGCTGAACAGCGTCTTGTCCTCGTTCGTGCACCGCGGGTCGACGCCGATCTTGCCGACGCCCAGGTCGGCGAGCTGCTGCCAGAGCCCGGCGCGCAGGTCGAGCCCGGGCGTGCCCTTGCGCGTCTTGCAGGCGGAACCCGGAACGTGTTTGTCGACGTCGGCGGCCATTTCGGCGGGAACCTCGTAGCAGTCGCCGCAGATGGCCGGGCCGAGCAGCGCCTCGATCCGCCCCACCTCGGCGCCCGCTTCCTGCATGGCCTTGACCGCCGCCGGGACGACGCCGACCCGGGCGCCCACCCGGCCCGCGTGCACCGCGGAGACCACCCCGGCCTCGGCGTCGGCCAGCAGGATCGGCACGCAGTCGGCGACCAGGACCACGAGCGCGACGCCCGGGGTCGCGGTCACCAGGGCGTCGGTCGCCTCCGCCGCGGCGGTCTCGGTGCCGTCGACGATGGTCGCCGTCCGGCCGTGGACCTGCTCCATCCAGGCCAGCTTGTCCTCGGCCAGGCCCAGCTCCGAGGCCAGCCGCTTCCGGTTGGCGTAGACGTTGCCCTCGTCGTCGCCGACGTGGTCGCCCAGGTTGAAGGTGTCGTAGGGCGGCCGTGACGCGCCGCCCGCCCTGGTCGTGACCACTCGCCGAACCCGCACGAATCCTCCTGAACGTCGCTGCTGTCCCGACCCCGAGCTGCCCGCCAACACGCGCGGCCGGAATCGCCGAAGGCCATCACCCACGACTCTAGTTCGCGGGTGACGGCCTTCAGAGGTGAGTGGCTAGCGCCGCATGAACGGCGGGACGTCGACCTCGTCGTCCGACGGGTCGTCGTGCACCGGCATCGCGCGGCCGGGCAGGCTGCCCTGGGTCGCGTTCGAGCCGAGCGGCGAGTAGCCGCGCGAACCGCCGCCGGGCTGCGGGAGCCCGCCGGACGGCTGGTTGCCGCCCGCCGGCGGCAGCGGCGAGTGCGACCGCGGCGGCGCCACCGGGTAGCCGGAGCTGCCCGCGGACGGCACCGGGGTGGCCCCCGACGGCGGCGTCGGCGGGTTCGACACCTGGCCGGCCGAGGCCGACGCGGTGGTGCCCGACGGCCGCGAGCCGGAGCCGAACGTCGACGGGTCCAGCTTCTTGTGCGTCGGCGCGCCGGCGTCGAACCCGGCGGCGATCACCGTGACGCGGACCTCGTCGCCGAGGGAGTCGTCGATGATCGTGCCGAAGATGATGTTCGCGTCCGGGTGCGCGGACTCCTGGACCAGCGACGCGGCCTCGTTGATCTCGAACAGGCCCAGGTCGGAGCCGCCGGCGATGGACAGCAGCGCGCCGTGGGCGCCGTCCATGGACGCCTCCAGCAGCGGCGAGTTGATCGCCTTCTCCGCGGCCTGGATGGCCCGGCCCTCGCCGCGCGCCGAGCCGATGCCCATCAGCGCGGAGCCCGCGCCGGACATGACGCTCTTGACGTCGGCGAAGTCGAGGTTGATCAGACCCGGCGTGGTGATCAGGTCGGTGATGCCCTGGACACCGGAGAGCAGCACCTCGTCCGCGGAGCGGAACGCGTCCATCAGCGAGACGCCGATGTCGCCGAGCTGCAGCAGCCGGTCGTTCGGGATCACGATGAGCGTGTCGCACTCGTTGCGCAGCGCCTGGATGCCGTCCTCGGCCTGCTTGCCGCGCCGCTTGCCCTCGAAGGTGAAGGGGCGGGTCACGACGCCGATGGTCAGCGCGCCGAGCTTGCGGGCGATCTGCGCGACGACCGGCGCGCCGCCGGTGCCGGTGCCGCCGCCCTCGCCCGCGGTCACGAACACCATGTCGGCGCCCTTGATGACCTCTTCGATCTCTTCGCGGTGGTCTTCGGCGGCCTTCTGGCCGACCTCGGGGGCGGCGCCCGCGCCGAGGCCACGGGTCAGCTCGCGGCCGATGTCCAGCTTGACGTCGGCGTCGGACATGAGCAGTGCTTGTGCGTCGGTGTTCACCGCGATGAACTCGACACCCTTGAGGCCGACCTCGATCATGCGGTTCACGGCGTTCACGCCGCCACCGCCGATGCCGACCACCTTGATCACCGCAAGGTAGTTGTGCGGGGGCGTCATCGAAGTCCGCCTTCCTGATCGTTGTGCCCGTACAGCCCGCCGGCCGAAGATCGAACCCTCGACCTCAACCCCAGATCGAGAGTTATGTCAACCGCCGACGTTAGGCAGGACGGTAGGCACCAGGCAGGCTCTAATCCAGTAGGCACGCCGTGTGTCGCAAAGGTGTTTTGCCACAACACGTTCGAGCGCGCAAGAGCGACGGGCCGCGAGCACCGCCGCCACCCGATCTGGTATGGCCGCCGATCAGGCGGGCGCGGGCATGCTCATGAGGACGTCGGAGGGTGTTCCGGTGGGCGATCCGCCTGCCGGTTCGACGCTCACCGCGACCTTGTCCGCGCTCCCGACGCCGTCCGCCACGACCAGGCCGCCCTGGGCCGCGGCCGCGAGCACGCCCGCCGAGCGCGGCGCGTCCCCGCCGCTGATGAGCCAGGCTTCGTAGACCTTCCCGCCCGGCTGCGACGGCAGGCCCGCGTCCATCACCATCACCCGGTCGAGCGACCGCGACAGCACGACCGTGACGCCGCCGCCGATCGGCGCCTCGCCGTGCGCGGTCCTGGCGTCCGGGGCCGCGAGCAGCGCCGCGACCGGCGCGAACTGCTGTTTCGCCTGGTCGAGACGGCTCTGCGCGGCCTGCAGCTCCTGCTGCTGGGTCAGCGCGATGCCGCCGAACACCCCGCCCGCGGCGAGGCCGATCACCGCCGCCGCGGCCGCCACGACCACCGCCCAGCGCGGGGCCCGGGCCGAGCGGCGGTGCCGCTCGGGCGAACCGGGCCGGGTCAGCGGCGGCAGCGGGCGGGTCGCGTGCATGGCGGTCATGACGCGGTCCTTGAAGCCCGGTGGCGGCTCTTCGGCCATCGCCGCGCCCAGCCGGGCCGCCGTCGCGCGCAGCTCGGCGACCTCCTGCGTGCACGACTCGCACTGCTCGAGGTGGCGGGCGAACTCCGCGCGCTCGACGTCGTTGACGGCGTCGAGCGCGTAGGCGCCGGCCAGGGTGTGCATCTCCGGCGAGCTCACGCGGTCACCCCCAGGCAGTCGCGCAGGCGGATCAGCCCGTCACGCAGCCGCGTCTTGACGGTTCCTTGCGGCGTCGACAGCACTTCGGCCACCTCGCGATACGTATAGCCCTGGTAGTAGGCGAGCAGCACCGACTCGCGCTGCAGATCGGTCAGGAAGGACAGGCACCGGCGCACCTGGGAGCGTTCGAGCCGCGCGGTGACGGACTCGGAAACTTCGTCGAACGGGCGCCCGCGGGCGGCCTCGAAGGTCGCTTTCTGCTCGCGCTCGGTGCTGGCGCGCGCCGAGCGGACGCGGTCGACGGCCCGGCGGTGGGCCAGGGTCATCGCCCAGTTCAGCGCCGAGCCCTTGTCCGGCGCGTACCGGGTCGCGGTGCGCCAGAGCTCGACGAGCACCTCCTGGGCGACCTCTTCGGACTGGGCCGCGTCGCGCACGATCCGCCGCACCAGGCCGTGGATCGGGCCGGCGAGCTGATCGTAGAGGAGCTCGAAGGCGCGCTCGTCGCCCTTGGCGACGCGCACCATGAGCTCTTCGGCCGTCGGACCCGCGGGCACTTCGGCGGGCACCGGCGCCAGCGGGCGCGGGCGGGCCTGCTCATCCATGCAGCTGTCCTCCGGCGGTCTGCGGGGTGCGCGGCACGACCGCGGCCTTGCGCAGCCACAGCGTGACGCCGTGGCGGCGGATCAGCGCGGACACCCGCTGCGGGAGCAGCGGCCGGGCCAGCACGAGCCGGGCCAGCCACCGCGCGTTCACCGGGCGGCGAACTCCCCGCAGCGTAGCGACCAGCGGCGTGGAGTTCCCGCGGCGCAGGGCCACGGTCAGGTCGAGCAGCGCGTCGGGGTGCGGTAGCCGCATCCGGTACTCGCCGTCCACCTCCTGGAACGGCGAGACGTAGAACTCCTTGGCCGCGCGGGCGCGGCCGGCCTCGTCGGGGTGCAGGAGGTAGGCGTGGCGGCCGCCGTAGGTGTTGTGCACCTCGGCGACGACGCACGCGGGCCGGCCGGCGGAGTCGTGGCACCAGTAGACGCTGATCGGGTTGAACACGTACCCGAGCACGCGCGCGGCGGCGAGCATCACGACCTTCCCGCCGCCGAGGTCGACCCCGCGCTCTTCGAGCCACGCGTCCAGTTTTTCCCGGATGCCGCGCGGATCGGCGGCCGCGAAGTGGTCGCGGGCGTCGAACCGGGCGAAGGGCCGCAGCCACCACGGCAGCCGCGGCAGGTCGGCCAGGTCGACCTGCCACAGGTACACGCGGTGGGCGAAGGCGTGCGGCGGGTCGATCCGCCGCACGTGCGCGACCGTGGCGTCGTAGAGCGCGTTCGTCACCAGTCCACCCCGAGGCTTTCCGCGGCGCGGGCGCCGGAGGAGCAGCCGTCCTCGTGGAACCCCCAGCCGTGGTAAGCGCCCGCATACGCGACCACGCCGTCGTTCAGTTCGGGCAGCCGTCGTTGCGCGGCAACGGATTCCGGCGTGTAGACGGGGTGTTCGTACCGCATCCGCGCGACGACGTGCTCCGGGGCGGGGCCGTCGCCGGGGTTGAGCGTGACGACGTAGCCGGTCGGCTCGTCGAGCCGCATCAGGCGGTTCATGTCGTAGCTGACCCGGACCGCGCCGGTGGGCGCACCGCAGGCGGGCGCGCGGTAGTTCCAGCCGGCCCTCGCCCCGGCGAGCGAGGGCAGCACGCTCGTGTCGGTGTGCAGCCAGGCCTCGTTCTCGGAGTAGGGGAACGCGCCGAGCACCTCGCGCTCGGCGGCGGTCGGGTTGGCCAGCAGGGCCAGCGCCTGGTCGGCGTGCGTGGCGACGACGACCTTGTCGACGCGGTGCGGCGTGTCGGCGTCGTCGCGGATCTCGACACCGCCCGCGGTCCGCAGGATCGACCGGACCGGCGTCGACAGGTGCACGGCTGTCAGCTGCTTCGCCGCCAGCTCGACGTACTCGCGGGAGCCGCCCACGACCGTCCGCCAGGACGGCGAGTCCTGCACCGAGAGCATGCCGTGGTTGCGGAGGAACTCGAACAGGTACCGCGCGGGGTACCGCAGCGTGTCGGTGCGGCCTGCCGACCACACCGTGGACACCAGCGGCAGCATGAAGTGGTCGACGAAGTAGCGGGTGTAGCCGCCGATGGCGAGGAAGGCACCGAGCGTGACGTCCCCGGCGTCCGGCGCCGCCAGCAGCCGCTTCGCGTGCCGGTGGAACCGCTTCACCTCGGCCAGCATCCGTAGGTACCGGCCGCGGAAGGCGTTGCCGCGCTGGGCGAACAGCCCGCCGACGCCCTTCGCGCCGGCGTACTGCAGGCCGCAGCCGTCGCAGCGGATGCTCATCGACATCTCGGTGTCGCGCGTGGCCACCCCCAGTTCCCCGAACAGCTTCAGCAGGGTCGGGTAGGTGCGTTCGTTGTGGACGATGAAGCCAGAGTCCACACCGATCGTGCCGCCGTGGGTGCTCGGCACGTCGTGCGTGTGCGCGTGCCCGCCCAGGCGGTCGTCGGCTTCGAACAGCAGTACCTCGTACTTGCGCTGCAGCAGGTAAGCCGCGGTCAGCCCGGCCACCCCGCTGCCGATGACGCCGATGCGTTCTCCCGTGATCTCCACACCGGTCCTTCGGGACCGCGGCCCGCCCGGATTGCCGGGCCGGCCGACCAATCCGCCCCAAGTCTCCCCGCTTCCCCCGCCCCCGCTCCCAGCCGGGAGCCACCTAACCGACCCGTACCCCGGAGGTCGGCCCGCGTACCTGGAGGGTCGGTTCGCGTACCTGGAGGGTCGGACGGTGAGCCGACCCTTCGGGTACGCCGTCCGACTCCCTGGGTACGCGAGCCGACCGGCTGGGTACGCGAGCCGACCGTCGGGGTACGCCCGGCCGCGGGCAAGAGCGACCAATCCACGCGAGGGGGCGGAGCGAATCCCGGACATGCCGCACACCACCGCGCACCGCCTCGCCTCGTTCGCCGAGAAGCTCCTCGGCGGGCCACTGCCCGTCGGCCTCCGGACCTGGGACGGCACCCGCGCCGGCCCGCACGACGCGCCGACGGTCGTGCTCCGCAACCGCCGCGCCCTGCGCCGCCTGCTCTACGCCCCCGGCGAGCTGGGGCTCGCCCGCGCCTACGTCACCGGCGACCTCGACGTCGAAGGCGACCTCGCGGACGGCTTCCGCCGGATCTGGGCCCTCACCCGCACGGGGGAGCTCAACCGGGTCGAGCTGAAGCCGCGCGACTGGGCCGAGGCCGTCCGGCTGGCCGCCCGGCTCGGGGTCGCCGGGCTCCCGCCGAAGCCGCCCGCGGAAGAGGCCCGGCTGTCCGGGAAGCTGCACAGCCTGCTGCGCGACCGCTCGGCCATCGCCCACCACTACGACCTCGGCAACGCCTTCTACCAGCTGCTGCTCGACGAGTCGATGGCCTACTCCAGCGCGTACTTCACGTCCGAGTCGCAGAGCCTGGCGCAGGCGCAGCACGACAAGCTGGAACTGATCTGCCGCAAGCTGGGGCTGCGGCCGGGCATGCGGCTGCTCGACGTCGGCTGCGGCTGGGGCTCGCTGCTCGTGCACGCGGCCAAGCACCACGGCGTCGAGGCCGTCGGCATCACGCTGTCGGCCGAGCAGCTGCAGCACATCCGCGGCCGGCTCGCCCAGCACGACCTCGAAGACCGCGTCGAGGTGCGCCGCCAGGACTACCGGGAGCTGCCGGACGCGCCGTTCGACGCGGTCGCCTCGATCGAGATGGGCGAGCACGTCGGCGAGGTCAACTACCCGGCGTACGCGGCGACGCTGCACCGCATGGTCAAGCCGGGCGGGCGCGTGCTGCTCCAGCAGATGTCCCGCGGGAACGTCGCCCCCGGCGGCGGCGCGTTCATCGAGCGCTACATCGCTCCGGACATGACCATGCGGCCGGTCGGCCGGACGATCGGCCACCTGGAGACGGCCGGGCTCGAGGTGCGGGACGTGCACGCGCTGCGGGAGCACTACGTCTGGACGGTCCGGGCCTGGGCGGCCACGCTGGAGGAGAACTGGGCCGACGTCGTAGCGCTCATCGGCGAGACGGGCGCGCGGGTCTGGCGGCTGTACCTGGTGGGCGGGGCGCTGGCGTTCGAGGAGAACCGGATGGGCGTGGACCAGATCCTGGCCGTGCGGCCGTTCGCGGACGGCACCAGCGGCCTGCCCGCGACGCGGGAGTGGTGACGGTGCCGCAGCTGCTCGTCACGGCCGCCGTCACGCTCGTGGCGGTCACGGTGACCTTCGGGATCGCGCGGGTGCGCCGGCGGTACGACACGATCGACACGTTCTGGGGGCTCGGCTTCGCGCTCGTCGCGCTGGCGGCGTTCCCGTTCGGGGACGGCCCGCTGCCGCTGCGGCTCGTGGTGACGCTCCTGACCGTCGTCTGGGGCGTGCGGCTTTCGGTGCACCTGCACCTGCGCAACCACAAGCTGCCGGAGGACCCGCGGTACGCGCGGATGGGCCACGGCCCGGCGAAGATGTTCCTGCGCGTGTACCTGTTCCAGGCGGTGGTGCTGTACTTCGTCTCGCTGCCGGTGCAGTTCGCCGTGGACGGCACCGGGATCGGCGTGCTCGGCGGCCTGGGGATCGCGGTGTGGCTGCTCGGGTTCCTGTTCGAAACGATCGGCGACGAGCAGCTGCGCCGGTTCAAGGCCGACCCGGCGTCGCGGGGACAGGTGCTGGACACCGGGCTGTGGCGCTACACGCGGCACCCGAACTACTTCGGCGACGCGTGCGTGTGGTGGGGCCTCTACCTGCTGGCCTGTTCGACGTGGCCGGGCGCGGCGACCGTCCTCTCCCCCGTGGCGATGACGTTCACCCTGGCCCGCGGGACGGGAAAACCCATGCTGGAGAAGGGAATGGCCCGCACGCGCCCGGCGTACGCGCACTACGTCGAGCGCACCAGCGGCTTCTTCCCGTTGCCGCCCAGGAAGGTCACTCCCCGGTGAGGCCGTCGGTGAGCTCGCGCAGCACGTCCAGGTGGCCGACGTGCCGCGCGGTCTCCTCGATCATGTGCGTGAGGACCCAGCGGACGTTGAAGGTCTCGTCCTTGTGGGTCACTTCGTCGTCGAAGCCGCGCTTCCCGATGATTTCCCGGCTGCGGGCGCACTGTTTTTCGTAGGCCGCGAGGAGCTCTTCGACGGTGGTCCCGGGCGGGACCCGGAACTCCGCGTCCGGGTCCTGCCCGAGCTTTTCTTCCCAGGTGTCCTCTTCACCGTCGACGACGACGCCGAACCAGAACCACTCGTTGAGGGTGAGGTGGGCGACGAGCCCGGCGACGGTCGTCAGTTCGCTCGGCAGGTGGACCTGCCGGGCCTGGTCCGCGGTGAGGCCGCCGGCCTTCCACGCGACGGTGGCGCGGTGGTAGTCGAGCAGGCCGGTCAGGACTTCACGCTCGTCACCGGTGAGCGGCGCCTGCGGGCGCTCGGGTCGTTCGGTCATGGCCCGGACTCTGCCAGAAGGGTCCGGCACCCCGCAGCGGCGCACGGCGGCGGCCAGGCACCGTCCCGCAGCCGATCTCCCGAATACCTTGCGCACGATGTAATCGTGCACTACGTTTACGGACGTGCCTGATGAGTTCCGCCTTGACGAGCAAGCCTGCTTCGCGCTGTACGCGGCGTCGCGTGCCGTGACGGATGCGTACCGTCCGATGCTCGGCGAGCTGGATCTCACCTACCCGCAGTACCTCGTGCTGCTCGTGCTGTGGGAGTCCGACGCCCGGCCGGTCAAGGAGATCGGCGAGGCGCTGTACCTGGACTACGGCACGCTTTCCCCGCTGCTCAAACGACTCGAGGCCAACGGGCTGGTCACGCGGACCCGGCTGCCCGCGGACGAACGCACCGTGGTCGTCAGCCTGACCGACGAGGGCCGGGCGGTGCGCAGCCGCGCCGCCGGTGTTCCGTCGGCCATCGGCTGCGCCCTCGGCCTCGACGACCGGGAACGGCGGGAACTCATCACCACCCTGCGCCGGCTGACCGCGTCGGCCGCCGCGTACTCATCCGAGCATTGAGGAGGCTTTATGCCCAGCCGTGACGCCACCACCCACTGGGTCGGCGGACTGAACAGCGGGAAGGGCGAGGTCACGCTGGACTCGTCCAACGCAGGCACGTTCCCGGTCTCGTTCCCGACCCGCGCGGGCAACCCGGACGGCCAGACGAGCCCCGAGGAGCTCATCGCGGCGGCGCACTCGTCCTGCCTGGCCACGAACCTCTCCGGGGTGCTGGAGTCCCACCAGCTCACGGCGGACTCGATCGACGTGAGCTCCGAGGTGACGCTCGGCCCGGCCAAGGGCGGCGGCTTCGAGATCAGCGGCATCGCGATCACCCTGCGCGCCTCGATCCCGGGCGTGACGGCGGAGCAGTTCGCCGAGTACGCGGAGACCGCCGAGAAGACGTGCCCGGTGTCGAAGGCCCTCGCGGGCACGACGATCACCATGGACGCGGCGCTCGCCTGAGCCTCGTTTCGCGGCCCCTCGCCTTCCCGGCGAGGGGTCGTTCGCCTGCCCGGAACTCAGGGGCCGCCCAGGATGCGGTTCAGCTCGGGGAGCACGGCGTCCAGGTCCTTCGTCGTCCGGACGATCACCACGGACGTCTCCTCGCCGCCGGGGTGGCCGAACAGTGTCCTCGCCGCCGCCCATCCAGCGGTGCAGGAAGCCGCGGAAAAGGCGCTGGTACTGCTGGGCTCCGGCCACTGCGCGGTCCCGGAGCGCCGCCGCCGCTGCTCGCCCGGATGGTCGACGCCGGCCCGCTCGGGCGCAAGACCGGCCGCGGCTGCTACACCTACGACCGGCCGTGATCCGGCACTGACGCCTCAGCCGAACGCGGCCAGCGCGAGCGGTTCCCACTTGCGCCAGCCGTCCAGCCGCGCCTGGTACTCGGCTTCGACCGCCGCCAGCGACTTGCCGAAAAAAATCCGGTGCGGCGGGTCGTCGGTGTCGGCGAGCTCCAGGATCGGCGCCCGCGTCGCCCGCGGATCGCCGAGGTCCCACTCGATCCGGGTGGCTTCGCGGACCGCGTCGTAATCCGGGTTCGGCGCGCTCTGCCGGATGCTGCCGCCGCCGAAGTCCGTGCGGTACGGGCCGGGCTCCAGGCAGATGACGTCGATCCCGAACGCCGCGACCTCCTGCCGCAAGGAGTCCGAAAGCCCTTCCACCGCCCACTTCGAGGCGTGGTAGGCGCCGATGCCGGGGAACGCGCGGACACCGCCTTCGCTGGTGACCTGGATGATCCGGCCCCGGCCCTGCCGCCGCATGACGGGCAGCGCCGCCTGGGTCAGCCAGAGCGTGCCGAAGAAGTTCGTCTCGAGCTCGGCCCGGACCTCCTCCTCGGTGAGTTCCTCGACCATCCCGAAGTGCCCGTAACCGGCGTTGTTCACCAGCACGTCCAGCGAGCCGAACTCGGCCGCCGCCCGGCCGACCGCGTCGACCGCGGCGGCGCGGTCGGTGACGTCCAGCTGCAGCGGCAGCACGGCGTCGCCGTACCGGTCGGCCAGCGGACGCAGGCTTTCGACGTCCCGTGCGGTGGCCGCGACCCGGTCGCCGCGCGCGAGCGCCGCTTCGGCCCACTCGCGGCCGAAGCCCTTGGAAGTCCCGGTGATGAGCCAGTTCTTCGCCATGACATGTCCTTCCGCTCGTTTCTACCTGACAAGCTAATAGTAGCATGGACTGCATTCATACGTCCGATGGTAAGATCCGGTCATGACCGCGAGTGACGGCCGCCGTGAGCGGAAGAAGGCCCAGACCCGGACCCGCATCCGGGAGGCGGCCCTGGACCTGTTCGCGAGCCAGGGCTACCGCGAAACGACGATCGCGCAGATCGCGGCGGCGGCCGACGTCGCGACCCGCACGGTCACGCTGCACTTCCCGGCCAAGGAAGACCTGCTGTTCGCCGACGACCCGTTCACCGCGGACTCCCTGGCGCACCGGCTGCGCGCCCGGACCGCGGAGAGCACCCTCGACGCCGTCGGCGACTGGATGCACGCGACCATGCGCGACCTCGACGCGCGCGACCACGAGTCCGGGGTGGACCCGGCGCACATCTGGCAGCGCCGGGCCCTGCGCGCGGAACTGCTCATGGCCGACGACGACCTGCGCGGCCGCGCCCGCGCCGGCTACCGCGACCTCGAACTCCTGATCGCCGCGGGCATCGGCGAGGACACCGGCCGCCCGGGCGACGCCCTGCTCCCCCGCCTCGCCGCCGCCACCGTGGTCACCGGCCTGCGGGAGATCTACGTGACCCGCGAAGGACAAGCCCAGGCCAAAGCGGCGACGAGCGACCTGGCCGGCTTGGTCGACCAGGTCCTCGCGTTCGCCCGAGCCGGGCTCGGCGACGCCACCGGGTGACCGGTGTCCGCCGTTCGGGGTAGCATGATCGAATCGGTTCGATCTTCACCTTGTCCGGTGAACGCGTTCCCAACTGCGGGGATCTGCTTGCACGTCCCTGGACGGTGCTCTACTTTCGATGGTCGTCGATGCGGTTCGACGAACGACGACGGGGTCGCCGTCTCCTGGGGGGCAGTCGAAGACGCCATGCACAAGCACGGTCACCACCGGCACGCCGGGGCCGGGGTCGCCACCGGCCACCGGAGCAACGTCCTGGCCCTGGTCGTCCCGCTGCGGGCCGGCCCGCACGACGTCGCCGTGCGGGAGTTCGTGACCGCCGCGATCACCGCGGCCGGCGCCTGTGACCACGCCCTGCTGCTGCTCACCGCCGAAGAAGGCGCCGCCGCGCTGCGCCGCGCGGTGTCCTCGTCCGTGGCCGACGGTGTCGTCGTGATGGACGTCGAAGCCGCCGATCCGCGCGTGCCCGTGCTGCTCGGCCTGCGCAAGCCCGCGGTGCTGATCGGCGTGCCGGACCGGCCGCGCGGGCTCGGCTGCCTCGATCTCGACTTCGCCGCGGCGGGTGCGCTGTGCCTCGGCCACCTCGCCGGCCTCGGGCACGAGCACGTCGCCCTGATCGGCTCGCCGGCCGCCGCCTACCGGCGCGGCAGCAGTGCCGCGACCCGGCTCGCGCGGGGCTTCACCGCGGAAGCGAACCGCCGGGGCATCGGCTCGGTCACGCTGGCCTGGGGCGACACCGGCCGGCGGACGCTGCGCGGGTTGGACGCGCTCTTCGCCCGGCACCCGGACGTCACCGGTCTGGTGGTGCACAACGAATCGGCGCTGCCCGCGGTCTTGGCCGGGCTGCACCGGCGCGGCCTGCGGGTGCCCGAAGACCTCTCCGTCGTCGCGGTCTGCCCGGACAGCCTCACCGCGCCCGGCTTCCTCGAGCTGACCTGCGTGGCGATCCCGGCGCGGGAGATCGGCGCGCTGGCCGTCGAAACGCTCATCGGGCAGCTCGACGGCACCGCCACGCCCGGCACCCGGCTCCTCGCGCCGGCGCTGACCACCCGCGCCAGCACCGCGCCGCCGCGGCTGCCGGTGCAGCCCCCGGCGTCCGGGTGAATTGAGTTCGCCGCTTTTCGGGCACGGCAGGCATTCCGGTGATCAATTGTCTGGCTGTTGGTTCACGGAATCGACGTATTGCCTGATCCTCCCCGGCCGGTGTTAACGTGGCCGCGGCCTTTCCGCAGCAGTTGTGGACGGTGCGAAAAATATGGGGGAAACAAGATCGGCCGGAGGGTCCTGACATGCATCGAAGACAGCTGGCGGTGGCGGCCGTGGTGGTGGCGGGCTTCTCGCTGCCCGTTCCGGCGGCGGCGGAACCGGCGGCATTGCCCGCATTACCCGGCGCGCACGGCGATCCCGGGCAGTCCGTCACGCTCATCACCGGCGACCGCGTGCGGGTGCTGCCGAATCCACGCGGGAAAAGCGCGGTCGTGGTCGAACCGGGTCCCGGCCGTGACCGGATCGGCTTCTTCCGCGAAACGACGACCGGCGCGAAGCCCGGCGATATCACCGTGGTGCCGTCGGACGCGCTGGCGCTGGTGACGTCCGGCAGGCTCGATTCCCGGCTGTTCGACGTTTCCGAACTGCTGCGGCAGCACCTCGCCGACCCGGCAGGCGCTCTGCCCCTGATCATCACCTATTCCGGCGGCGCCCCCGCCACGCCGCCGGCCACCACGGCCGTCCGCGACCTACCGAGCGTGCGAGGCTCGGCGCTGCGCCAGGACCGGCGCCGCGGCACGGAGTTCTGGCGGTGGCTGACCGCCGGGTCCGCGCTGCGGGGCGGCGTCGACCGGGTCTGGCTGGACGGCCTGGCCACCCCGGCCCTCGACGTCAGCGTGCCGCAGATCGGCGGCCCGGCCGCCTGGCAGGCCGGGTACACCGGCCGCGGCGTCACCGTCGGCCTGCTCGACACCGGGGTGAAGGCCGACCACCCGGACCTGGCCGGCAAGGTCGTGGAAGCCCGGGACTTCACCGGGACCCGGCCGGACGGGGGCGACGACCTCGGCCACGGCACGCACGTCGCCGGCATCATCGCCGGCACCGGCGCCGCCTCCGGCGGCCACTACCGCGGGGTCGCGCCCGACGCCCGGCTGATCAGCGGCAAGGTCTGCGTCGCCACCGGCTGCCCGGAATCGGCGGTCATCGCCGGCGTGGAGTGGCTCGCGCCGAAGGTCCGCGTGGTCAACCTGAGCCTCGGCGGCGACGCGACCGACGGCACGGATCCGGTGTCCCAGGCGGTGAACGCGCTGACCGCCCGCTACGGCACCCTGTTCGTCGCCGCCGCCGGCAACGACCGCTCGCTGGACCTGCCCGAACCCCTGCCGGTCGTCGCGCCCGCCGCGGCCGACGCGGCGCTGGCGGTCGGCAGCGTGTCGGCCGAGGACACGACCAGTGCGTTCTCCAACCGGGGCCTGCGCATGGGCGACCACGCGGTCAAGCCCGACATCGCCGCCCCGGGCGAGGGCATCGTCTCGGCCAGGGCCGCGGGCACGCCGGAGGGCGACCTCGCGCCGGTGGACGCGGACTACGCCCGGCTGTCCGGGACGTCGATGGCGGCGCCGCACGTCGCCGGCACGGCGGCGCTGCTGCTCCAGCGGCACCCGGACTGGCTCGCGGACCGGCTCAAGTCGACGTTGACCAGCACCGCGAAGCCCACCGCCGACGTCGTCGAGCAGGGCGCGGGCCGGGTGGACGCCGGGCGTGCGGTCACCCAGCAGGTCACCGCCACCACCGGCAGCCTCGGCTGGGGCTTCGTCGCCTGGCCGCGGACCGCGCCCGTCGCGAAGACCGTGACCTACCACAACGACGGCGACGCGGCCGTCACCCTGGCGCTCGCCACGACCTCGCCGCTGTTCACGCCGTCGGCCGCGTCGGTCGTGGTGCCCGCGCACGGCGACGCCGACGCCGGCGTCACCCTGCGGGCGGGCGGCGACGCGGCCGGGCAGTACGGCGGCAGGCTGACCGCGACGGCGCCCGGGATCACCGTGCAGACCGCTTTGGGCGCGTTCCTGGAACCCGAAAGCTACGACGTGTCCGTGCGGCTGATCGGCCGCGACAGGCGGTTCACCGCGGGCGTCGCCACCCTGGTCGACACCACTACGGGCGCCGCGTTCGGCGTCCGGCCGTTCCGCGCCGATGGCACGGCCGTGGTCCGGGTGCCCAAGGGGCGCTACGACCTCAACGCGTTCGACGTGTCCGGTGATCCGAGCGGCCAGACGCGACCGGCGGCCGTCACCCTGCTGTCGCGGCCCGGGCTGGCGGTGACCGGCGCCGTTTCGGTCACGCTCGACGCCCGCACGGGCAAGCCGCTGCGGGCGGTGGTCGACCGCCCGGACGCGCAGTTGCAGGGCGGCGAACTCGGCCTGGTGTCCGGGAACCCGGGCGGGACGCGCACGAACACGCTCGCCTGGATCATCCAGCCGGGCACCGAGCTGTACGCGGCCGGCTCGGACCGCGAAGTCACCGACCACACCTACGGGCTGTACTTCCGGGCGACGCTGGGCCCGCAGCTGCCCGGCGCGTACGTCTACCAGCTGGCGCTGCTCGAACGCGGCCGCGTGCCGGCCGACCCCGTGTTCCGGGTGCGCGACCGCGATCTCGCGGTGGTCGACGCCCGGTACCACACCCAGGGCAAGCCGGCCGAGAGCCTGCGCCTCGACGACGTCACCTTCGGGTTCCCGGGCGCCGACAGCGGGACGTACGAGGTCGCGGCGCAGCCACTGCCGAGCCGGCGCACGGAGTACTACACGACCGGGGTGAGCTGGCAGCACCTCGTGGCGGTGTACCCCGATCCGCTGACGGACGCGGAAAGCAACTACTCGTACCGCACCTACCGGCCGGGGTTCGAGCACGCGGGCTGGAACCGGGCGCCGCTCGGGCCCGCGTTCGGCGCGCCGCAGGACGGCTGGGGCGTGCTCCGGGCGGGGAACCAGCTGGCGTACGCGATCCCGCTGGTGTCGGGCAGCGACCCGCAGCAGTACACGACGCCCCCGGGCGGCCTGACGGGCACGGCGACGCTCTCGCGCGACGGCGTCACGCTGGCGACCGCGGCCAACCCGGCCATCGGAGCACTGGCCATCCCGGACGGCCCGGGCACGTACACGCTCCGATCGGTCGCGACGCGCAGTGTGCCGTGGTCGGTGGTCGGCACCGCGGCGGACGTGGCCTGGACGTTCCACGACCCGGGCGTGGCGGCCCCGGCGAAACCGTTGCCGCTGCTGGTGGTCCGGGCGGAAGGCGCGGTCGACGACCAGAGCCGGGCCCCGGCGGGCCGTCCGTTCGTGCTGGCGCTGACCGCCCAGCGCCAGCCGGGCTCGGGCGAGTTCCGGCTGGCGGACCTGCGGGTCGAAGCGTCCACTGACGACGGTGCACAGTGGACGGCAGTACCGGCCGCGCGCATCGGCAACGGCGGTCTCGCGGTGGTGCACAACCCGCCGGGAGACGGGTTCGTGTCGCTGCGGATCACGGCCCGGGACACCGAAGGCAACGCGGTCGTCCAGACGGTGATCAGGGCGTACCAGACGGCACCGTGACGGAGAAAGTGGCGGCCCCGGTCGGGAGTTGGGACTCCTGACCGGGGCCGCTTCTGCTGTCTCGACCACTCTTCAGCTGGGACACCGTCCCGTCCGCAAAGCCGTCGGCCGAACCGCGATCAGCCGCTACCGGACACCTGACTTGGCTCAAGATCGCTGATCTTGGGTAGGGTGCTGGCTGTTGAGCTGCGGTTTCGTCGTGTGAACGGCGAAAATCTGCGCAGTAAGCGGCCGGTTCTAGGGGTCTGCCCATCGCTTCCCGGTTTCGGCTTCAGCGACAAGCCGGCCGCGCCGGGGTGGGGGATCGAGCGGATATCCGGCGCGTGGTGCGTGCTGATGGTCCGGCTCGGCTACCGGCGGTTCGGCGCCCAGGGCAGCGACTGGGGCACCAGCATCGCCACGAGCATCGGTCAACGGCAACCCGATCGGGTCGCCGGCATCCATCTCATACCGCCGCTCGCACCGCCCGACCCGGCCACGTTGGACGACCTCACCGGTGCCGAGCGGGCGGTGCTCGCGACACTGCGGGAGGCGGACGAATGGGGCTCCGGATGCTCGGCGCAGCAGTCGACCCGGCCGCAGACGGTCGGCTACGGGCTGGTCGACTCGCCGGCCGCCCTCTGCGCCTGGATCGTCGAGAAGTTCTGGTCGTGGACCGGCTCCGGTGGCGACCTGCATCGGGTTATTGCCCGGGATGAGCTGCTCGACAACCTGATGCTCTACTGGCTGCCCGGCACCGGTGCCTCATCCGCCCGGCTGTACTGGGAAAGCCTCCGGCAGGTCACCGAATGGATCTCCGGGTCGGCCGGCGCGCCGGTGACCGTACCCACCGGCTGTTCGGTCTTCCCGAAGGAGCTGCAGCGCCCGTCTCGGCGGTGGGCGGAGCGCCGGTTCCCGAACATCCGGTACTGGAACGAGCCCGGCAAGGGCGGCCACGTCGCGGCGTTCGAGCAGCCGGCGTTGTTCATCGACGAGGTCCGGTCATTCTTCCGGCTGGTCCGCTGATGGTCACCCGTACTCGGTAAGCGGCTGGCTAAAGATCAACAAGTGCCCATCGGGTGTCCGTACGTTGAAGTCGCGCATCCCGTAGGGCCGGTCAGCCAGTGGCTCGACGATGTCGGCGCCGCGGGCGCGCAGCTCGTCGTGGCAGGAATCGACGTCGTCGACAATAACCGTCACCCTGGCCGGGCCGACGCTGCTTTCGGCGTACAGGTGGAACTCGGCGGTGTCGCGGATGACGGCCGCGTAGCTGGGTGGGGTCTCCCAGGTGAATATGGTGTCGAATCCGAGCGCGTCCGTGAAGTACGACCGCGCTGCCTGCACATCTCGGCACGGCAGCACGGGAACCGCCACCCGCATGACCATTCCGTCACCTTACCCGACTTTGGCTCAAGATCGCTGATCTTGGGTAGGGTGCTGGCTGTTGAGCTGCGGTTTCGTCGTGTGAACGGCGAAAATCTGCGCACTGAGCGGCCGGTTGCAGGCTGTCTCTCGTGGCGTGTGTGCGCACGGTGAAGACGGCGTCGGGGCCAGGGCGGTGCAGATCGTGCACTCCTCGCGTTGCAGGCCGGCAGTGGTGCTGGTGGTGGGCCGCGTGCGACCACGTCGTCGCGGATGGGGTACCTGTGGGACGCGCTCGGCCACGCCTACCAGCTGTTGGGGTTCGAGGAGGCCGCTGGTGGTGACGAGGTGTTCCGATTACTGGTGCTGGCACGGATCGTCGAGCCGACCAGCAAGCTGGACAGTCTGCGGGTGGTCGAGGAGGCAGGTTTCGATTGGCCGCGGCGTGCGCCCGCACCGCTGACCTGGGGCCGGCGTCACTGGTTCTCTACGATGTGTCCACCTTGTACTTCGAGACCGATGCCGGGGACGGGCCGCGGGTTTGTCGTTCATCCTCGGCGCGCGGAACCCGACGTGCCGTACGTGGTCCAGGCGTGGCGCCACGAGCACCCGGATGAGCAGATCCCCGACGGGCACATCTTCACCCAGCCCAGGCCTGCCGGCCCCAAGGACCAGCGCCGCGACCAGATCATCTACTACCAGGACCGGGCTTGGCGCACCCCGCACGGCATCGACGAACAGGTCACCAAGGCCGAGCAGGCCGTCGCCGGCAAGACGGCGGTCAAACGCAACCGGTTCACCCAGCTCACCGGCGCCACCAAGAGTGTCAACCGGACCCTGGAAGCCAAGGCACGCGCCCTTGCCGGCCTCAAAGGCCACGTCACCAACCTCCCGGACGTCACCGCCGAGTTCGTGATCGACGCCTACCACCGACTGTTCCACATCGAGAAGTCGTTCCGAATGTCTAACCACGACCTACGTGCGCGGCCGATCTACCACCACAAGCGAGTCGATCGACGCGCACCTGACGGTCGTGTTCGCCGCCCTGGCCGTCAGCAGGTGAACCGAGCAGACCACCGGCTGGTCGATCAAAAAGTTCGTGCGCACCACCCGCCGCTACCGCACCATCAACATCCAGGCCGGCGAGCACACCCTCACCGCCGTCGCCCCGCTACCCGACGACCTCCGCGATGCCCTCACCCGCATCTTCGACCGCGGTGCGCACTAATTTGAGCCAAGTCAGGAACCGCGATCAGCCGCTACCGGACAACACCGCGACCGCCACCAACGGCACGACAAAGGCAACCCCCGTCAGGATCCTCAACTCCCGGCCGTGAGCCCGCCACTCGCCGTCCCAACCGCTCTCCCCGTCGTACCGCAGGTTCGCCGTCGTCATCAGCGCCCGGCCCAGCCCGAACCCCACGCCCGCGCACAGGGCCGCGGGGAGCGGTGCCGTCAGGGCCACCGCGATCGCGGCGACGTACGGCAGGCCGCTCGGCAGGTACGTGCGGGCGCCCGTGCCCATTTCGAAGCCGAACTGGAGGGGGCCCAGGTGGCGGCCGAGGCGGAACACCGTGTCCGGGACCAGTCTGCGGTTCTCCGGCAGCCGGAACGACCACACGCCGGTTTCCCGCAGCAGCACCGCACCCAGGGCCGCGGCCACCACGGCCCAGCGTGCGGCCACCGGAAGTGGTTCGCGCAGCAGGGAACCGGCCACGATCAGGACCAGGGCGCTCAGCGCGCCGCCGGAAACCAGGCCGGCGCAGAACGCCAGTGTCGGAGTGCCCCGCCAGACCGGCGAGCTCAGCACGAACGCCGAGTTCCGGCTTCAACTGGAGCCGCTGGTGGCGAACCCGGCCGACGCGCACAGGACCAGCCACGCGGCCGGCAGCAGCCGGCCCGGCGCGGCCACCAGCGCGATCGTCACCGCGGCCGCCGCCAGCACGAGGGCGGCGGCGATCGTCAGCGGGTGCCACCGGCGCCGGGATACCCCGGCCGTCACAGGGCGGCGCGGCAGATCGTCAGGTACGTCTGGCCGGTGTACCCGCCGCCCCAGAACGTGGAAAAGCCGTCGGAGCAGCGGTAGACCTTCAGGTCCGGTGTCGTCCACCGCCACGCGTTCTTGCCGACGAACTGGCCGCACGTGTTGGCCACCGGCTGGTGGTCGACCTGGATGCCGCCTTCGTTGTACGTGCCGTACTTGTGCCAGCCCGCTTCGCAGTAGGTGCTCCCGCGCCAGAACCCGCCGAAGCAGGCGGCGTAGGTGTTGACGTACGCGCCGCTGGTGTCGGTCAGCTCGGCGTAGCCGGTCGGGTAGGCGTCACGGCAGTCGTTGCGGTCGAAGCCCGGCATGCCGTACGGGCTGAACTCCGCGTTCGCCTGCCGGACGCGGGACAGGCCCGACCAGTCGAGCGCGGTCGCGCCGATCGTCAGCGCGCCGAGCGCCACCGCGCGCAGGAACGTCCGGCGCGTGCCGCGGGTCTTCAGCTTCCGGCCCGCGCGCGTTTCGCCGGCGGCCGGCCCGGGCCGGTCAAGCTCCGGGATGTGCGACAACTCCAGCGTCACCGGTTCCACCTCCTGACTGCGGGCCGGCCCATTCGGCCAGCGTCGTGTCCACTTCGGCCGCCCGGACCGGCAGCAGGACCCGGCGGACGCGGCCGGTCCCGTCCAGCAGCATCAGCACCGGCGGGGCGAGGTGCGACACCGATCGCCACGCTTCGCCGTCGCTGATCACCGGCAGGCCGTGGGCCAGCTCCGCCCACCTCGCCGGGGATTCGTGGGTCAGCAGGGTCGCGTCCGCGCCGAGCCCGGCCAGCCGCTCGACCACCGTCAGGCACAGCGGGCAGCCCGAATCGACCGCCGCCACGATCCGGCCGCCGTCCCCGGCGAACCGCGGGCCGAGGACGAGATCGGGTGGTGCGGTCGTGAACCCGTCGGCGTTGCGGGTGACCACCCCGCGCAGCAGCCGGACTTCGCGCAGGACGGCCGCCAGGCCGAAGAACAGCAGGAGGATCGCCGCCCAGGTGAGCAGGGTGATCGCGATCGACGGGGTCATCGGCGGTCCCAGGCGATGTCGATGCCGTCGAGCCAGTCGAGGCGTTCCCGCTCGGTCTTGGCGGGGGTGTCCGCGAGGTGGACCTCGGCCACGCCCGCCGGGCAGCCCAGGACGAACGAGCGCGCGGAATCCCCGTCGTACCCGGCCTTCCAGACCTCGCCGTGCCGCGTGCGCGCGCCCGCGTGCCGCGGCAGCAGCGCGGCGGCCTGGCGCGGCGCGGGGATCGACAGCGAACCGTGGTCCTGCACCACGACCACGAAGTGCTCGTTCATCGGGTCCAGCAGCGTTTCCGCGCGCGGGACGACGGTCATGCCGTCGACGTGGTCTTCGATCCGCAGCGCCCCGAACAGGTCGAGCAGGCGGGCGCGGCGGGGCGCCGGCCCGGCGAACACCGTCATCAGCTCGTGGTAGGCGCCGATCAGGGTGGCCACGGACGACTGCCCGTCGCGCGCCTCGGCGACGACCACCTCCCGGCCGTGCACGACCAGGCGTTCGCGGGTTTCCGCCGGAGCGACGTACGTGCACGCGAAGTCGTGGTAGCCGCGCGCGCCGATCTGGAACCCGGTGCCGTACGAGCCGCCGACGAACCGGACGCCGGCCACCACGTGCGAAACCGGGGCGGCCGCGGGCAGGCCCACGGTCACCCGGTCACCGCCCGGTGCCACCAACCGCAGCCGTCGAGTAGCCATGTGCCCTCCGATTCCCGAAATCCGCCCCGTGACGATAACCGACGAATTCGACGGTGGCCACGATCGTTTTCCCGCAACCGGAAAGATTGCTCCGATCGGGGACGGTAGTTTTGTCAGCGAATACAGTGGGTTTCATGCACACCGGGTTCACGCACACGTTCTGGTCCGCGGTAATGACGGCCTCGACGGCGTTCGGGGCGATTCTCCTGACCGCGGCGGGTGCGGCACACGCGGCCCGGCCGCGGGAGCACCGGGCGGTGCTGCGGGCGCACCGCCTGCTGCCGCCCGCCGTGGCCGCGGCGAGCACGGCCGCGGAGCTGCTCGTGGGCGCGGCCGTGCTCGCGTTCCTGCTCGCCGACCCGGCCGCCGCGGCCGGGCCCGCGGCCGCACAAGCCGTCCTGTACTGCGCTTTCGCCGCTTACTCCGCGGTGTTGCGGACGCGCCGGGCGGGTGTGCCGTGCGGGTGTTTCGGCGCGGGAACGGTGTCGTGGGCGGTGGCGGTCCGGGCGGTGGCGCTCGCCGCGGGCAGCGCCGGGTGCGCGGCACTGGGCGCACCCCAGCCGGTCCCGGACCGGTGGTCGTGCGCGGCGGCCGGCGTGGTCCTCGCGATGGCGCACCACCTGGTTCCGGCGTGGCGCGGTTCCGGCGGCCGAAAATCCCGCCGCGGTTTTCGATGATTCTTTCACGACCGTCCGGTCGGTGAATTTCCCGGTGTTCGCCGGAAAATCACCGCCGGTGTTCTGTTGCCGGAAGAATCGGCAGCCGGGGCGCGGCGGTCCGTTTCAAGATCGGCTTTTGTCCCGGGTGCGCGAACCGAGCCGCCGCCGCCAGAGCGCGACCGCCACGGCCGCGAGCAAGACGGCGGGCAGCCCGGTGACGAGCCAGCCCTCGGCCGGCGCCGCGGGCACGACGTCCAGCTGCGCCACCGAACCGGCGACGGCCGCCCCGCCGCCGGGCCCATGCTGGGGCAGCGGGCCGCTTCCGCCGCCGTTCTGCTCGTGGATGTGTGCCAGGACCGCGTATTCGATGGCAGTGGCCATCCCGCATCCCTCCTCGACCGGACGGGAATTCTCGCCGAACCGCAGACCAGTGTGCCGCGACGGGCCGCAGAACTTCATACCGGCCAACGGTTTCCCGGACACCGGAACCGGCCCGCGCCCACTCGGCCGCGCAGGCGCGGCGGCTCCGGCCGGGCCCGACGCCGGTGGTGGTCCGGCGGTCGCGGGTCACGCCGGAGGACGACACCGTCTCCCCCGGCGACAACACGAGCCGTCGGAGGGCGGACCGCCTCGCGGTGGCCACCCTCCGGAGCAGACGTCCGGCCGCCATCGTCCCCGCGGCACCGGGCGCTACGGCGACTTGAGGACCTCCGTGGGCAGCCCGAGGGTTTCGACGATTCGTCCCACGGCGTCGCCGACAGCCAAGAAGTCCTCCCCCAGCGGATCCGTCACCAGACGCCGGACCGTCGCCACGTGCTCGGGTGCGGCGGCCGCCAGGTGCGCGCGGCCCGCGTCGGTCAGGGTGGCCGTCGTGAAGCGGCGGCCCTGGCCCGTGCAGACCTCGCGGGTGACCCACCCGCGGTCCTCCAGACGGGCCACCGCGTGGGAGATCCGAGGCAGCGACCCGTTGGCCATCTCCGCGATCTCGCTCATCCGCAGGCTTTCGCCCGGCACCGCCGAAAGCCGGGCCAAGATCATGTAGCCCAGCAGGGTCAGGTCGGCGTCGCGCAGCAGCTGGCTCTCCAGCGCACCCGGCAGCGTGAGCAGGACCTTCGCCAGGTTGATCCACGCTCGCCGTTCGTCTTCGCCGAGCCAGCGGGCCGGCTGTTCGTCGCTCACAGCTTGACTTTAACACGCAACCCAACCTACCTTTTGGGTTGAACACGCAACCCAAGGAGGAGCGATGTCCACCTCGCCCAAGCCGACCGCGCTCACCGCGCTCCGCCTCGGCTTCGCCCTGCTGGCCGCGGCCGCGGTCAACACCGCCATCGCGCTCGGCGCACTGGCCCTCGACGACGGCGGGATCGCGATGGGCCTGAACCCCGCGTCCTACCTGCCCGCCACCGCGGCCGGGCTGCTGCTGGGCACCATCGGCTGGTTCGTGCTCGCCCGCCGGGCGCCGCACGCCCTGCGCGTGGTCGTTCCCGCGGCGCTCGTCCTGACCTGGGTCCCGGACCTGCTGCTGTTCGGCGCGGGCGCCACCGCGGCCAACGTCTTCGGCCTGATGCTGATGCACCTGGTGGTCACCACGGCGGTGGTCACCGCACTCCGCCCGACGCTGGCTCCGGCCGCCCACCCGCAGCCGGTCGCCACCGCCGACCAGCTCCAGAACTGACCGAGGTCGCCGCCGGTCCGGGCTCCCGATCGAGGAAGACCCACGGCTGAGCGAGCGTGGAGCAGAAGGACTGGTCAGGCGCGCGAACCGACGCCTGGCCGTCCTGCGTCACGCCGAAGGAGTCAGCGGCGACGGCGATCTGCCTGCCGGTATCAGCGGCGAACCCGGCCGCGGACGGGCCTCACCGGAGGGCCGACAGGACCGTGCGCGGGCTCAGGCGGCCCTTCTCCGGTTCCCGCCCGACCTGGCCGGCCGCCACGGCGGCGGTCAACGCGCCGACGGCGTCCTCGGGCCGGTAGATCGTCTCGAGCAGCGTGAACCGCTGGAGCTCCGCGAGGGTGGCGGCGCCCCGCCGGGCCAGTTCCGCCAGCAGCGCCCGCCGCAACGGCAGGAGCTGCGGGGTGAGCGAGATGTCGACCAGCGTGCCCCCGGCGTCGCGCGGGTCGCGGTAGCGGATGCCGGCGAACTCGTCCACCGCCCACAGCTCGTTCTTGAACGTCGCGAGGTGCCGGCTGTCCGCCGTCGCGAAGACCAGCGTGCGGGCCGTCCCGTCCTCGGCGACCAGGTCCACGGCGACCGCGCACCCGAGGCCGGCGGCCCGCAGCCGCTCGCGGTCGTCCGTTCCCGGCGCCGCCGCGAGCAGGACCTCGTGCGCCTTGCCCCGCACCAGGGACGGCGGCCAGGCGCCGGCCAGGTGCGCCAGCACCGGCCCGGCCACCCGGACGTCGGCGAGGTCGCCCGCCGTCCGGACCACCAGTCCCGCCGGCACCGCCGGCACCGCGGCCGGCACGGCCGCTCCGACGAGGACCACCTCCAGGTGGTGGCCGCCGAGCCGGTCGGCGAACTCGCCGAACACCCGGAAGGCGTCGGCCGCGAAGGCGCCGCACTCGACGTAGGTGCCGCCGCGCTGCGACCGCAGCACGGTCGCGGTCCACGCGTCGAGGTACCGCACCAGCACGTCACGTTCGACGGAACCGTGCGGGTCGGGACGCCGGTCGCGCTCGGCCACCTCCCGGTTGTACCGCATTCCCCCGCGCGTCACCAGAGAGAACGTCCGGGTGCGCCACTGCACCGGGTCGCTCTGTCCGATGTGGACTCTTCGCGACCGGCGCGGGCGGTCGTCACCCGGGACGGTCGCGGGATCACCCATCGGTGGCACGTGCCGTCCGACCGGGTTGAGTTTGCCGGACAGCCGGGCTTATCGTGGGCTCGACCGGTTCAGCCGCGAGCCGTCCCCCCATTCCGCGCGGGTGAGTTCGGTGGAATCGGAGCCTGCCATGTCCCAGCACCGTTCCGGCGGAAAGACTCTTGCCGATCTTCCGGCGCCCTCGTTCGGCGCGCGGATCGTCCAGGGAAGGCCCGGCGTGGTCACCGTGGCGGTGTCCGGGGAGCTCGACTCGGTCACCGTTCCCGGCCTCGACAAGGCGGTCCGCGACGCGCTCGCGGCCCGGCCCTGGCGCCTGACCGTCGACCTGACCGCCGTCACGTTCTGCGGCTCCGCCGGGTTGCGGACCCTCGTCGCGCTGCACGCGGCGGCCGGGGCGGCCGCGGCCCGGATGGCGGTCCGGCCTTCGCCCGCGATCGGCCGCCTGCTCGCGGTCACCCACTTGGACCGCACCCTGCCCGTCCTCGATCCCGCCCGTTCCTGACGGTTGCGGCCGTCCCTCACCGGGCAGTCCGAACGGGCGCCGGACGGGGAGGGAGAACACGGCTACCGCGATCGAGATCGCACCGGTGGAAGCCGGGCAGGCGCTCGTCGTCCGGGTGACCGGCACCCTCGACACGGGCACCGCCGCGGCCACCCTGATCCGGCTGCTCGGGGCCGCCGCGGCCCTGCTGCCGCCGCACCTGGTCTTCCTGGACCTGCGCGACATCGAAGTGCTCACCGCCGCGGGCGTTCGCGCCCTCGGCGAATTCGCGGTCACCGGAGCGCAGAGCGGCTTCCGCTCCGTCGCTCTGCTCGACCCCGGCGGGTCCCACGCCCGTGTCCTGCGCAGCGGGCTGCCCTCCGCCACGCTGCCCGTGTACGCCGGCGTGTCCGAAGCGCTCACCGCCCACACCGGCGAGCACCGGCTCGGCGAGCAGCTGGCGGACCTCACGCGGGTCCTGCTCGACGCTCCCAGCGTCACGCGGGCCCTGCAGCACGTGGTCGCCGCCGCAACCGTCGTCGTCCCGCACGCCCGGCTGGTCAGCATCACCCTGCGCGACCCGGGCGGGCACTTCTTCACCCCCGTCGAGACGCCGGACATCGCCGCCGACCTCGACCGCGTCCAGTACCGCACCGGCTCCGGCCCCTGCCTCGACGCCGACCGCCCCGACGGCCCCGCCTACGCCCTCGACCAGGACCTCGCGACGAGCTCGGCGTGGCCGCAGTTCGCCGCCGTCGCCACCGCCCACGGCCTCGGCGCCGTCCTGTCCACCGCATTGCTGCCGGCCCGGCCGGGCGGGTTCGGCGGTGCGCTCGACATCTACGCCCACCGCAGCGGGATCACCGACACCGACCGCCTGCGCGCGCTGCTGCCGGCCACGCACGCGTCACTCGCGCTGGCGCACGCCCGCAGCGTCGAGGTCGCCGAACTGGAGCGCACCCACCTGCGCCGGGCGATCGCGTCCCGGGACGTGATCGGGCAGGCCAAGGGGATCCTGATGGCGCGCCAGGGGCTCGACTCCGAGGCGGCTTTCGCGTTGCTGCGCCGCACTTCGCAGGACCTGAACGTCAAGCTGGCGGACATCGCCGCGACCCTCGTCCGGAACCACACCGTGCTCGCCCCGGCCGAAGAGGAGTGACGCCCGGCGGGTTTCCGGTTGGCCGCAGCCACCCCGGGTACGCGGCCCGGATGACCGACAACGGAAATCCCGCACCGGGCGTGACCGTCCGGCAGTTCACCGACGACCTGCTCGGCGCCGCGATGGCGGGCGACCACGACGACGTCACCGAGGCGGTGGCCGTCCTGGCCCGCTCGGGTTCGACCCGGGTCGCGACCGCGGTCGTCGGCGAGCTGGTCGCCCGGTGCCGCACGGCGATCGCCACCCGCCGGGACGCGGACGCCGGGGCGTTCTTCACGGTCGTCGTCGAAGACGCCCGAGGGGAGTCCGCCGAAGTCGAGCGGCTGCCCCCGGGGCCGCGATCGGCGCTGCGCGCGCTGCTGGCGGCCCTCAACGACGACGGGCCGAGCCGCGACATCCACGTCGAGCTGGCCGCGCGCGGCCGTCCGGCGGAGCTGGTCGCGGTGGTCACCCACCTGGTGGTCTGGTACCTGGAACTGTCCGGACCGGCGTCGGCGCTCCCGCTGCTGAGCTGCTTCGCCGACTGAGCCTCACCGAGCCTCACCCGCGGCCGCCCGCGACCGCGCCGGATCCACCGCCGAGCCGCGGTAGCCCGGGCCCGCGTGCCGCGCCGGGTCGAGCAAGCGCTCCGCCCGCTCAGCCGCCGCCACCGTCCCCGAGCTGCGTCTCCGACTGAGCCTCACCCGCGGCCGCCCGCGACCGCGCCGGATTCAGCGCCGCCGAGCTGCTTCTCCCACTGACCCTCACCCCGCCGCCGCCCGCGACCGCGCCGGATCCACCGCCGCCAGCAGGTCACGCGCGCACGCCCGCGCCGCATACACCGCCGGGCCGCGGTAGCCCGGGCCCGCGTGCCGCGCCGGGTCGAGCAGGCGCTCCGCCCGCTCGGCCGCCGCCACCGCCCGGTCCACGCTGCCGGCGCCGGCCAGCACGTCGCACGCTTCCGCCAGCTCCGCCACCGCCTCACCCCACGCCTGCGGCAGCTCTTCGCCGGCCTCGACGGCCGCGCGGGCGACGCGCACCAGCCCGAGCACCGCGTTGGCCTGCAGGGTCAGGTGCCTGCTGCGGGCGATGGCCTGGTGCACGCCGCGCCGCGACCGCCACCGGCGCGGGGCGATCAGCACCACCTGCCGCGCCGTTCCGCGGGCCTGGGACAGCGCCGCCAGCCGGGCGTGGATGCGCTGGCCCGTCGCCAGTTCGCGATCGGGGTCGTCCCCGGCGGCGGGGGTGTCCGAGAGCCCGGCCAGCGCGTCGCGCAGCTCCGCGAACAGGCCGCGCTCGGCTTCGGCGAGCAGGCGGTGCGGGTCCGCGGGCACCAGCAGGACCCCGATCACCACCACGACACCACCGCCGACGAGCGCGTCCACCAGCCGTTCGGTGCCCGATCCCGGGCGGTGCAGCGCCAGGATGAGGATCGCCGACGCCGCCGTCTGGTTGACGAACATCAGCCCCTGGCCGAACGGGCCGCCGCCGAAGGCCAAGGCGCCGTACACGGCCAGGAGCGCCGCGGCCGCGAACGCCACCGGACCGGTTCCCGCGACCGTCTCGACGACCGTGCCGAGCACGATCCCCAGTGCGACACCGCACATCAGCTGCAGCGCCCGCTGCCCGCGCAGCACGTCACTGGCCGACAGCGACACCGCCGCCGCGATCGGCGCGAAGAACGGCTGCGGGTGCCCGAGCAGGTCGTGGGCGATCCACCACGACACGCTCACCGCGACGGCGGTCTGGACCACCGCCCACCGCGGCCGCCGGAAGCGCGCGGCGGCCGCCCCCGCCGCCTCGCGCAGGCGTTGCCGCGCTCGAAGCTCCATCACCGGCGGGTACCCGCTGCGGCGGCGGTCAAGCCGCAAGTCCACTGTGGACTCTCCGGCACGGCGGAACGCCGGCGGGCCGTGGTGGGCGACCGCCGACGCTCCTGGTGACCACGCCGTGCGTGGTGGCTAGCCCAGTCCCGGGCCCCGCGCCGCCTGCGGACCCGACGTCGTCCGGCCCGCGCGGGACGTCAGCAGCCCCAGCGCGATCATGCCGACACCCAGCACCAGGTGCAGCCAGTTGTCCGCGTTGTTCACCGGCACGAAGTTCGCGTCGCTGCCGCGGTCGATCAGCAGCCCGTAGAGCCACAGCACCAGGTACACGACCCCACCGGCGATCAGGAACAGCCGCGCGCCCCGCGCGGTCCGGGCCGAGGCCAGCCCGACCACCCCGAAGAGCAGGTGCACGATGTTGTGCAACACGGACACCATGAACAACCCCAGCAACATCGCCATCGAATTGTGCCCGGCGAAGCTCAGCTGGTCGTAGTGAGTGGTGACACCCGGGATGAACCCGAGCACGCCGACCAGCAGGAAAACGACCGAAACGACCGCGGCCGCGACCTGCACCGGCGTCCGGGAGCCCGTGTGAGTGGCAGTGGACATGGCATTTCCTTTCCGCACGCGCCACGGGAGCGGCGCCACGACCGGCGCATACCCGGGCTCACCACCGTTAAGCGGCCCTCGGGGCACCGGTTTCCGGCGCGATCGGCAGGCATATTTTCCGCCGCAGCGGTTAACCTGAACCGGACAAGACGAAGACGTGCCACTCCCCTGGCGTGACGCTGCGGCCCCGGATGCGGCCGCGGAAAGGCGAGGGTCATGGCGGAAGTCCGCATGGAGCTCACCCACCGGTCGCGCTCGGCCGTGCTCACCCTGAGCGGGACCCTGGATGTGCGGTCCCACGCCACCGTGCGCGACGGCCTGCTGAAGGCCGCCACCGAAGCGCCGGAAGGCTTGATCGCCGACGTCTCCGGGCTCGATTTCGCGAGCAGCGCCCGGCTCAGCGTCTTCGCGCTCGTGGCGATGCGCCTGGGCAACTGGCCGGGGATCCCGTTCGCACTGGTCGCCCGGTCACCGGAGAAGGCGGCGCTGCTGCGCGGGCTGCCGATGGCGCGCTACGCGCCGGTGCACCGGGACCCGGCCGAAGCCGAAGGCGAGTTCGGCGGGCCGGTGCGGCGCCGAGCCGTCCGCGAGTTCCCGCGCACCGGCACGACCGCGGTCGTCGCCCGCGAGTTCGTCGCCGAGGTGTGCCGCGCATGGGGCGTGCCGGGGCTCGTGGAAGACGCTCTGGTGATCGTGACGGAGCTGGTGGAGAACACGATGCAGCACACGGCCTCCTGTCCCGAAGTCCGCGTGGACCTCCGCCGCGGCATCTGCACGATCGCCGTCGCCGACGACGACCCGCACCCGGCCGTGCTGCGCGAGCGGCAGACGACGATCGAACCCGGCCTCGGCTTGAAGCTGGTGGCGCAGTTCACCCGCGTGTGGGGCTGCAGCGAATCCTGGCGCGGCGGCAAGGTGGTCTGGGCCACCCTGAGCGTGGCCCCGGACGCCCTCGGCGCCGGCCCGGCGCGCTCCGGACGGCGATTTTCCTGACGGGGAACCCGCTTCCGCCCGGCGAAGGCCGCGGGGGGTACAGCCTGCGAGCGGAAGCGGGAAGCTGTGACGACCTCAGCCGGACCCGCACGCCCAGCCTGCGACTCTCCGACGAGGAACCCGCTTCCGCCCAGCGAAGGCCGCGGGGGGTACAGCCTGCGAGCGGAAGCGGGAAGCAGCGACGACCTCAGCCGGACCGACACGGTCCACCACCCACGATTCCCCCGTCGGGATCCCGCTCCCGCCCAGCGAAGGCCGGGGGGACGACCTGCGAGCGGAAGCGGGAAGCTGCGCCGGGCTCAGCCGGACGGACGCGGCCGGTAGTCGCGTTCGCTCTCGACGGCGCCGTCGGGGGTGTGGACCAGGTGCCCCACCCGGCGTTTCTTCGCCGCCTGGCGGCCGGCGACCACGGCGTCGACGCGGCGCGGGGACGTGTTCGAGGCCCGCGTGCCGCCTTCCACCCGGTTCTTCCACACGCCGTCCTCGTAGACGGTGTGCACGTCTCCTGCGGCCACGGTGCTGCTTCGGATCGGGCGCGATCGTTTGGCGATCGCTGATCGGGGGTATGCGAGGGGGTTCCGGCGTGAGGAGGCACGCATGACGGAAAGCCTGCGGGGCGTACGGCCGCCGCTGTGGTCGATCGAGGTCGTCCGCAGGGGAGAACGGCCGGTTGTCGTCGTGACCGGAGAGCTCGACCTGGGCGCCCACCCGGGGTTCGGGGAACGGTTGCAGGAACTGACCGCCGGCGCCGCGGACCCCGTCGTCGACCTCAGCCGGGTCCGGCTGCTCACCGCGGCCGGTGTCCGGCAGCTGCTCGTCGTGGCGGACGCACTCGCCCGCGGCGGACGGCACCTGCGCGTGGTGACGGGCTCCGCTGTCGCGCTGCGGGTGCTCCGGGCCACGCAGGCCACGGACGTCCTCGAAACCTCCGCCACGCTCGAAGCGGCGGAGCACGCCCTGCAGCGGCTCCGGGAGGCCGACGCCGGCACCGGTGAGCTCGAGCAGCTGCGGCGCGAAGTCACCGAGCTGCGCGCCAAGCTCGCCACCCGGCCGGTGATCGCCCGGGCCCTCGGCATGGTGCAGGAGCGGTACCGGCTGGCCGATCTGGACGAGGCGTTCCGGCTGCTGCGGTTCGCGTCGCGGACCCACAACGTCAAGCTGTTCGTGCTCGCCCAGACGCTGGTGGAGCTGCCCCGCCCGCGGGACAGGGCGTGGCTCATCGGCGCGTTGCAGCGTCCGGCGCCGCCCTTGGACCTGGCCGCCCGCCGAGCCGGGGCGAAGCCGGTCGCCGTGCTGGAGCAGCTGGTCCAGGAGGCACTGCGCCACACCGGGGCGGCGGCGGGGTACGCGCAGCTGCCGGACGGAACCGGGTTGCGCCTGGCCGTGCACCGCGGGCTGGGGCCGGACTTCGCCACGGCGTTCGCCCACCTCGACGGCGAGCAGTCCACCTGCACGGCCGCCCACGTGCGGGGCGTGCCCGTGCACAGCGCGGACATCGCCCGTGATGCGGTCTTCTCCCGGCCCGGACCCCGCCACGCCCTGCTCGCCGACGGGTTCGGCACCGCACGGAGCACGCCCCTCGCCACGCCCACGACCGGCAGCGCGGGCGTCCTGACCACGTTGCACGAAGGCATCGATCACCCCGTCGGCGTCCCGGCGACCGAGCGGGTGGAGACGCTCTGCCGCCAGACCGGCGCGTGGCTGACCTGGTACCGCCACCACGAAGTGCTCACGGCCCTGCAGGACCTCCACGCCCGGGTGACGGCGGGGAAGCTCGGCTGACGTCTGCGCGGGCCCGCCGGTGCTCCGCTCCGGATTCCTTGCCTGCCAACGGGTTCGGTTAAGTTCGGGCCGATCGCCCGGACACGCGTCGACGCACGTGCTCGTCGTCTGCCCGAGGCCGCCGCGCCACAGCCCGGGTGCGGCCGCGATGGCCGGGCGGGCCGGGCCGTCGGGGATCCGGCCCGGCGGTGCGAAGGGCAGGTCAGCCGGGGCCACGGTCGCCCTCCTCGGGCCGCCGCAGCGGCGTGCAGTCGCGTTCGGCCACGTACTCCGGCCGCCGGGCCGGCGCGGCGAACGGCTCGCCCGCGGCGTTGTCGACGCTGTTGAAGACGACGAAGAGGTTCGAGCGCGGCAGCGGCGTGATGTTGCTGCCCGAGCCGTGCAGGATGTTGGCGTCGAACCACAGGGCGTCGCCGGCGGGCCCGGTGAACTGGCGGATGCCGTGCCGCTCGGCCAGACGCGCGATGTCCGCCTGCGCCGGCACGCCGATTTCCTGTTCCCGCAACGAATCCCGGTAGTGGTCGGCGGGGGTCTCGCCGGTGCACGGCACGAACGTGCGGTGCGACCCCGGAATCAGCAGCAACCCGCCGTTGTAGGACAGGTTTTCGCACAGCGCCAGCGACATGCTGACCGCGCGCGGCGCGGGCAAGCCGTCTTCGGCGTGCCAGGTTTCGAAGTCGGAGTGCCAGAAGAACCCCTTGCCGACGAACCCGGGCATGCAGTTGATCCGGCTCTGGTGGACGTAGACGTCCGAGCCGAGGATCTGCCGGGCGCGGTCCAGCACGCGCGGGTCGAGCAGCAGCTCCGCGATCAGCGGGCTCATCCGGTGCACCTGGAAGATCGACCGCACCGCACCGGACCGCTTCTCCCGGACGACCCGGGGATCGACGTCCGGCCCGGGATCGTCGGCCAGCCGGGCGAGTTCGTCGCGCAAGGCCGCCACCTCGATCGCGGTGAGCAGCCCGGGAACGACCACGTAACCGTTCCGGTCGTAGCAGGCCAGGTCCGCGGCGGCGACGGGCCCGGGCGGTCCGCCCGGCCAGACGACGGGGTGGCTCCGCGGCACGGGCGCCGCGGGACGCGGAGTCCTGGTCGGGTAGCGGTCGGTGGCCGTGGTGGCCGTCGTGGTCATGGCATCCCCCGGGGTCGTGCCGACCCGGAGGAAAACGTGGGCTCCTCCGGACGGCGGCGCGGCGCACGGTCGCGCCGGCAGGCCGGTGACCCGTCACCTGCGTGCGACGGGCCCGGCACGTCCGGAGGGCTGGAGACGAACCAGGGCCAGGCTACCCGCCACCGCGGCGGGCAAACCAGCGGTCGCGGAGAATTTCGCGCCACGAGGGCCGGCAGCGGCGGGCCCGGGGTGCGGGCGAGCACGGCGGCCGCGGCGATCAGGTCCCAGCCGGGGGCGTACTGGTTCCCGGTGCCGGCGTGGGCGGCGTGGCGTTCGTAGCGCTCGAGCACCGCCTCCACCGCGGCGGCCAGGTAGACGTGCACGCGAGCTTACGCGGAGTTAGCGTTAACACATTTGGCGGCGCGAATCGCCGACCCGCTTCCGGGCCGCCGCCAGGAGACTTTCATTGCGGGTCGCCGCACCTGGAGTTCGAGCCAATGTAACCAGCCGACGAGACATCGTCAACGGGCGGTTTTCAGTATCAGAGCCGGAAATCGGGCCGTCCGAACACCACCCACCTTGTCGAATGCCATTCGACGAGGTGCTCTCGAAAAATCATCTTTGTACCGGCGTCACAAAACGAATTCTTCGAATGGCGGTCCGCCCGGTCGGCCGAAGGCGATTACCCCTTCGGCCGCGTTGCGCACGTCCGGTACCGAGCGAAGACCCGTCGGCATCCTGCGGCTGGGCACAAAGCGGGCGCTTACAATGACGATGACCGGGCCGGCCGTCGTGGCCGCCGGGGGGCGGTACCAGCTGGGAGGATCACCGGATGACCGTGTCGCTGTCGGCCGAGCTCTGGCCGGACGTGCAGCCGGAGACCGCCCGGCGGCTCATGCTCGCCGGGGTCGAGGCGTTCGCCGAGCGGGGCTACCACGCCACCACCACGCGGGACATCGCCGGGGCCGCGGGGATGTCGCCCGCCGCGCTCTACGTGCACTTCCCCTCCAAGGCCGCGCTGCTGTTCGCCATCAGCCGGTACGGCCACGAGCAGACCCTCGCGCTCGTCGAGAACGTCGTCGCCAAGGAAGCCGACCCGGTCGAGCGGATCCGGCTGATCGTCGAGGACTTCGTCGCCTGGCACGCGCGGCGCCACACCGTCGCCCGGGTCGTGCAGTACGAGCTGCAGGCGCTGCCCGAGCAGGAGTTCGAGGTGGTCGCCGCGCTGCGGCGGCGGATCGAGCGGATCGTGCGTGAAGTCATCGCCGAGGGCGCCGACGCCGGCGTCTTCACCGTGTCCGACCCGCACGTCGCCGCGCGGGCGGTGCTGTCGCTCGGCGTCGACGTCGCCCGCTGGTACAGCGAGCGCGCCCGGCAGACGCCGGCGGCGCTGGGCAAGGAGTACGGCGGGCTCGTGCTGCGGATGCTCGGCGTGTCCGCCGAGTAGCGGACAGATCCTGACCGCTTTCTCCGGCATGGTGCCTTCGTGTCCAACGTTCTCGACGCGCGGGCCCTCAACCGCGCCACGCTCGCCCGGCAGCTGCTGCTCGAACGCGCCGAGCTGCCCGTGCTCGACGCCGTCGCCCACCTCGGCGGCCTGCAGGCGCAGGAGCCGCAGGAACCGTTCACCGGGCTGTGGTCGCGCCTGCGCGGGTTCGACCCGGCTGCGCTGGACGCGCTGCTGACCGGACGGCGGGTCGTGCGCACCCACCTCATGCGCCGCACCGTCCACCTGCTCGCCGCCGACGACGTGCTGGCCTGGCGGAGCCGGTTCGACGCCATGCTGCTCCAGCGGGTCGTCGGCGTCTACCGCCAAGAGCTCGAGGGTGTCGACTTCGCCGAGCTGGCCGCGGCGGGCCGGGCGGTGCTGGCCGACGGCGAGCCCCGCTCGATGGGCGAGCTCGCCCGGGCCGTCGCCGACCGGTGGCCCGAGCCCGGCCCGCGCCCGCTCGGCGAACTGCTGGTCGCCGCGCTGATCCCGTCGGTGCAGCTGCCGCCGCGCGGGCTGTGGCGCACCAAGGCGGGCGCGCGGAACCTCCCCCTCGAAGCCTGGCTGGGCCGCGCCGCGGACCCGCTCGACCCCGCCGACGGCGTCGGGCGGACGCTGGTGCGGCGCTACCTGGCGGCGTTCGGGCCGGCGGCGACGGCGGACCTGCGCGCGTGGTCCGGCCTGGCCGGGCTGCCGTCGGCGGTGAAGGCGGTGCGCGAGGAACTGGTGGCGTTCCGCGACGAGCGCGGCCGCGAGCTGCTCGACCTGCCCGGCGCACCCCGCCCCGACCCGGACACCCCGGCCCCGGCGCGCTTCCTGCCGGCGTTCGACAACGCGATCCTCGGCTACGACGACCGCACCCGCATCATCGACGACGCCCACCGCGGGCTCTCGGTCGCGGGCGAGCGGGTGGTCCTGCTCGACGGCCGCGTCTCGGCGACCTGGACGGTGGCGGAAGCGGCCGTGGTCGTCCGCCCCCTGCGGCGGTTGACGAAAGCGGAACGCGCGGAAGTGACGGCCGAGGGCAGCGAGCTGGCCGCGTTCTTGAGCGAGGGCGAAAGCGCTTGCGTCCGGGTGGAAGCGCACTAGCCGACCCTGCCTCCACGCGCCCCAATGTGGCTTTCGGGCGCTCAGCCCACCGCGCGGGCGAACCGCTCCGCCACCTCCCGCAGCCGCTCGACCAGTCCCGGCGGCGCCTCCTCGACCACGAAGTCGAACCCCCACTGGGCCAGGTGGTACGGCACCGCGTCCAGGTCCTTCGCCCCGGTCCGGACCCGGCAGCTCTCTTCGTCGATCGCCTCGACGACGCCCGAGGTCGGCGGCACGCGGCGGGCCACCACGCCGGCCGGGGCCGCCACGCGCAGGACGAGCTGGTGCGGGTACGGCGCCGTCGAGATCTGGCGGGACACGTACTCCGCGAGGTCCGGTGCCGGGGGTTCGCGCGGGGTGAAGCGGAACCCGGTCACCGGCACCCCCGTGATGCGGTCCGCCCGGAACGTGCGCCAGCCCGCGCGGTCGACGTCGAAGGCGACCAGGTACCAGCGCCACCCCGTGTGGACCAGCCGCAGCGGCTCGACCGACCGGTGCGTCGCGGCGCCGGACCGGTCGGCGTAGCCGAAGCGCAGCCGCTCGTGGTCGCGGCAGGCCGCCGCGATCGCCGTCAGCACCGAGGCGTCCACCGTCGGGCCCGTGCCGGGCAGGGAGACCGTCGCCGCCTGCAGGGCGCCGACGCGGGGACGCAGGCGGGCGGGCAGCACCTGCTCCAGTTTCGCCAGCGCGCGCACCGACGTCTCCTCGATGCCGGCGACCGTGCCGCTCGCCGCCGTGCGCAGGCCGACCGCGACCGCGACGGCCTCGTCGTCGTCCAGCAGCAGCGGGGGCAGCGCCGCGCCCGCCCCGAGCCGGTAGCCGCCCGCCACCCCCGGCGTCGCGTGCACCGGGTAGCCGAGGGACCGCAGCCGCTCGATGTCACGGCGGATCGTGCGGACGTCCACCTCGAGCCGGGCCGCGAGGTCCGCGCCCGGCCAGTCCCGGCGCGCCTGCAGCAGCGACAGCAGCCGCAGCAGCCGTTCCGAAGTGCCGTACATGAGCACGCAGTGTGCCAGACATCGCGGACAGCTCCTGTCCGTGATTCGCCGGAACGGGCCGAACACTTGCCAGGCACCACCCGGGCCGGAAAGAGTGACGCATGCCGATCGATCCGCACGCCCTGCTGGCCGTCGCCCGCGAAGAAGCCGAACTGGGCAAAGCCGAAGGGGGCGTCCCGATCGGGGCCGCGCTCTTCGACTCCGCGGGCACGCTGCTGGGCCGCGGGCACAACCGGCGGGTGCAGGACGGCGACCCGTCGATGCACGCCGAGACCGCGGCGTTCCGCAACGCCGGCCGTCGCCCGCACTACCGCGACACGATCATGGTCACCACGCTCTCGCCGTGCTGGTACTGCTCGGGGCTCGTCCGTCAGTTCGGTATCGGGCGCGTCGTCATCGGTGAAGCCGAGACGTTCCACGGCGGTCACGACTGGCTCGCCGGGCTGGGTGTCGAGATCACCCTGCTCGACGATCCCGGCTGCACCGCGCTGATGACGGCGTTCATCGCCGCGCGCCCGGACCTGTGGTTCGAGGACATCGGGGTCGAGAAGTCCGAATAGGACAGTTCTGGCGAGGAGCCGGTATGCCGTCATCCGTTCCGCTCGTGGACCTTTCGCCGTGGTTCGCGGGCACGTCCGAGGGCCGGGCCGAAGTGGCGGCCCGGATCGACAGCGCGCTGCGGGAGTCCGGCTTCCTGCTGGTCACCGGGCACGGTGTCCCCGACGACCTGCGGCAGCGGACGCGCGAGCTGGCGCGGGAGTTCTTCGCGCTGCCCGAGGACGTCAAGCAGCGCTACGCCGTCACGGTCGGCGGCCGCGGCTGGCTGCCGCCGGGGGTCGAGGCCAACGGCTACGCCGAAGGCACCGAGACCCCGCCGGACCTCAAGGAGTCCTACTCGGCGGGCGCGGACACCCGCACCGGCGTCGCCGAGGTCGACGGGTTCTGGTTCCAGCCGAACGTCTGGCCGCACGAGGTGCCCGGCCTCGGCGAGGCGGCCACGGAGTACATGCGCCGGATGCGGGCGCTGGCCGACCACCTGCTGGAGATCTTCGCCGCCGCGCTCGGCCTCGCCCAGAGCCACTTCACCCGGCACACCGGGCACCCGACGTACACGTTCAACATCAACTGGTACCCGCCGCTGACCCGCGTCGGCCCGCCGGCGCCGGACCAGTTCCGGATCGGGCCGCACACCGACTTCGGCACGGTCACGGTGCTCGACCGCCAGGCGGGCGTCGGCGGCCTGCAGGTCTGCACGGCCGGCGGCGAGTGGGCGGACGCGCCCTTCCACCCGGACGCGTTCACGGTCAACATCGGCGACCTGATGGCCCGCTGGACGGGCGACCGGTGGCGTTCGACGCGCCACCGCGTCCTCCCACCGCCCGCGACGGCGCCCGAGGAGGACCTCGTGTCGCTGATCTTCTTCTACGAGACCGACCACGACGCGCGGATCACGTCGCTGGCACCGCCGCTGGGCACCCGGACCTACCCCGAGGTGATCGCGTCGCAGTACCTGAAGGAGAAGCTGGACGCGATCACGATGAGCTGACGCCGGGCTCGGCGCACACCGTCCGGTTCCGGCCCGCCGCCTTCGCCTGCAGCACCGCCCGTTCCGCGGCCAGCAGCGCGTCCGCGAGGACGCCGTCCGGTGAGCAGCCCGCCACGCCGATCGACACCGTCACCCCGACGAACTGCGGGCCGTCGCCCGAGGCCTTCAGCGCCACCAGCGTCGAGGCGATCCGCAGCCGGATCCGTTCGGCGATCGCCATCGCGTCGAAGGGGCCGGTGCCCGGCAGCAGCACCGCGAACTCCTCGCCGCCGGAGCGGCCCACGAGGTCGGCGGCCCGGACTTCGTCGCGCAGGGTGCCGGCGACCGCCCGCAGGACCGCGTCGCCGACGCGAACGCCGTAGCGGTCGTTGAGCAGGCGGAAGTGGTCGAGGTCGAGCAGCAACACGGCCGGGCCGGGGCCGCCGGGGCGGTCCAGCCGGGCTTCGGCGGCGCCGCGCCAGGAGGCGGCGGTGAGCACCCCGGTGCCGGGGTCGATGCTGACGTGGTCGCGGCGCCCGGCGCCCAGCCCGCCGCGGTGCAGCACGACGGTGGCGCCGGCCAGCACCGGGACCAGCAGCGGCGCGGCGGCGACGGCCCAGGCGAGCGGGAGGCCGAACGCCGTCATGGCGGCGTCGAAGGCGTGCCCCGGCGCGGCTTCGCGCGGGCGGCGAGGACCGTCGGCCCCGGTCACGAGCGCCGCGTTCACCACGAGGAACACCAGCCCGGCCACCGTGAGCAGGCCGACGGTCCGGGCGTCGAGGACCTCGCCGAGCGGCCGGACACCGGTCGCGGTGAGGAACGCCCCGGCGGCGAGCGCGGCCAGCGTGGTCGCCGCGGCGCCGAACACCTGCCGGTAGCCGGGTTTTCTGCGGACCCGGAACCACTGGTGCAGCGCGGAGAGCACCACCAGCGCGGTGGCGAGGCCGGGCCGCAGCACGAGCACCCCGGCGAAGATCCACGGCGTGTCGACGCCGGGCCCGAGCAGGGTGTCCTCGCGGTGGCGCTCGACCGGCCGCGCGAGCTCCGCCGACACGACCATCCCGGCCGCGAGCAGCGCGAACGGCGCCACCACGGCGGTGGCCGGCGGGAACCGGAGGGCGGCGAGCACGACCGCGGCGACCGCGAGGGCGTCGACCCCGACGAGGTAGCAGACGCTGCCGCGGCGCGGCAGCCCCCACAGGGCCCACCGCCGCAGGGCCCAGCGCTGCGGGACGAGGGCGGGCAGGAACCGGCCCGGGCGGCGTTCCCCGCCGGCGGCGACCGTGGAATCCCCCACCATTTCGGCAAAGTAGCCGGAATGCGCGCTGGTGTCGATCCGCCTTAAGGGGAATTTAACACCGTGACTCCGCGGCAGCACCGTCAGTCATTTTCCGACCGACGGAGGGTTGACACGCAACATTGGTCTAGTCCACTGTGTGGTGGCACGCAGCACTCCTCCCGGGATGACCCCGCCGCCTCAAACCGGAGGTGCTCCACCCTGCCCGTTCGGAGGACCCCCATGAAATCAGTGCGCCGTCTGCTCACCCTCGCGACCGCGGCCACGGCCGCCCTCGCGACGACGGTCGGGCTCGCCCCGCAGGCCATGGCCGCGGTCGACCCGGTGCTCGCCTCCCCGTACCTGTACCAGTGGGGCGGGCAGACCAGCCCCACCGCGGCGATGTCCGCGACCGGCGTGAAAGCGTTTACGCTCGCCTTCGTCCTGTCGGACGGCACCTGCAACCCCAAGTGGGACGGCACGCGGTCGCTGACCGGCTCCGACAAGACGATGATCCAGAACATCCGCAACGCGGGCGGGGACGTGATCCCCTCCTTCGGCGGCTGGTCCGGCACGAAGCTCGGCTCGAAGTGCACGACGGCCTCGGCGCTCGCGGGTGCCTACCAGAAGGTGATCGACGCCTACGGCCTCAAGGCGATCGACCTGGACATCGAGAACACCGACGAATTCCAGAACAACACGGTCCAGGACCGCATCCTCAACGCGGTCAAGCTGACCAAGCAGAAGAACCCGAACCTCCGCGTGGTGATCACGATCGGCACCACCACGACCGGCCCCGACTCGTGGGGCAAGCGCCTGATCACCCAGGCCAAGGCGATCGGCGCGCCGGTCGACGTCTGGTCGGTCATGCCGTTCGACTTCTCCAGCGGCGGTGACATGGCGGCGCTGACGAAGTCCGCGGTCGACGGGCTGAAGAACCAGCTCAAGACCACGTTCGGCTGGAGCGACGACACCGCCTACCGGCACAGCGGCCTCTCCTCGATGAACGGCAAGACCGACAACGCGGGCGAGACGGTCACGGTGGCGAACTTCAACTCCATCCGCGGCTACGCGGCGAGCCACCACTTGGCCCGCTTCACGTCCTGGGCCACCAACCGCGACTGCAGCGGCGGCGGCGAGTGCAGCGGCATCACGCAGGACAAATACGCGTTCACCAAGATCGTCGCCGGCTACACCGGCTGACACGGACCCGTAGTGGGGCAGTCGGAGGCCCTCTCACCGGCATCGGGGTCGGTGAGGGGGCCTTCGCGGGTCAGCGCCGCGGCCCGCCGGAGTAGGGCCCGCAGAGGTACGGGTAGCACGGGTTCCACGGCGGGTTGCTCTTCGTCGTGGCCGGCGGAGGTGGCAGCTCGACCGTCACGGTCGGGGTCGGGGTCGGCGTCTCGGTGCGGCGGGCGTGCATGACCACGGGTGAGGGCGTGGTGGTCTCGGTGGGAACGGCGAGCGCGCTCGAGGTGGGCACGGCGGTGGCCGGCTGCAGCTGCGGGAACTGCGTGGACCCGGGCACCGGATCCGGCCGCGTGGCCAGCACGAGCACGAGCCCGCCCAGCACGACGATCACCGCCGACGCCAGCGCCAGCCGGGCCGCCGCAGGGGTCGCGCGCCCGGGATCGCCGTCCCGCTGCGCCGCCAGTTCGGCCGCCCGCGAGCCCGGTTTGCGCGGCCGCTGGCCGGTCTGCCGGAGCAGCTCGTCGACCGTGACCCGATCCCGCCGCCTGCGCGTCATGCACGACCTCCACCCGGTACCCCCGCCGCGCTCGCCCGCGGCCGCCTGATCCGGGGTGGATCGTAGAAACCCTTGCGGTAATTGTAAACGCGCTGATCGCCGCGGTCTCGTTACCGTTTCGAGACAACCGGATCGCGCTCCCGGCCGTAGCCGTCAACGAGCCACGAGCCGCCGCCCCAACCCCGCCACCCGGCGCGTCACCGGAGGAACTCGGCCCCGGCGAGAACGATCGCGCTCCATGCCGCGGCCGTAGATCGCCGCCTCCAGCCACGCCGCCCGGCGGGTCACACAACCGCAGCGACCAACCGCCCTTCCGGCCGCGGCACTCGACGAGCCATGACCCGCTGCTGCAATCCCCCTACCCGACGAGTTACCTCAACCGCAGCAACCGCTCCCCCGGCCGACACCGATCGCGTTCCCTGCCGTAGCTGTCAGCGAGGCCGGGTGGCAGTGGGTCGGGCGCCCGGATCGGGCTCGAGCGGCACGGTCTTCCCAGCCCTCAACGAGCCACGAGCCGCCGTCCCAACCCCGCCACCCGGCGCGTCACCGGAGGAACTCGGCCCCGGCGAGAACGATCGCGCTTCGAGCCGCAGCCGGACCACCGCCACGGCCGGCACCGATCGCGCCTCCCGGTCGCAGCGCTCGACCAAGCCTGGGGTGGCACCCACCCGCAGCCATCAACGCACCAGCAGCCGCCGCAAACACGCTACCCGGAGCAAAACCGGACCCGGCGAAGCCGATTCGCCCTCCCAGTCACAGCCGTCAACGAGCCACGAGCCGCCGCCCCAACCCCGCCACCCGGCGCGTCACCGGGGTGAACTCCGGCAGCCTCAGCAACGCCAGCAACCCGAACGGCACCGCCATCCCCAGCAGTCCCTGCACCGGCAGCTTCACCCACGCCCCCGCGATCACCCCGAGCGAAGCCGGCACCGCGCGGCCCGCGAGCACCGCCACCACCACGCCCAGCCCGCTCACCGACAGCGTGATCAGCCCGACCCGCAGCGACCGCTTGCTGCGCAGGTGCCCGAGGCGGACCCACAGCCACACCTGACCGAGGACGGCGCCGACCACGAACCCGGCGCCGTTGACCAGCATCACCCCGTAGACCACGTGCTCGCCGTCGAGCAGGCCGCGGCACAGCAGCAGCAGGGGGATCTTCACCGCCGTCATCACCAGCATGATCAGCGTGGGCGTGCGGGCGTCCTTCATCGCGTAGAACACCCGCAGCTGCAACATCACCAGCGCGAACGGCAGCAGCCCGACCGCCGACACGGCGAGGGTCTGGCCGAGCCGCTCGGCGTCGTCGAGGGTGCCGCGGCCCCACGTGAAGATCGCGATGCCGATCGGGGTGCCGACCACCGCCAGCACCGCCGAAATCGGCACGAACAGCACCGTCGACATGCGGGAGGCGAGCGAAAGGTCGCCGACGAGCGAGACCGTGTCGCCGTCCGCGGCGGCGCGGCTCATCCGCGGCATCAGTGCCGTCAGCAGCGAGACCCCGAGAATCCCGTACGGCAGCTGGAAGAGCAGGGACGCGTAGCTGTAGGCCGTGACGCCGCCGCTGTTGCCGCCGGTCAGCACGCGGGTGGTGATGACGAACCCGACGTGGCTGACCACGACGTAGCCGAGGATCCACGCGGCGAGCCCGCCGAACTCCTTGATCCGCGGGTCGAAACCCCAGCGCCAGCGGAACCGGAACCCGGTGCGCAGCAGCGCCGGGATGAGCACGACCGCCTGCGCGACGATGCCGAGCGTGGTGCCGAGGCCGAGCACCAGCAGCTTGGGGTCGCTCATCCGGACCGGGTCGAGGGTCAGCTCCCCCGGCACGACGGCGAACACCACGAGCGTGCCGGTGACGACGACGTTGTTCAGCACCGGCGCCCAGGCCGGCGGGCCGAAGACGTTCTGCGCGTTGAGGATCGCCGACAGCAGCGCGAACAGGCCGTAGAACAGGATCTGCGGCAGCAGCAGGTACGCCAGCGCGGTGGTCAGCGCCGGGTTCGCGGTCGGGGACGATTTGTCGACGTACAGCGCGGTGAACAGCGGGGCGATCGCCACCGCGACGGCCGTGCCGACGGCCAGCAGCACCAGGGCCATCGTGATCAGCCGCTGGGTGTAGGCGCGGCCGCCGTCCGGGTCGTCGTGGGAGCGGACCAGCAGCGGCACCACCACGCTGGCCAGGACACCGCCGAAGAGCAGTTCGAAGACGATGTTGGGCAGCGTGTTCGCCACGGTGAAGGAGTCGTTGACGACCCCGGCCCCGGCCACGGCGGCGAGCAGGAGCTTCGCGACGAAGCCGGTGACCCGGCTGACGGCCGAGGCGACCGCCATCCGGCCGCTGGAGCGGGCCAGCGACGAGCCGGCGCCCTCGCCGCGCCCGGCGCTGACCGGCGACGCGGGCGGCCGCGCGACGATCTGGCCGGCGAACTCGTCGTACGGTCGGCGCGAGACGTCGAGGTCACGGGTCGGCCAGTGCGGGCCCCGCAGTTCGCTCGGGAGGAAGACCGTCGCCTCGTTGTCCACCGTTGGTGGGTGCTCCGCCATGGGGACAAGCCTGCCAGGTCAGGGGCATCGACGGGAGCCCGAACACCTGTTCGAACCCGCGACCCTCCGTGACGCTCAGGCGGCGACGGTGATCGCCAGCGCGGCCCGCCCGGCCTCGGTCAGTTCGGCGGGCACCCGCCCGGTGCTGCCCTCGACGGCGGGCCGCAGGTAACCGCCGTGCGCGAGCGCGTGCGCGGTGATCTGATCGCAGCAGGCGAATCCGTCGACGAAGAGGTCCGGCTCGCAGCTGCAGGACATCTGCGCGCGCCCGGCGGCCACCGCCTTCAGCATGGCCATCGCGCGGTGGGTGAGCTCGACTCCTGAACCGGACACCGGACTGCCTCTCTTTTTTCGCCACTACAACGGGTTATTCGCCCGTTGGGCCGATTGTGTTACTTACGGCACTGTGACGCTTGGGACGCGGTCGAGGTTCCGTCCGGTCTCGGCCGGGCGGTCACTCGACTCGGCCCGTAGCCGGCATGGTGGTCGAACGACCTGGCCCGACCGGCAACGACTGATCGGCTACCGCATCCGCCGAAGTCCGGACAGGCGCGCAGACCTCGCGGTGCGTGCATTCGGGTGAGACCCCTCCGCAGGCGTCAACCTGGCTATTGAGGTGAGCGTGTTGGGCTGCGAGCCCGAAACTTCCGGGCCCCGAATCGACCACGAGGGGATCTTCTTGCTCACCACGCTGAAGTCCACGTCACGTCCCGTGCCGGCGTCCGCGCGCCGCACCCGCCGCCGTACGGTTGCGGCGGCCGGCGTAGCCGCAGCGGGGCTCGTCCTCGCCACCGCGCCCGCCGCGACGGCTGCGCAGGTGTCCGTCGTCCGGAACTTCTACGTCCCCTACGGGGCCAGCTACGCCACAGGCACCGCCACCTTCACCAACCGGTGGGTGACCCTCGACGGCACGCTGCACGCCGTCGGGTGTGGCCGAACCGTCTACGGCGACTCCTACGCGGCGGGGAACCCCATCCCCGGTGGCAGCGCGAGTTCGACACCGCGTTGTGACGGAAACTGGCCGATCCACATCCCGGTCCCGGCCGACGTGGTGGGCGGCGCCGACAGCGTCGCCGTCTCACTGATCGTCCCGGATGGCTACAACTTCGTGGTGGTTGACCGCTGATCCGATTCTCGGCGGCGGTCGGTGCGATCGTGTGGGAGCCCGGCCCGGCCGGTCTTCAACCGGCCCGGCCGGTCTTCAACCGGCCCGGCCGCTGGTTGACGCCCGCAGCCGGGCGGACTCCGGCACCGCCGGACATCCGTCCGGTCTCGGCCGGGCGGTCAGCGGCGGGGTTCGAGCTTCAGGTCCCCGCGCATCACCGCCCGGATGTGGTCGCCCGCCAGCAGGTCGTGCGGGTAGCCGAGGTCCACGGCGCCGGCCTCGTCGAGGCGCGCGAGCTGCTCGCCGGTGAACTCGACCGCCAGGGCGTCGAGGTTCCCGGCGAGCTGCTCGGGTGTGCGGGCCCCGACGATCGGGGCGGTCACGCCCGGGTTCTGCAGCGTCCAGGCCAGCCCGACCTGCGCGGGCGTCCGGCCCAGCTCCGCGGCGACCGCCGCGACCACCTCGGCGATGGCGAGGTTCCGCTCGGTCACCAGGCCCAGCCCGGCGTTGAAACTCGCCCGGGCGCCCTGGACGGCGTCGCCGCGGCGGTACTTGCCGCTGAGCAGGCCGCCCGCCAGGGGCGAGTACGGCGTCACCCCGAGTCCCATCGCCCGCGCCATCGGGATCAGGTCGCGTTCGGCGACGCGGTTGACCAGGTTGTACTCGACCTGCAGCGCGACCAGCGGCGACCAGCCCCGCAGGTCGGCGATCGCCTGCATGCGCGAGATCTCCCACGCCGGGGCGTTGGACACCGCCACGTACAGGACCTTGCCCCGGCGGACCAGGTCGTCCAGACCACGCAGGATCTCCTCCACCGGGGTCGTGAAGTCCCACACGTGCAGGTAGAGCAGGTCGAGGTAGTCGGTGCCGAGCCGCCGCAGGCTGGTTTCCACCGAGGCGAACAGGCTCTTGCGGTGCGCGCCGGTGGCGTTCGGGTCGCCGGGGCGGCGCAGCGTCGTGTACTTCGTGGCCAGCACGAGGCTTTCGCGGTGGTCGCGGCTGAATTCGCCGAGCAGGCGCTCCGAACTGCCGTCGGTGTAGGTGTTCGCGGTGTCGATGAAGTTCCCGCCGCGCTCGACGTAGGTGTCGAACAGCTTGCGCGCGTCGGCCTTCTCCGCGCCCCAGCCCCATTCGGTGCCGAAGGTCGCCGTGCCCAGGGCCAGCGGGGAAACCCGCAGCCCGGAGCGGCCCAGCAGCCGGTAGGTGTCGAGGGTGAGCGGCATGTGTCCTCCCGTTGTCGATGTCGATGTCGATGTCGATGTCGATGTCGGGAGCGAGTCTCGGTCCGCCGCGGCCGCGGGGTAAGGGAGGCGGTTTCCTGGGAACACGAGTCCCACCCCGGCTGTTGCAGCGATCATGACGACGCCCACCGCGGAGCTGGCCGCGTTCCTGCGCACCCGGCGGGAACGCCTGGACCCGCGCGACTTCGGCCTGCCGCCCCGCCGCCGGACGCCGGGACTGCGCCGGGAAGACGTCGCCGAGCTGGCCGGCATCAGCGTCGACTACGTCGTCCGGCTGGAGCAGGCGCGCGGGCTGCGGCCGTCGGCGGAGGTCGTGGAGGCCCTGGCCGGGGCGCTGCGCCTGGCCCCCGGCGAGCGCGCGTACCTGTACGACCTGGCCGGGCAGCGTCCCCGTGGCACCGGCGAGGTCGCCACGACCGCGGCACCGCCGCTGGCCCGGCTCGTCACCGACCTGTCCCCGCTGCCGGCCATGCTCCTCAACCACCGCTACGACGTCCTGGCGTGGAACTCCGAGATGGCCCGGCTGCTGGTGGATTTCGGCACGCTGCCGCCGGCCCGCCGCAACGCGATCTGGCTGTGCCTGCGGCACCCGCGGGTGCGCGAGTTCTACGTCGACCGGGAGCGCGTGGTCCGCGAAGGGATCGCCCACCTGCGGGCCGCGTGGGCCGCGCACCCGGACGACCGGGCGCTCACCGGCCTCATCCGGGAGCTGACGAGCGGGGACGCGGAATTCGCGCGGCTGTGGGACCGCCAGGACGTCAAGGTCAACGGCCGCGGGCGCAAGGTCGTGCGCCACCCCGACGTCGGCGTCCTCACCGTGCAGTTCGAGACGCTCCGGCCGCTGGAGGACCCCGGCCAGCTGCTGGTGGTCCACCGCGCCGCCGACGAGGCGAGCCGGGTGGCGCTGGACCGGCTCACCCGAGCCGCAGCTCCAGCGTCCGCGCCCACTCCCTGACGATCTGCTGCCGTCGCCGTGCGTCGTCGGTGAGCAGGTTCGCCAGGCCGAGGCCGCGGGCGAGGTCGAGGGTGGCCTGGACCAGTTCGCGCACCCCCGGGCGGGACTCGTCGACGCCGAGGAGCTCGACCGTCACCCGGTGCGCCTCGCGGCCGACCCGGGCCTCCAGCGGCACGAGCACGTCGCGCAGGGCGTCGTCGGTCGCCGCCACCGACCACAGCTGCAGGGCCGCGCGGAACAGCGGGCCGGTGTACAGGTTCAGCACCATCTCCACGACCCGCTCGATGCGGGACGCGCCGCTCGGGAGGTCGGCGGCCTGCGCGCGCAGCTCGTCGATCTGGGCCTCGCCGAGCAGGTCCACCGCCGCCACCACGAGGTCTTCGCGCGCCGGGAAGTGGTGCTGGGCCGCGCCGCGGGAGACGCCGGCGCGCTCGGCGATGCCGGCCACCGTCACGCCGTGCCAGCCGCGCTCGCCGAAGCTGTCGAGCGCGGCCTCGACCAGGCGCCGCCGCGTGGTGCGGCTGCGTTCCTGCTGGGGTTCGCGGATCCCGGTCAAGCCCGGCCCCTAGTACGACTTCGGGAGGCCGAGGCTGTGCTGGCCGACGAAGTTGAGCACCATTTCGCGGCTGACCGGGGCGATCCGGCCGAGCCGCACCGCCGTCACCAGCGTGCCGAGGCCGTACTCGGTGGCCAGGCCGTTGCCGCCGTGGGTCTGCACGGCCTGGTCGGTCGCGCGGATGGCGACCTCGGCGGCCGCGTACTTGGCCATGTTGGCCGACTCCCCGGCACCGAAGTCGTCGCCGGAGTCGTAGAGCGACGCCGCCTTCTGCGTCATCAGCTTCGCGAGTTCCAGCTCGATCTTGATCTCCGCCAGCGGGTGCGCGAGGCCCTGGTGGGCGCCGATCGGGGTGCCCCAGACCTGCCGCTGGTTCGCGTAGCCGACGGCCTTGGAAAGCGCGTACCGCGCGATGCCGAGGGAGAACGACGCACCCATGATGCGTTCCGGGTTCAGGCCCGCGAACAGCTGCGCGATGGCCGCGTCCTCCTCGCCGACCAAGGCCTCGGCCGGGAGCTTGACGTCGTCGAGGAACAGCGAGAACTGGTTCTCCGGCGCGACGATGTCCATCGGGATCTTCGTGTACTCGAAGCCCTCGGTGCCGGTCGGCAGGATGAACAGCGCGGGCTTGAGCCGGCCGGTCTTCGAGTCCTCCGTGCGGCCGACGACGAGCACGGCGTCGGCCTCGTCGACGCCGGAGATGTAGACCTTGCGTCCGCTGAGGACCCAGCCGTCGCCGTCGCGCTTGGCGGTGGTGGTGATCTTGTGCGAGTTGGACCCGGCGTCCGGCTCGGTGATGGCGAAGACCATCCGCTTGCTGCCGTCGGCGATGCCCGGCAGCCACTGCTTCTTCTGCTCTTCGGTGCCGAACCGGGAGATCACCGTGCCGCAGATGGCGGGCGAGACGACCATGAGCAGCAACGGCGAGCCCGCGGCGGCGAGTTCTTCGAGCACCGCGGCGAGGTCGGCGATGCCCGCTCCGCCGCCGCCGTACTCCTCGGGGATGTTGACGCCGAGGTAGCCCAGGCGCCCGGCTTCGTCCCAGAGCTCGTGGGTCTTCTCGTCGGCGCGGGCTTTCTTCGCGTAGTACTCGTGGCCGTACTTGGCGCCGAGTTCGGCGACGGCCTTGCGGAGCGCGATCCGCTCCTCCGGCTCGATGAAGTTCATGTTCATTCTGCTTCTCCCACCACAGTGTCCGATTGCGCGTCTCCGACGACGGCGAGTACCGTGCCCACTTCGACCTGTTGCCCCACCGTCACCGGCAGTTCCGCGACCACGCCGTCGGCGGGGGCGGCGATCCGGTGTTCCATCTTCATCGCTTCCAGCCACAGCAACGGGTCGCCGGCCTTGACCGGGTCCCCGGCCTGCACGGCCAGCCGCACGACGGTGCCCGGCATCGGCGCCACCAGCGATCCGGCCGCGAGCGCAGCGTCCGGGTCGGCGAACCGAGGTTCGGCCTTGAGCACCACCGAGCCCAACATCGAGTCCACATAGGACACGCCGTCGTGGCGGGCAACGTCGAACGCGCGCCGGACCCCGGCGACGTCCAGGACGACCCGGCCCGGCTCGGCCGACACCAGCTCGGCTTCGAAACCTTCCGCCCGGAGGCCGTCCCGCGTCAGCGAGTAGACGACCTCGTACTCGCGGTCCGCAACCGTGAAGACCTTGCGCTGCCCGGCCGAGCGGACGTTGCGCCAGCCGCTCGGCAGCCTGCCCTGCGTGGTCGCGGACGCCCGGTTGCCCGCCGCGTCCGCCAACGCCGCCGCCAGCGCGGAGAGCCGCTCGGTGTCCACAGTGGCCAGGGGCGCGGCGAGGGTGTCGAGGCCGTGGCGGTCGAAGAACGCCGTGTCGGTCTCGCCCGCCAGGAACGCCTCGTGGCGCAGGATGTTCACCAGCAGATCGCGGTTGGTGACGACGCCGTGGACCTTCGCCGCCGCCAGGGCCTTCGCGAGCCGCCGGGCGGATTCGGCGCGGGTCGGCGCCCACGTGATGACCTTGGCCAGCATCGGGTCGTAGTGGACGCCCACCACCGAGCCGGTCTCGAAACCGGAGTCGAGCCGCAGGCCGGGTCCGTGCGTGAACGAACGGTCCACCTCGGGCACTTCGAACGTGTGGAGGGTGCCGCTTTGCGGCTGCCAGCCCGCGGCCGGGTCTTCGGCGTAGAGCCGGACCTCGATGGCGTGGCCGACGGTCGGCGGCGGGTCGGCCGGGAGCCGCTCGCCCTCGGCGATCCGCAACTGCAGGGCGACCAGGTCGAGGCCGGTGACGTTCTCCGTGACCGGGTGCTCGACCTGCAGCCGGGTGTTCATCTCCAGGAAGTAGAACCGGCCGTCGGGCCCGGCGAGGAACTCGACCGTGCCCGCGCCGACGTAGTCGATCGCCTGGGCGGCCTTGCGCGCGGCATCGAACAGCTCCTCGCGCATGGCCGCGTCGACGAACGGCGACGGCGCTTCCTCGACGACCTTCTGGTGCCGCCGCTGGATCGAGCACTCCCGCTCCCCCACCGCCCACACCGTGCCGTGGGTGTCGGCAAGCACCTGGACCTCGATGTGGCGCCCGGTCTCCAGGTACCGCTCGCAGAAGACGGTCGGGTCGCCGAAGGCGGACCCGGCCTCCGCGCTGGCGCCTTCGACCGCCTCGGCCAGCTCGTCGAGCGAACGCACCACGCGCATGCCGCGGCCGCCACCACCCGCGGACGCCTTGACCAGCAGCGGAAGGTCGGCTTCCGTGACCGAGTCCGGGTCCAGTTCGGACAGGACCGGCACCCCGGCCGCGGCCATCAGCCGCTTGGACTCCACTTTGGAGCCCATCGTCTCGATCGCCTCCGGCGGCGGCCCGACCCAGGTGAGCCCGGCGTCGAGGACAGCCCGGGCGAAGGCGGCGTTCTCGGACAGGAAGCCGTAGCCGGGGTGCACGGCGTCGGCGCCGGTGCCGGCCGCGGCCTTGACCAGCAGTTCGGCCCGCAGGTACGTCTCCGAAGGCGCGTTGCCGGGCAGCCGGACGGCCGCGTCGGCCTCGAGCACGTGCGGCGCGGCGGCATCGGCGTCGGAGAACACCGCCACCGTGCCGATCCCGGCGTCGCGGCAGGTGCGGAAGACGCGGCGGGCGATCTCGCCGCGGTTGGCGACCAGCAGGTTCTGGATCATCGCTCGCTCACATCCGGAAGACGCCGAAGCCTTCGGCGCCCTTCACTGGTCCATTGTGGATGGCGGACAGGCTCAGCCCCAGCACGGTGCGGGTGTCGCGCGGGTCGATGATGCCGTCGTCGTAGAGCATGCCGGAGAGGAACATCGGCATCGACTCGGCTTCGATCTGGCCCTCCACCATGGCCCGCATGGCCTTGTCGTGCTCCTCGTTGTACTCCTGCCCGCGGCTTTCGGCCGCGGCGCGGGCTACGATGGACAGCACGCCGGCCAGCTGCGCCGGGCCCATCACCGCGGACTTCGCGCTCGGCCACGCGAACAGGAACCGGGGATCGTAGGCGCGGCCGCACATCCCGTAGTGGCCGGCGCCGTAGGACGCTCCCATCAGGACGGACAGGTGCGGCACCTTCGAGTTGGACACGGCGTTGATCATCATCGCGCCGTGCTTGATGATGCCGCTCTGCTCGTACTCCTTGCCGACCATGTAGCCGGTCGTGTTGTGCAGGAACACCAGCGGCGTGTGGATCTGGTTCGCCAGCTGGATGAACTGCGCGGCCTTCTGCGACTCCTCGCCGAACAGCACGCCCTGGGCGTTGGCCAGCACGCCGACCGGGTAGCCGTGGATGCTCGCCCAGCCGGTGACCAGCGACGAGCCGTACAGCGGCTTGAACTCGTCGAAGTCGGAGCCGTCGACGACCCGGGCGATGACCTCGCGCGGGTCGAACGGCACCTTGAGGTCGGTCGGCACGATGCCGAGCAGGTCTTCGGCGGCGTACAGCGGCTCGGCGTAGTCCGGCTTCGGCGTCGGCCCCTGCTTGGTCCAGTTGAGCCGCTTGACGATGTTGCGGCCGAGCCGGATCGCGTCCTGCTCGTCGACGGCGAGGTAGTCGGCCAGGCCCGACGTCCGCGCGTGCATCTCGGCGCCGCCGAGCGACTCGTCGTCGGACTCCTCGCCGGTGGCCATCTTGACCAGCGGCGGCCCGCCGAGGAACACCTTCGCGCGTTCCTTGACCATCACGACGTAGTCGGACATGCCCGGCAGGTACGCGCCACCCGCCGTCGAGTTGCCGAAGACCAGCGCGATGGTCGGGCAGCCCGCGGCCGACGCCCGGGTGAGGTCCCGGAAGATCCGGCCGCCCGGGATGAAGATCTCCTTCTGCGTCGGCAGGTCCGCGCCGCCGGACTCGACGAGGTTGATCGACGGCAGCCGGTTCTGCGCGGCGATGTCCGCGGCCCGGAAGCTCTTCTTCGTCGTCCACGGGTTGCTGGCGCCGCCCTTGACCGTCGGGTCGCTGGCCGAGATCAGGCACTCGACGCCTTCGACAACGCCGATCCCGGTCACCAGGCTCGCGCCGACGCGGTAGTCGGTGCCCCACGCGGCCAGCGGCGACAGCTCCAGGAACGGCGAATCCTCGTCGAGCAGCAGCTCGATCCGTTCCCGCGCGAGGAGCTTGCCGCGCTTGCGGTGCCGTTCGACGTACTTCTCCCCGCCGCCGGCCACGGCCTTGGCGTGCTCGGCGTCGATCTCGGCGAGCTTCTCCAGCATCGCGTCGCGGTTCGCGCCGAACTCGGCGGCCCGCGTGTCCACTGTGGACCTCAGAGCAGTCACGACGTGTATCCCAATCGCTTCGCGGCCAGGCCGGTGAGGATCTCGGTGGTGCCGCCGCCGATGCCGAGGATCCGGACGTCGCGGTAGTGGCGTTCCACTTCGGACTCGCGCATGTAGCCGAGCCCGCCGTGCAGCTGGACGGCCTCGTTGACCACCCACTCGGCGGCCTCGACGGCGGTGTTCTTGGCGAAACAGGCTTCGGCGATGACCTCCTCGCCCGAGACGTGCCGGATCGCGGCCTGCCGGGTGTAGACCCGGGCCACGTCCACGCGACGCGCCATCTCGGTGAGCTTGTGCTGCACGACCTGCCGCGAGATGAGCGGACGGCCGAACGTCTCGCGCAGCCGGCACCAGTCCAGCGTCAGGTCGAGCGCGCGCTGGGCGTGCGCGTACGCCTGCACGGCCAGCGAAAGGCGTTCGGTGACGAACTGGGTGGCCACCTGCGCGAACCCGCTGTTCTCGGCGCCGACCAGGTTCTCCACCGGCACCCGGACGTCCACGTAGGACAGTTCGGCGGTGTCGGAGCAGAGCCAGCCCATCTTCTCGAGCTTGCGGCTCACCGTGAACCCCGGTGTCCCGCGTTCGACGACGATCAAGGAGAGGCCGTGGGCGCCGTCGCCGCCGGTGCGCACCACCGTCGTCACGAAGTCGGCGCGGCAGCCGGAGGTGATGTAGGTCTTGGCGCCGTTGATGACGTACTCGTCGCCTTCGCACACGGCCGTGGTCCGGATCCCGGCGACGTCGGACCCGCCGTCCGGCTCGGTCACCGCGAGCGAGCCGATCTTGGTGCCTTCGAGGGCCGGGCGCACCCAGCGTTCGATCTGCACCGGGTCGTTCGCTTCGGCGATGTGCGGGACGGCGATGCCGCAGGTGAACAGCGAGGCGAACAACCCGCCGGAGCCGCCGGCATAGTGCATTTCCTCCGCGACGACCAGTGCGTCGAGGTAGTTGCCGTCCCCGCCGCCGATCTCCTCGGGGAAAGCCACCCCCAGCAGGCCCAGGTCCCCGGCCTTGCGGTGCAGGTCGCGGGGCAGCTCGCCGGCGCGCTCCCAGTCGTCGAGGTGCGGCAGGACCTCCTGCTCGACGAACCGGCGCACGGTCTTGCGCAGCTCGGCCCGTTCGGGCGTCCGGAAGGGGTCGGTCACAGCAGGACCTCCGGAACGTCGAGCTCCCGCGACCGCAGCCACTCGCCCAGTGCCTTCGCCTGCGGGTCGAACCGCGCCTGCGAAGCGACGCCCTCGCCGAGGATCCCTTCGACGACGAAGTTCACCGCCCGCAGGTTCGGCAGCAGGTACCGGGTCACCGGCAGACCGGCGGTCTCGGGCAGGAGCAGCTGGAATTCGGCGACCGTGAGCCGGTGCGCCAGCCACCGCCACGCCTCGTCCGAGCGCACCCAGACACCGACGTTGGCGTTGCCGCCCTTGTCGCCGCTGCGGGCGCCGGCGACCGTGCCGAGGGGCACCCGCCGCACCGGCCCGTGATCGAGGGGCTCGGGCAGCGCGGGCTCGTCCACATCGGACACGTCCCGGGTGGACAGGGCGGGCGCTATGTCGACACGCATGCCGTCGGGCAGCACGGCGACGTGCGGGACCTTCCCGGCGTCCACATAGGCGGCGGTGTAGACGCCGTACGGCGAGGCGTCCGACGGCGGCGCGGTCACGTGGAAGCCGGGGTAGCTGGCCAAGGCGAGTTCGACGGCGGCACCGGTGAACGCGCGACCGGCCACCTTCGGGTCGGCGTCCTTGACGGCGACGTGCAGCAGTGCGCTGGCGGTCTGCTCGGTGCCGGCGTCGCGGTGATCGGTGCGCGCGAGCGTCCACCGGACGTCGGCGGGCGGCCGGTCCTTCAGGGACGCTTCCAGCTGTTCTCTGACCAGCGCGGCTTTCGCCTCGATGTCGAGTCCGGTGAGGACGAACGTCGTCTCGTTGCGGAAGCCGCCGAGGGTGTTCAGCGCGACCTTCAGCGTCGGCGGCGGCGCCTCTCCGCGGACGCCGGAGATGCGGACGCGGTCCGGACCTTCCTGGGTCAGGGAGAGCGTGTCGAACCGGGTCGTGACGTCCGGCCCGGCGTACCGCGCGCCGGTGATTTCGTACAGCAGCTGCGCGGTGACCGTGCCGACGTTCACCACACCGCCGGTGCCCGGGTGCTTGGTGATGACGCTGGCGCCGTCGGCCTCGATCTCGGCGATCGGGAAGCCCGGGACGCCGAGCGAGTGCTCGGTGAAGAAGGCGTAGTTGCCGCCGGTCGCCTGGGCGCCGCATTCGATGACGTGCCCGGCGGCGACCGCGCCGGCGAGGGCGTCGAAGTCGTCTCGGGCCCAGCCGTAGTGCGCGGCCGCCGGGCCGACGATGACGGAGGCGTCGGTGACGCGGCCGGTGACGACGACGTCGGCACCCGCGTTCAGGCACTCCGCGATGCCCCAGGCGCCGAGGTAGGCGTTGGCGGTCAACGGTTTCCCGAGGTCCAGCTCGTCGGCCCTGGCCACCAGGTCGTCGCCTTCGACGTGCGCGATCGCGACGTCGAGGCCGAGCTCGGCCGCCAGTTCGCGTAGGGCGCCGGCGAGCCCGGCGGGGTTGAGCCCGCCCGCGTTCGCGACGATCTTGACGCCCTTTTCCTGCGCCAGCCCGAGGTTTTCCTCCATCTGGCGGAGGAACGTCTTGGCGTAGCCGCGGTTCGCGTCCTTCATCCGGTCACGGCCGAGGATGAGCATGGTCAGCTCGGCCAGGTAGTCGCCGGTCAGGACGTCGAGGGGGCCGCCGGTGAGCATCTCGCGCACCGCGGAGAACCGGTCGCCGTAGAACCCGGAAGCGTTGCCGATGCGATAAGTCATGCGAACTGCCCCGGCTCGCGGCCGTTCCCGGGCGGTCCCGCGAAGGCCTGCGCGACGGTGAGCCACTCCTCGACGTCGGCACCGTGGGCGACCAGGTCGGTGTCGGCCGGGTGCCGCCGCTGGGTGACGACGAGGCAGAAGTCCAGTGCGCTGCCGGTGAGCTTCTGTTCGGCGTCCTCCGGCCCGAACGCCCAGGTGGAGCCGTCGGGCGCGGTCAGCTCGACGCGGAACTCCTCGGCCGGCGGTGCGAGGGAGTTGACCTTGTAGGCGAAGTCGCGCGTGCGGGTGCCGAAGCGGGCGATGTGCCACAGCCGCATGGTCGGCTCGCGGGTGAGCCCGAGCGCGTCGAAGACGTCCTGGCCGTGCGCCCAGGTTTCCATCATCCGCGCGGTCGCCATCGAGGCGGCGCTCATCGGCGGGCCGTACCAGGGCAGCTTCTGCCCGTCCGGCACCGCGGCCAGTGCTTCGGCCAGCGCCGCGCGCCCCGCGCGCCAGTCTTCGAGGATGTCCTGCGGCGGGAGCTGGGCCCCGGCCGCGGCGCCGTCGTCGACGTAGGTCTCCCCGGCTTTGAGGAGCTCTTCGACCTCGGCCTGCCAGTCTTCCGGGTGCGCGGCCGCGATCAGCGCCTTCCGGTCGGTCCAGGCCAGGTGGGCGATCTGGTGCGCGATCGTCCACCCTTCGGCGGGTGTCGCCCGCGCCCAGTCCGCCGCGGGCAGCTGCGCCACCACGTCGTCGATCGTCCGTGTCTCCGCGTCGAGATCCCCGAGGATCACGCCGAGGTCCGCCATCGCCCGCCTCCTTGCGTCCTGCGGCCCAGCGTGGCACCGGGGGCGAGAAAAATCAAGCACGCCTGATTGTTTTGCCGCGGACGCTGCGGACCCACTATTGACATCTTGCCAGTAGCACCCGGCTGCCCTAGCGTCGTCGCATGGCCGACTACGCCGAGATCACCTACGCCGTCGCGGACCGGGTCGCCACGGTCACGCTGGACCGCCCCCAGGCGCGCAACGGCTACACGATCCGGATGGCCGACGAACTCGCCGCGGCGATGGACCGCGCCGATCGCGACGAGGACGTGCGTGTCGTGGTGCTGACCGGCGCGGGCCCGGACTTCTGCGTCGGGGCCGACCTCTCGCAGGGCGGCTTCGACTTCGACCCGGCGGACGGCCCGGACGCGGCGTGGCAGGAGCCCGCCGGGCGGTGCTCGAAGCGGATCTTCACCATGAACAAGCCGGTGCTCGCCGCCCTGCAGGGCGCGGCCGTCGGCGGCGGGCTCACCATCACGCTCTCCTGCGACTACCGGCTCGCGTCGGAAGATTCGCGGTTCGGCTTCGTGTTCACCCGCCGCGGCATCTACCCCGAAGGCGCGTCGGCGTGGTTCCTCCCCCGGCTCGTCGGGATGGGCACCGCCCTCGACTGGATGATCAGCGGCCGCGTCTTCGACGCGGCCGAGGCCCTGGAAAAAGGCCTGGTGCACAAGGTGTTCCCCACCGGAACCGTGCTCGAAGAGGCGCAGCAGCTCGCGCGGGAGATCGTGGAGAAGACCGCGCCGGTGTCGGTCGCCGTCACCCGCCAGCTGCTCTACCGGATGGCGAGCGCCGAGTCGCCGTTCCCCGTGCACGCCCTCGACTCGAAGCTGATCGGCGGCCTCGGCGCGAACCCGGACGCCGTCGAAGGCGTCCTGTCGTTCCTGCAGAAACGGCCGCCGTCGTTCGGCATGCGCGTCGAGACGGACCTGCCCGACTACCTGCCCTGGCTGGAGAAATGACCCCGTACCCGCCGCCGCCCTGGAACCTGGTCGCCGACGCCCACCTGTCGATCTGGCGCGTCCCCGCTCGTGACGTCCACCCGGCCGCGCTGTCCGTCGCCGGCTACACGTCCGTGTTCACCGCGTGGATCGCCTACCGCGAGCCCGGGCAGCTCAGCTACCACGAACTGCTGGCCGCCGTCCCGGTCCGGGGCAAGCGCACGACGTGCACGATCACGCAGATCTGGGTCGACTCCGCCGTCTCGCTCGCCGGCGGCCGCGAGCTGTGGGCCATCCCGAAGGACCTCGCGGCCCTGCAGTTCACCGACCGCACGTACACCGCGGCGACCGACGCCGACTGGATCGCCACCGCGGCCTTCACCCGGCGGGCGGGTGCGCCGCTGGCGCTCCCCAGCCGCTTCGACGTCCTCCAGGACCGCGACGGCACGCCCGTGCGAACCCCGGTCGGCGCCAAGGTCCGGCCCGCGCTCGCGGCGGCCGACTGGAGCGTCAACGCGCGCGGTCCGCTCGGCTACCTGGCCGGCCGGCGACCGTTCCTGAGCCTCGCCCTGCCCGGCACGGAGCTGGAGTTCGGCACCGCTGGGTGATCACGTAATCCCGTCAGGGTGAACTCGCGACACGCCATCTAGGGGCCCGTGCGGGCGATCACCCCAACATGTAGTCTCTCAACACCGGCAGCCCCCAGCGACGGGGAGACCGCTGCGGAGGGTCGCCGGGCAGCTTTGGAGAAACCGCAGCGCACGGCCTCATGCGGCCGTGTGGCGATCGAACGCGCCCGAAAACTTGGAGACACGCATGTCAGTCGATACCGGTCAGCGGCCCTCCGCTGCCGACGCACCCACCGCGATCCGGGTCATCCGGCGGGACGGCAGCGTGTCGCCGTTCGACGCCGGGAAGATCTCGGTCGCGCTGACCAAGGCGTTCCTCGCGGTCGAGGGCGGCGACGCCGCCGCGTCCTCCCGCGTGCACCACGTCGTCGCCGAGCTGACCGAGCAGGTCGAGGCGTCCCTGCTCCGCCACGCCGGCCCCGAGACGGCCCTGCACATCGAGCAGATCCAGGACCTGGTCGAACTCGCGCTGATGCGCGGCGAGCACCACAAGGTCGCCCGTGCCTACGTCCTCTACCGCGAGGAGCGCGCGAAGGCCCGCGAGGCCGCGAAGCCGGCCGCCACCGAGGTCGCGCTGAACGTCAAGGGCACCGACGGCGTCCTGCGCCCGCTCGACTGGGCCCGCGTGTCCCACGTCGTGGGCGAGGCCGTCGCCGGCCTCGACGACGTCACGGCCGAGCCGGTGCTGGCCGAGACCAAGCGCAACCTCTACGACGGCATCAGCGCCGACGAGCTGGCCCTGGCCCAGATCATGGCCGCCCGCGTGCTCGTCGAGCAGGAGCCGAACTACTCCTACGTCTCCGCCCGCCTGCTGCTGGACAAGCTGCGCGGCGAGGCACTGAGCTACCTGGCCAAGCAGCCGCGTCAGGCCAGCCAGGACGAGATGGCGGCCGAGTACCCGGCGTACTTCCGCGCCTACCTGCGCCGCGCGATCGAGCTGGAGCTGGTCGATCCGGAGCTGCAGCGCTTCGACCTCGGCAAGATCACCGAGGCGATCCGCCCCGAGCGGGACCTCGACTTCGGCTTCCTCGGCCTGCAGACGCTGTACGACCGGTACTTCCAGCACCACGACGGCACCCGCTTCGAGCTGCCGCAGGCGTTCTTCATGCGCGTCGCCATGGGTCTCGCGATCCGGGAAGACGACCGCGAAGCCCGCGCGATCGAGTTCTACGAGCTGCTGTCGAGCTTCCACTTCATGGCGTCCACCCCGACGCTGTTCAACTCGGGCACCACGCGCCCGCAGCTGTCGTCGTGCTTCCTGACCACGGTGGACGACGACCTGGACTCGATCTTCCAGGCGTACAAGAACAACGCGCTGCTGGCCAAGTACTCGGGCGGCCTCGGCAACGACTGGACGCCGGTCCGCGGCCTCGGCGCGCACATCAAGGGCACCAACGGCCAGTCGCAGGGTGTCGTGCCGTTCCTCAAGATCGCCAACGACACCGCCGTCGCGGTCAACCAGGGCGGCAAGCGCAAGGGCGCGGCCTGCGCGTACCTCGAGACGTGGCACGTCGACATCGAAGAGTTCCTCGACCTGCGCAAGAACACCGGTGACGACCGCCGCCGCACCCACGACATGAACACCGCGAACTGGGTGCCGGACGAGTTCCTCCGCCGCGTCGAGGCCGACGCGCAGTGGACGCTGTTCTCGCCGAACGAGACGCCGGACCTGCACGACCTGTACGGCAACGAGTTCGCGCAGCGCTACCGCGAGTACGAGGCCGCCGCCGACCGCGGCGAGATCAAGGTGTTCCGCCGGATCCGCGCGGTCGACCTGTGGCGCCGCATGCTGACCATGCTGTTCGAGACCGGCCACCCGTGGATCACCTTCAAGGACCCGTGCAACCTGCGCTCGCCGCAGCAGCACGTCGGCGTGGTGCACTCGTCCAACCTGTGCACCGAAATCACGCTGAACACCAACAGCGAAGAGGTCGCGGTCTGCAACCTCGGCTCGGTGAACCTGCTCAAGCACGTCACGCCCGAAGGCCTGGACACCGCGCGGCTCGAGAAGACCGTGCGCACCGCCGTCCGCATGCTGGACAACGTGATCGACATCAACTTCTACACGATCCCGGAGGCGCGCCGCTCCAACCTGCGCCACCGCCCGGTCGGGCTGGGGCTGATGGGCTTCCAGGACGCGCTGTTCGAGCTCGGCCTGCCGCTGTCGTCGGAAGCCGCCGTGCAGTTCGCCGACACGAGCATGGAGCACATCTCCTACTACGCGATCTCGGCGTCGACCGACCTCGCCGAGGAGCGCGGCCAGTACCAGTCGTTCGAGGGTTCGCTGTGGAGCAAGGGCATCCTGCCGATCGACTCGATGCAGCTGCTCATCGACGCGCGCCAGGGTGACAACCTCGACGTCGACACCTCGGCCACGTTGGACTGGGCGCCGCTGCGCGAGCGGGTCAAGACCGTCGGCATGCGCAACTCCAACGTGATGGCGATCGCGCCGACCGCGACGATCTCGAACATCTGCGGCGTCGGCCAGTCGATCGAGCCGCTGTTCCAGAACCTGTACGTCAAGTCGAACATGTCCGGCGACTTCACCGTGGTGAACCCGCACCTGGTCCGCTCGCTCAAGGCGCGCGGGCTGTGGGACGAGGTCATGGTCAGCGACCTGAAGTACTTCGACGGCAGCCTCGGCCAGATCGACCGCGTCCCGGACGACCTCAAGGCGCTGTACGCGACGGCGTTCGAGATCGAGTCGAAGTGGCTGGTGGACGCGGGTTCGCGGCGCCAGAAGTGGATCGACCAGGCGCAGTCGCTGAACCTCTACATCGCGGCGCCGAGCGGCCGCAAGCTCGACCAGCTCTACCGCTACGCGTGGCACAAGGGCCTCAAGACCACGTACTACCTGCGGGCGCAGTCCGCGACGCACGTGGAGAAGAGCACCCTGCGCGGCACCGACGGCAAGCTGAACGCCGTCTCGGCCACCCCGGCTCCGGCCGCGGCTGCCCCGGCCCCCGCGCCGACGCCTGCCCCGGCCCCTTCGCCTGCGCCCGCGCCTTCGCCCAAGCCCGAGCCGGACGTCGACTTCGTCGCCACCGAAGGCGCCGCCTGCCGCATCGACGACCCCGACTGCGAAGCCTGCCAGTAAAGGAATCCCTGCACAGATGACCAACGTGGAGACGACGGACGCGACCGGCCTCGGGGAGATCGAGGTCGGCGCCGCCCGGATCAACGTCGACGACAAGCGCATGATCAACGCGCGCGCCGACGTCAACCAGCTGCTGCCCATGAAGTACAAGTGGGCGTGGGAGAAGTACCTGGCCGGCTGCAACAACCACTGGATGCCGACCGAGGTCGCCATGCAGGCGGACATCGCGCTGTGGAAGTCGCCGGACGGCCTCACCGAGGACGAGCGGCAGATGCTCAAGCGCAACCTGGGCTTCTTCGCGACCGCGGAGTCCTTGGTGGCCAACAACATCGTGCTCGCGGTGTACCGGCAGATCACCAACCCCGAGTGCCGCCAGTACCTGCTGCGCCAGGCGTTCGAGGAGGCCGTGCACACGCACACCTTCCAGTACATCTGCGAGAGCCTCGGCCTGGTCGAGGGCGAGCTGTTCAACATGTACCGCGAGGTCCCGTCCATTTCGGACAAGGACGCGTGGGCGCTGAAGTACACGCAGAACCTGGAGAACCCCGACTTCGAGACCGGCACGCCGGAGGCCGACCAGGCGTTCCTGCGTGACCTGGTGGCGTTCTACGTGATCTTCGAGGGCATGTGGTTCTACACCGGCTTCGCGCAGATCCTGTCGCTGGGCCGCCGGAACAAGATGGTCGGCATCGCCGAGCAGTACCAGTACATCCTGCGTGACGAGTCGATCCACCTGAACTTCGGCATCGACTGCATCAACCAGATCAAGATCGAGAACCCGCACCTGTGGACCGAGGAGTTCCAGGCCGAGGTGCGCGGGATGCTGAAGGAAGCGTGCGAGCTCGAGGTCAAGTACGCCCGCGACACGATGCCGCGCGGCATGCTCGGGCTCTCGGCGCAGCTGTGCGAGCAGTACATGCACTTCATCACCGACCGCCGCGCGCAGCAGATCGGGCTGGCGCCGATCTTCGGCGAGACGGAGAACCCGTTCCCGTGGATGTCGGAGGCGATGGACCTGAAGAAGGAGAAGAACTTCTTCGAGACCCGCGTGATCGAGTACCAGTCGGGCGGCGCCCTCGACTGGGACTGACGTCCCGGTGAAGCCGGCCCCGCCCTGGTCCGCCAGGGCGGGGCCGGTTCACGTCCGCACGGCGATTTCCGCGTCGAGCGGGCTCATGTCCGGCTCGACGGGCTCGCGCGGCGACCACCACCGGAACCCGAGTCCCTCCTCGCTCAGGGTGAGCCGGGGCGCGGCCGCGAGGTCGGTCCGGTAGACGGCGAGCAGCTCGCGCCGCGCGGGCCGGAGGAGCTCGAACTCGGCCACGGCGGCGAAGGTCGGCGCCACCCCGCGGATGCCGGTTTCCTCGGCGAGCTCGCGGACGGCGGTCTCGCGGGCCGTTTCGCCGGCTTCGGCCATCCCGCCGGGGAGCTCCCACTGCCGCCGGCGCCGGTCGAACACCATCAGAACGGCCCCGGCGTGGACGACCACGACCACCGAGGCGGGCACCGGCGGCAACTCGCTTTCGGCGACGCGGCGCACGGCGAGCAGCACGGTGCCCGCCGGGTCCCGCAGCGGGAGCTCGGCCATCCCGGCATCCTCCCGGGTCAGTAGGCGTAGCGGCGCACGGTTTCCGGGTGGATCACCAGGCGCAGCAGCTCGGACTTCAGGATCGCCTCGAGTTCGGCGGCGCGAGCCGGGTCGTCGAGGTCCCAGTACCGGGGCGCCAGGCGCGCGGCGAGGTCCTGGGCGCCGTCCGGTTCCACCGAAACCCGGCCCGCCACCGAAACCCACCGTTCGCGCTCCCCCACCGGGGCCGCGACCACGAGCGACGCCCGCGGGTCGCGGCGGGCGCCCCGGACCTTGAGCGCGTCCGCTTCGGAGAAGAGCTGGATCAGGCCGTCGCCGGTGGTCTCGAACCACACCGGGCGGGGTTCGCCGCCGGCCACGGTCAGGAAGCCGTGCAGGGGACGCCGGAGGAACTCGATGTCGTCGGGAGTCAGCGCGTTCATGAGTTCCAGTGAACCGCAGCGGCTCGGACGATCCCATGGGTGAAACGCCGGAATCCCTGTCCGTTCGTCTAACCTCGCGAGGGTGGACGACCTCTTTCGCGGTGTACGGGCCCACGGGGCGCTGTTCGGCAGCTCGGTGCTCACGCCGCCCTTCTCCCTGCACTTCGTCGACGGCGCCCCGCTGACCCTGTGCACCGCGCTCTCCGGCGGCGGCTGGATCGTGCCCGAACACGGCGAACCCGAACGCCTCGACGCCTACGACACCGTCGTCGTGCGCGGGCCGGGGACCTTCACCTTCGTCGACGAGCTCGGCACCCGCGCCGAACCCGTCGCCTGCGGTGAGTACTGCGCCGCTCCCGAACTCGGCGGGACGCGGTACCGGCGCGGCTGGCGCGACGACGGCGACGGCCCGACCACCCTGATCGTCGGCGCCTACCCGGCCGGCGGCGAGGTCAGCCGGCCGCTGCTGGACGCGCTTCCGCCGGTTCTGCGCGTCGACGGCGGCGGCACCGGGGACCCCGTCCTCGACCACCTCGCCGCCGAAGTCGCCGTCGACGCCCCGGGGCAGCAGGTGGTCCTCGACCGGCTGCTCGACTGGATGCTCGTCTGCACCCTGCGCGCGTGGTTCGACCGCCCTGGCGGCGAACCCCCGGCGTGGTGGACCGCCCAGCGCGACCCGGTGGCCGGCCCGGCGCTGCGCCTGCTGCACGACGACCCCGCCGCGCCGTGGACGGTCGCCACCCTGGCCGAGCGGGCCGGAGTCGCGCGCTCGACGCTGGCCAAGCGGTTCGCCGAGCTGGTCGGCGAACCGCCGCTGACGTACCTGACCCGCCGCCGGATGGCCCTCGCCGCGGACCTGCTGGCCGACCGGCCGTCGGCGACCGTCTCGGAAGTGGCCCGCCGCGTCGGGTACGCCGACGCCTTCGGCTTCAGCGCCGCCTTCAAGCGGGTCCGGGGCGTCACACCGAGCGAGTACCGGCGGAGGCCGGGACCACCCGAAAAGACGGCCGACGAGGTGTTGTCAGACCGTCAACAAGAGGGCATCGTGAAGGGGTAGTCCGATCTCGACGGGGAGATGGTCAGATTGCCGGGCACCGTGAGCCGAGCCGCCGAAGCCCTGCGTGAACGCGTGCCGGCGCTGACCGCGCTTCCCCTTCCGGCCAAGGTCGACCAGCGGTGGCTGCGGTCGCGGTGGCCGGTCGAGGAGCTCGCCACGCCGCCCGCCGGGAGCGGCCTCAAGCCGGTGCTCGGCGACGAAGGGCCGCCGGTGGTCGGGCACATGCTCGAGATGATGCGGTTCGGCCCCGCGTTCGGCCTGCGCCGCCACGAGCTCTACGGCCCGGTGTCGTGGACCGGCGGGTTCGGCCGCCGGATCGTCGCGCTGTCCGGCCCCGAAGCCACGCAGATCGCGCTCGTCAACAAGGACAAGGCGTTCTCCCAGGAGGGCTGGAAGTTCTTCATCGAGAAGTTCTTCGAGCGCGGCCTGATGCTGATGGACTTCGGCGAGCACCACCTGCACCGCCGGATCATGCAGGAGGCCTTCACGCGCCCGCGGCTGGCCGGCTACGTCGGCGAGATGGGACCCGCGCTGCGCGAAGGCGTCGCGAGCTGGGGTGCGACCGAGCGGCCGCGGCTGTACTGGTCGCTCAAGCAGCTGACCCTCGACGTCGCCACCCGCGTGTTCATGGGGATGCCCAGCGGCGCCGACGCGGCCCGGATCAACCGCGCGTTCGTCAGCTGCGTGCGGGCCGGCACCGCCTTCGTGCGCTTCCCGGTGCCGGGCGGGCGCTGGTCGGCCGGGCTGCACGGCCGGAAGGTGCTCGAGCGCTACTTCGGCGAAACCCTGCCCGCCAAACGGGGTTCGGGCGGCGACGACCTGTTCGCCGCGCTCTGCCAGGCGACCACCGAGGACGGCGACCGGTTCTCCGACACCGACATCGTCAACCACATGATCTTCCTGATGATGGCCGCGCACGACACGACCACCATCACCAGCAGCGCCATGGCCTACTACCTGGCGAAACACCCGGAGTGGCAGGAACGGGCCCGCGCGGAGTCACTGGCGCTGGGCGACGACGTCCTCGACATCGACGCCGTCGAAAAGCTCGAAACCCTCGACCTCGTGATGAAGGAGGCACTGCGGCTCGTCGCGCCCGTGCCGTCGCTGACCCGGCAGACCGTCAAGGACACCGAAGTGCTCGGCCACTACATCCCGGCGGGCACGCTGGTCGGCGTCTCGCCCACGGTCAACCACTTCGCGCCGGAGTGCTGGACGAACCCCTTCGCCTTCGAACCGGAACGCTTCGCCGAGCCGCGGCGCGAGGACAAGTCGCACCGGATGGCGTGGCTGCCGTTCGGCGGCGGCGCGCACAAGTGCATCGGGTTGCACTTCGGCGGTCTCGAGGTGAAGTTGCTGATGCACGAACTGCTGCGGGCCTACCGCTGGTCGGTTCCGGAGAGTTACACCGCGCGCTGGGACTACGTCTCGCTGCCGGTGCCCGCGGACGGTTTGCCGGTGCACCTGACCCGTCGCTGACCCGGTCACCGTCCACCGATGCATACACTAGGTAACGAAAAGTTACCGGTTGTGGAGATTCGTTCACTCGTTCAGCCGGTAGACACCCCGTGACCCGCATGATGGCGTGGCATCGATCGTGGGTGACGGCTGCCTGGTGCGGCTTCCCGATCCCCGACACCGTGTCCGACCTGGCCATACCTGTGCGTGAAGAGGTGGAGTGTGCCTGAACCCGGTGCCGCGTCCGGACTACTGGACGTGGCGCGCCGGTGGGCGGCGACGTTGGCCGACACCAAAGGAGTAACGCTTCCCCCGGAGGAGCTCGAAGCGCTCCTGCTGGAGGTCGCGAACGACGCGGTCGACCAAGCCGGCTCGCAGCACGACGGCGCCCTGCTGCGGTTCACCGCGCTGTACGCCGCGTCGCCGATGGGGATCGCGCTCGCCGACCCCGACGGCGCCATCGTGGAGGCGAACCTCGCCCTCGGCCAGCTGCTCGGCTGCTCGCCGGAACGGTTGCGGGGCAAGCACATCACCGAACTCGGGTCGACCGAGCACGACGTCTCGCGCCTCGAAGCCGGCCTGGAGCAGGTGCGCCACGGGCGCGACCGCTACCAGGAGCGGATGCTGCTCGACCACACCGAGGACGGGCAGCTCTGGACCGACGTGACGCTCGCCCGGCTGCCCGGCGACCGCCCCGGCTCGGTGTACCCGGTGCTGATGGTGTCGGACGCGAACGAGCTGCACCTGCTGCGGGAACGGCTGCTGCACCAGAACGTGCACGACCCGCTGACCGGGCTGCCCAACGCGTCGTCGTTCACCACCAAGCTGGAGGCCGCGCTCGGCGCCGGCGCGCGCGACGACATCGCGCTGGTCTACCTCGACGTCGACGGCTTCAAGGTGGTCAACGACGGCCTCGGCGCCGGCGTCGGCGACCAGGTGCTGCGCGGGGTCGCGAACAAGCTGTCGGCGGTGTTCACCGGCCGCCACGACGGGTTCGTCGCGCGGCTGTCCGGCGACGGCTTCGCGGTGCTGCTGCGCGGCGAGCTGACGGCGGCCGAGGTCGTCCGGCTGGTCGAGCGCGCCCTGGAGGACCTCAACGAGCCGATCTACCTGGGCGGCCACGGCATCGGCGTCAGCGCGAGCGCGGGCATCGTCGTGCGCGCGGCGGTCGAGGGCGGCGCGGCGGAACTACTGCGGGCGGCGGAGATCGCGCTGCACCGGGCCAAGGAGGCCGGCAAGGCGCAGTGGATGCTGTTCGACCCGGAGGCCGACGCCCGCGACCGCGGCCGCTACCAGCTGGGCGCGGTGATCGCGGGCGCGCTGGAGAACGGCGAGTTCTCGCTCGTCTACCAGCCCACGGTGAAGCTGTCCCGGCCGGACGAGCTCGCCGCCGTCAACGCCGGGCTGCGCTGGAACCACCCGGAGAAGGGCGAGCTCGACTCCGAGGAGTTCTACCCGCTGGCCCAGACGACGGGCATGACGGTGCCACTGGGCCGCTGGCTGCTCGCCGAGTCACTGGCGGCCACGGCCCGCTGGCGCACGCACCTGGGCGACGCGGCCCCGGACGTCTGCGTCCGGCTGCCGACCCGGCTGGCGATCGACCCGGACCTGGTGCTGCTGGTGAAGGAGCAGCTGGACAAGCACGAGCTCCCGGCGCGGGCCCTGCGGCTGTGCACGGACCGCGCCTCGATGCTCGACCCGCGCGGCGAGGTCCTGGATTCCTTCGCGGTGCTGGCCGACCTGGGCGCGCAGCTGGTGCTGACGATCTCGGGGTCGGCGGACCTGGAGCTGATCCCCCAGCACCGCCTCCCGATCCGGCACGTGATCCTGTCGGGCCCGGTGGTCGACGCGCTGGACACCGACGAGCCGGCCGAGCCCGACCTGCGCCACCTGACGCAGCTGATCACCCGCGCCCGCGAGCTGCACCTGCGGGTGGGCGCGGAAGGCGTCCGCACGCACGAGCAGGCGGCCCGGCTGCGCCAGCTGGGCGTGCTCGCCGCGCGCGGCCCGTTCGTGGCGGACTCGGCCACGGGCGACGAGGTCGACGAGATGATCGCCCGCCACCCGCCGAAGTGAGCCTGAGCGCCCCGATGAGGCTTCCCCGCCGAGTCCGTGGTTCGTGGTGGGTGCGGACGAGGGCGGCTTGGACGACCCCGCCGACGATGCCCGGGTCGCGGGCGGCGGAGAGGTTGTTGCGGGCGCCGGGCAGGGGCTGGTGAAGTCCAGAGCGGGAACCCGTCGGTCGCTGGTCAGGAACTGGGTCTTACCGCCGAATGGCGCTCATGGCGGCGAGCCGGGGCAAAGCATCCAGCGGCCCTAGCCGGTAACGGCGCTCCAGCAACGTTACAAAGTAGGCGTTACTGAGCGATGCGGTACGCTCCGGTCGTTGTAAAGCGATGGGGCGGACGCCCGGTTCGGACACCCGCCCCCTGCCTAGCGACCCAAGAGCCTGGAAACTTCGTGGATCGTGGCAGCCAGCACCGCGAGGAGCTGGATCACCCAGATGAGGACGTGGCGCCGGTCGGGGTTCTTCTCCCCGCCGGGGTCACGGTCCGGTGGTTCACTGCCGGACGCGTCGTCGCCGTCTTCACCTTTCTGACGGTCACTCACCCGTTCTCCTTCCTCTCACGGAGGTCGGTCCCGACCCCCTCCCCGAGGGGCGGGAGCGGCAACAACGGGCGCTGAGTGACACCGTGCGCTAGCGTAGCCTGCCCGATCTTCGTTCGAAGATATGGGGCCCTGCAAAGGAAATACGTCAACTCATGTGGACGTGAGGGCCGCGAAGACCGGATCAACGAGGCTGAGCCGCCGCCTGCGGTGGAGATCGTGCCACCGCAGTGGGTGACGGAGACGGGGCGCGGGATCTGGGACCGGCTGGCGCCGAGCCTGACCACCCACGGGACCACGCCGAGAACCCGCGACTTCCGGTGTGCGGCTGGTCCTTCGACGGACGTGCCCGCCGCCGGCGCGGCGACCACCTCTGCCAACAGCGCCGGCACCGTCGAGAAGGTACCCCTGGGCCAGGGCGGGCCGGCGCCTGCTCAAGACGCCGGGCAAGGAGTCCTCTACTCCGAGCCGCTGGCCAAGACGGACTCGGCAGACGAGGTCCAGATCTACCGAGAGATCGGGCTGGAATACACCTCTGCCCCCGCTGGCGACGCTTGCCGATCGGCGAGCACGAACCGAAATCAAGGTGTCCACTGAGCAGAAACTCGAGCGACCGTGCGGCTGACCGACGCATCGGAGCGGGTCCGGCAGGAGGTTCCGGACCCGCCGGACCCGACTACCGCAGGCGGGGAACGCGGGGGCCGTACTTCTCGAGCAAAGCCGTGTTCGCCTCGTCGCCACCCTCCACATTGGAGCTCCGCCAGAGCGGGACGTCGAGACCTTCGGCCGTGCCGCGGTCGTAGACCTCGGCCAGCACGAGGTTCCACAGGAACGCGGTGACCACAGTGGACAGCGGGCCGGTGCGCGGGGCGTCCGGCGGGTAGCTCGCGTCGCCGGGGACGACCAGCGAGTCCAGCACCACCGTGCCCTGCTCGACCAGCGTGCTCGACGACCGCCGCGGCGCCGCGGCCACGCACGCCCGCGACGTCACCGCGATCACCGCCGCGCCCCGCTCGCGCGCCTCGATGCACAGCTCGACGGGGTACGGGTTGACGCCGGACGTCGAGAACACCACCAGCACGTCGTCCGGCCCCGGTGCGCGCTCGGCCAGCACCTCCGCCGCCAGGCCGCTGCGCCGCTCGGTCTGCGTGCTGGGCACCGCGCCGTGCAGCGGCAGCAGGTCCGGGTGGTACAGCGGGTAGACGCAGGCCAGCCCGCCGGCCCGGTAGAACGTCTCGGCCACCGCGGCCAGCGAGTGCCCGGCGCCCGCGGTGTAGACCAGTGCGTCGGCCCGGATCACCCCCAGCACCAGGTCCGCCGCGGCCCGCACCGCTTCGGCGTTGGCCTGCTCGACGTTCGCCAGCTGCTCGGCGATGCTGCCTGCGATGTCCGTGGCGCTCACCACACCCACCCTTCCGTCGGGGATCGGCCGCCGAATCTACCGTGCGGACCACTTCGCACGGTGGAATAGCCGGGTGGGAGCCGAGGTTGACCCGGGAGCGGGGAACAGGAGGACGTGGGTGGGCGAAGCAGATCCGGCGGTGTCGGTGTGGCCTGCGCGCGGGCGCACGCGCGCCGTGGTGCTCGTGCTGCACGGCGGCGCGGAGCGGGGCACCGGGCGGGTGCCGCCCTGGAAACTCGCCTACCTGCGGATGGTGCCGATCGCGCGCGCCCTGCACCGGGCCGGCCACAAGGACGGCGTCGAGGTGCGGCTGGTGCGCAACCGCCGGTACGGCTGGAACGCCCCCGCCGAAGACCCGATCGAGGACGCCCGCTGGGCCCTGGACCGCATCCACGCCGACCACCCCGGCCTGCCGGTCGTGCTCGTCGGTCACTCGATGGGCGGACGGGTGGCGCTGCGCGTCGCCGACGACCCGGCCGTGCGCGGGGTCTGCGCGCTGGCGCCGTGGACGCCGCGGGGCGAGCCGGTCGACGCCGTCAGCGGCCGCTCGGTGCTCATCGTGCACGGCACCCGCGACCGGATGACGAGCCCGGCGGAGTCGCACGCCTTCGCCGAACGGGCCGCGCAGGTCGCCGCCCGCATCGCCCGCTTCGAGATCGCCGACGAAGGCCACGCCATGCTGCGCCGGGCCCGCGTCTGGACCCGGCTGACGGTGGCCTTCACCCGGGACGTGCTCGCCGGGGACGACGGCGGGGCGCTGCGCGGCGCGTGGGCCGAGACCGGCCCCGGCCGGCTGCGGATACCGGTGTGAAAGCGCCCCGAACAGGGCATTCGGCGAAGCGCGCCGCGGGGGTGCGGCGACTAGGATCGATCACCGGCGAACCTGGCCGGCCGGAGGGAGTACCCGTGACCACTTCGAGCGCTGACCGGGCGTCGGCCCGGACCGTCCCCGACGGGACCCGGTGGCCGGGCCTGGCCACCCCGCCGCACTCCGCGGTCCGCGCGCGAATCGCCGCCGCACTCTTCCGCCGCGCCGTCCGCCCGCTCGACGTGCGGGTGACCTTCCCGGACGGCACCGTGCTCGGCGCCGGCGGCCCGGATGCACCCGAAATGCGGATCCTGCGGCCCGCGGCCTTCTTCCACCGCCTCGGCGTCGACGCGAAGATCGGCTTCGGCGAGTCCTACATGGCCGGTGACTGGACCGCCTCGGACCTGGCCGACGTGCTGACCCCGTTCGCGGAGCGGATGGCCACCCTCGTCCCGCCGGCGCTGCAGAAGTTCCGCCGGCTGGCCGAGCGGACGCAGCCGCCGTCCGAAGAGAACACTCTCGAAGGCGCGCGGGCGAACATCCACCGGCACTACGACCTGTCCAACGACCTCTTCGCCACCTTTCTCGACGAGTCGATGACCTACTCCTCCGCGCTGTTCGCGCCCGAGGACGACGTCACCGCCGCGCAGCACCGCAAGATCGACAGCGTGCTGGACTACGCCGGCGTCCGCCGCGGCAGCGAGGTCCTCGAAATCGGCACCGGATGGGGTGAACTCGCCATCCGCGCGGCCGGCCGCGGCGCGCACGTGACGTCACTGACCATTTCCGAAGAGCAGCGCGCGCTGGCCACCGAACGCATCGCGGCGGCCGGGTTCGCCGACCGCGTCGAAGTGAAGCTGTGCGACTACCGGGAGTCGAGCGGCCGGTACGACGCCGTGGTCAGCGTCGAGATGATCGAGGCCGTCGGCGCGTCCTACTGGCCGGAGTTCTACCGGGTGATCGGCGAGCGGCTGCGTCCCGGCGGCCGGTTCGGCCTGCAGGCCATCACCATGGACCACGACCGGATGCTGGCGGCCTCGCGCGCCTACGGCTGGATCCACAAGTACATCTTCCCGGGCGGCCTCATCCCGTCGGTGCGGTCGATCGAGGAGGGCGTCAAGGCGAACACCCGGCTCAAGCTGGCCGGGATGCGCGAGTTCGGCCAGGACTACGCGCGCACGCTACGGTGGTGGCGCGAGCGGTTCCTGCAGCGCTGGGCCGACATCGCCGGGTTCGGGTTCGACGACGTCTTCCGCCGGATGTGGGAGTTCTACCTGGCCTACTCCGAGGCCGGGTTCCGGTCCGGGTACCTCAAGGTCCACCAGTTCGGCTACGAGGCGACCGGCCGGTAACTCCCCGCGGCAACCCGACCCCGGTGCCGCACGTCCTCCCATCGAGGACGTGCGGTGTACTGACGGCGACAGATTTGTCCGGATCGGGATTGGGTGATGGTGATGACGTACCGTGGCGACGACGGCGGGCGCCGGATGCCGCCGCCCCGGCCGCCTGCCGGCCGCTCCCGTGACCACCAGCGCGCGCAGATGATGCCGCTGCCCGGGCGGGGCCGCAGCCCGTACGACGAGCGCACCCGCCCGATGGGCACCCGCGAGCCGGAGTACGCCCCGCCCCCGCCGCCGCGGCAGGACCCGCCCCGCCGTCCGGTCGACGACTACCCGCCGTCCCGGCCGCCGCGCCGGCGCCGCTGGAGCATCGGCAAGGTCCTGGGCGCGCTGGTGCTCGTGTTCGTCGTGTTCCTCGCCGGCATCTGGGTCTACCTCGAGTTCTCGATCAAGCGCGTCGACGCGCTGGCCGACTACTCCGGCCGCCCGGTGGCGGCGTCCGGCACCAACTGGCTGATCGTCGGCTCGGACAGCCGTGAAGGCCTGACCGAGGCGGACGAAGAGCGGCTCGCCACCGGCGACGTCGCCGCGGCCGGCGGCGGGCAGCGCACCGACACGATCATGGTCGCGCACCTGCCGGACAACAGCACCAAGCCGACGCTGCTGTCGCTGCCGCGCGACTCGCAGGTGTCGATCCCCGGGCACGGCAAGAACAAGATCAACGCGGCGTTCTCGCTCGGCGGCCCGAAGCTGCTCGCGCAGACCGTCGAAGGCGCGACCGGCCTGCACATCGACCACTACGCGGAAATCGGCTTCGGCGGGTTCGCCAAGATCGTCGACGCGATCGGCGGCGTCGACATGTGCATCGACAAGGACATGGACGACACCATGACCGGGATCAGCATCAAGGCGGGCTGCCAGTCGCTGGACGGCCGGTCGGCGCTGGGCTTCGTCCGGATGCGCCACAGCTCGGCGACCCCGCGCTCGGACCTCGACCGCGTCGCCAACCAGCGCAAGTTCATCGGCGCACTGGTCAGCCAGATCGCCAGCCCCGGCACGCTGCTCAACCCGTTCGACTTCTTCCCGCTGCTGTCCTCGGCCCCGGACGCGCTGACCATGGACTCGGGCGACCACGTGCACAACCTGGCCGGCCTGGCGATCGCGATGCGCGGGATCTCCTCCGGCGGCGTGGTGACGACGACCGTGCCGGTGACCAGCGGCTCGGCGGAGAACTGGGACAAGGCCAAGTCGAAGCAGCTGTTCGACGCGCTGAAGACCGACGCCGAGGTGCCCGACAGCGTCATCGTGAATTAGTTCGCGTCCGACGTCCCGGCCGGGGCACCATGAGGTGCATGGAAACCCCGGCCGAGACCTACCGCGAAGACGGCTTCACGCTGGCCCGCTGGCAGCTGGCCGACGAGCCGGAGCTGACGGCGACGGTCAACGGGTCCCTCGAGCACATCGGCGCGTGGATGATCTGGGCGACCGGCGGCTACACGGCCGAAGACAGCGCGGAATTCCTGCGCACCACCCGGCGGGCCTGGGCGAGCGGCGAAACGCACGACTTCGCGATCCGCGTGGACGGCGCGATCGCCGGGGCGGTCGGCATCATGGCACGCGAGGGCGGCGTCGAAATCGGCTACTGGCTCGCGCGCGAGTTCGTCGGCCGTGGCCTGGTCACCCGCGCGGTCCGGGTGCTGACGGCGGAGGCGTTCCGCCTGGGAGCCGGGTACGTCGAGATCAAGCACGACGAGCGGAACGTCCGAAGTGGAGCGGTGCCCGCGCGCCTGGGGTTCACGAAGGTGCGCACGGAACCGGCGGACAAGCCGCCGGCCCCGTCGTGCACGGGCACCAACCACGTGTGGCGGCTGGCTAGGACACCTTGTTCCGCTCCCGCAGCACCTTGAGCGCCTCGTCGGCGTGGACGGTGAAGTTCAGCTCGCTCTTGATCTTCGCGAGGACCTTCCGGTCTTCACCGATGACGAAGGTGGCCCGCTTGGTGTGCAGCGGCAGCAGCTTCCGCCAGACGCCGAACTGCCGGGCGACCGTACCCTCCACATCGGACAGCAGCGGGTAGTCGAAGCCGTTGGCGTCGGAGAAGGCCCGCTGCTTGGTGACGCCGTCCGGGCTGATGCCGACCCGGTGCGCGCCGACGGCCGCGAACTCGGCGGCGAGGTCGCGGAAGTGGCAGCTCTCGGCGGTGCAGCCCCCGGTCATCGCGGCCGGGTAGAAGAACAGGACCACGGGCCCGGTGGCCAGGAAGTCCGAGAGCGTCCGCTCCTGGCCCTGGTCGTCGGGCAGCGTGAAGTCGGGGGCGAGGTCTCCGGCGTCCATGGACGTCCCTTCTCGTCGGGTCAGAACCCATCTTGCCGGGTCTTCGGAGCGGCGGGGACACCGGCTTGGTCCGGACCCGCTGCCCTCCACGAGCCGCTCCCCGGCCCCGGGGTCACGCGATGGCGGGTTCCTGGTCGGCGAACTGGGTTGCGTGGAGGGTTGCGTAACGGCCGGCCGCGGCCAGGAGTTCTTCGTGGGTGCCGCGCTCGACGATCTCGCCGTGCTCCAGGACCAGGATCTGGTCGGCCGCGCGGACCGTCGACAACCGGTGGGCGATGACCAGGGCCGTGCGGCCCGCGAGGGCGTGCGTGAGGGCCTCGCCGACCGCGGCTTCGGATTCGGAGTCCAGGTGGGCGGTCGCCTCGTCGAGGATCACGACCTTGGGCTGGGCCAGCAGGAGACGCGCGATCGTGAGCCGCTGGCGCTCGCCGCCGGAGAGGCGGTAGCCGCGCTCGCCGACCGTCGTGTCGAGGCCGTCGGGCAGTGCGTGGACCAGCTCGCCCAGCCGGGCCCGGTCGAGGGCTTCCCAGATCTCGTCGTCGGTGACGTCCGGGCGCGCGTACGCCAGGTTGGCGCGGATCGTGTCGTGGAAGAGGTGCCCGTCCTGCGTGACGACGCCGACCGTCTCCCGCAGCGAAGCGAAAGTCAGGTCCCGGACGTCCACATCGGACAGCCGCACCGAGCCGGAATCGACGTCGTAGAGCCGCGGCAGCAGCGACGCGATCGTCGACTTCCCCGCCCCCGACGACCCCACCAGCGCGACCATCTGCCCGGGCTCGGCCCGGAAGGAGATGCCGTGCAGCACTTCCTCGCCCCCGCGGTGGTCGAGCGTGGTGACGTCCTCCAGCGACGCCAGCGAGTACTTGTCCGCCGCCGGGTACCCGAACCGGACGTCGGAGAACTCGACCGAAACGCCGCCCGAGGATTCCAACGCACGCGCCGAAGGCTTCTCCTCGATCATCGGCTTGAGGTCCAGCACCTCGAAGACCCGCTCGAACGACACCAGCGCCGTCATGACGTCGACGCGGACGTTGGCCAGCGCGGTCAGCGGCGCGTAGAGCCGGGTCAGCAGCAGCGCCAGCGCGACGACGGTGCCCGGGGCCAGCGCCCCGGTCAGCGCCAGGTACCCGCCGAGGCCGTACACGAGCGCCTGCGCCAGCGCCGAAACCAGGGTCAGGCTGGTCATGAACCAGCGGGTCAGCATCGCGGTACGGACGCCGATGTCCCGCACGCGCCCGGCGCGCAGCCCGAAGTCGTCCGCTTCCTGCACCGGACGGCCGAACAGCTTCACCAGCGTCGCGCCCGGTGCGGAGAACCGCTCGGTCATCTGCGTGGTCATGCCGGCGTTGAGGTTCGCGGCCTCGCGCTGCAGCCCGGCCATCCGGCGGCCGAGCCGGCGCGCGGGGATGACGAAGATCGGCAGCAGCACCAGCGCGATCAGCGTGACCTGCCACGACAGCGTGAGCATGACGGCCAGCGACAGCGCCAGCTGGATGACGTTGGTGACCAGCCCCGACAGCGTCGCGGTGAACGTCCGCTGCGCGCCGATGACGTCGTTGTTGAGCCGCGAGACGAGCGCGCCGGTGCGGGTGCGCGTGAAGAAGGCGATCGGCATGCGCTGGACGTGCTCGAAGACCGCCCGCCGCAGGTCGTAGATGATGCCCTCGCCGATGCGCGCGGACTGCCACCGCTCGATCAGCCCGAACCCGGCGTCGGCGACGGCCAGCGCGGCGATCACCACGGCGAGCCAGACCACGATGGCGACGTCGTGGCCGCCGACGATCGCGTCGACCACCTTGCCCGCGAGCACCGGCGTCGTCACGGCCAGGACGGCCGAGACGACGGTGAGCACGAGGAAGGCCACCAGTCGCCGCCAGTGCGGCCGGGCGAAGCGCGCGACGCGCTTGAGCGTGCCGCGCGTGAGTGCCTTCGGCGCGTCGCCGGCGCGCATCGCCGAGCTCCACAGCCCCCACATGTTGTCCACGGGAAACCCCCAGTGTGTCAAACCTCTAGCTTAGCCGAGGTTTTCGCCGGATATGACCTGGGCAACGCCGTCGGTGCCCGTTTACTTCCCGATGCCGTTCACCCGCCGCGAACGACCTGGTGCAGGGCGGCGCGCAGCCGCTCGGCGTCCTCGGCGGAGAGAGGTTCCAGCAGCAGCGCCTCGGCCTGCCGTGTGACTTCCTCCCCCGCCTTGCGGACGCGCTCGCCTTCGGGCGTCAGCAGCACGAGGCGCTTGCGGCGGTCCCCGGGTGCGACCTCCCGCCGGACCAGTCCCTTGGCCTCCAGCTCGTCGACGAGCGCCACCATCGTCGTCCGGTCGACGCCGAGCCGGGCCGCGCCGTCCTGCTGCGACCGCGCGGGGCCGTCGCCGAAGAGGACGAGCAGCGCCAGCTGCCGCCCGGTGACGCCGAGCGGGACGTACAGCGGTTCGGCCAGCTCGGCGAGCCGCAGCTGCGCGTGCTTGAGCAGGTAGCCGAGCCGCTGCGTGACGGCGAGGGGCGCGCTGGACATGCGAGGACTCTACACCTACGCTGATCGTCAGTTTAACTGATGATTTATTCGACTGATGATCAGGAGTTCCCGTGACCACGATCGGTCTCAAGCCGCCGCAGCAGCACCTCGGCGTCACCGCGCTGCGCGAGATCTGGGCGATCGCCGACGACGCCGGTTTCGACGGCTGCTGGGTGTTCGACCACCTCGCCCCGATGGGCCCCGTCCGCACCGGCGACGTCTTCGACGGCTGGAGCCTGCTGGCCGCGATGGCCGAAGCGACGAAGCGGGTGCGGATCGGCTGCCTCGTCTCGGGCAACACCAACCGGCACCCCGGCACCTTCGCCAAGATCGCCGCGACCATCGACCACCTCTCCGGCGGCCGCCTCGACGTCGGCCTCGGCGCCGGCGGCGACACGATGACCGACACGATGATGGGCACGCCCACGCCGTCCGCGGCGGAACGCGTCGCCAGGCTGGCCGAGGCCTGCGAAATCCTCCGTCTGCTGTGGACCGAGCCGGTGACCTCGTACGAAGGCCGCCACTACACGCTGACCCGCGCCATCAGCGACCCGAAGCCCGTCCAGCGGCCGAAACCCCCGCTGTGGCTGGGCAGCAGCGGCGAGAAGCGCGGCCTGCGGGTCGTCGCCGAGCACGCCGACGTCTGGCTCAACGCGGCCTTGCCCGGCACGGAAATCGCCGAGCTGCAACGGCTTTCGCGCGTCTTGGACGCGCACTGCGCGGCGGTGGGCCGGCCTCCGGCGTCGATCCGCCGGGCCGTCCAGTTCCGGCTCCCGTCCGACGCGGATGTAGCCCTGCGTCTCACGCAGGGCTACGTCGACGCCGGGTTCACCGAGCTGGTCCTGATGCCCACCGGCGGCGAAGACGTCGTCGCGGCGTCCGAAGCGGCCGCGAAGCTGCTCCCCCGTCTGCGCGACGTCGGCTGAACCGGGCGGCGGGCTCCTCGGTAGCCTGGCGACGTGGGAACGGAGGTGGGCCAGGTGCCCGCATGGCGGCGCGCGGCCCGGCTCTTCACGGCGCCGTCACGCACTCAGGAGGCCGCCCCGCTGCGCTGGGACCTCGGGTTCTACCTGGCCTGCCTGGCTTTCGCGCTGCCGACGGCCCTGGTGTCCGAATTCTACGGTTACCGCGTCTGGGGCAACTTCGCGACGGCGGCGTACGCCTTCGGCGCGGGGCACAGCGGATACCTGCTGCTGTCCGCACGCCGCGGCCGTACGCCGCGTGGCGCACCCGGTTCACGCTGGTGCGGCATCGCCGCGGTCGCGCTGTTGGGGATGATCATCCCGTTGGCGCTCCTGGTGATCCGCCGCCTGACCGGAGTGGACTGGCTGATCACGCCGATCTCGTGGGCCGCCCAGCCCGAGGTCTGGGTGATCGAGCGGTCCGCGGACCTGCTGCTGCACCACGGAACGCCGTACGTCGACGTCACCGCGCTCGGTCGTGCGCCGGTGGTAAACGATTACACCCCCTACGGCCCGGTGATGGCGGTCTTCGGCCTGCCGCGGGCGCTGTTCGGCGGCACGCCGCTGACCGACGCGCTCACCGACGCCCGCTGGATGTTCGCGCTCGCCGCCTGCGCGTGCGTGCTGGGCACGCTGAAGCTGCTGAAGTGGCCCCGGGTACCGGTCGGTGCCGCGCAGCTCGCGCTGGCCTGCCCGCTCACCGCGCTCACCTGGGCCGTGGCCGGCCCGGACCTGGCCATCGTCGGCCTGCTGGTGCTCAGCTGCGCGCTCGCGGCCACCGGGCGCACCGCCTGGTCGGGCCTGGTGCTGGCCCTGGTCGTCAGCGCGAAGCTCATCGTGGCACCCGCGGCCGCGGTGCTGGCGGTGCTCGTGCTGGTGCGCCGCGGCGGCGGCCCCGACTGGGCGGCGCTGGGCCGGTTCGCGGCGGCGCTGCTGGCGACGACGGCCGCTCTGCACCTGCCGGTGTACCTGGTGGATCCGGCGGCGTTCACCGAGCACGTCATCCGGTTCCCGCTCGGGATGGGCGTCGTGCGATCGCCCGCGGCCAGCCCGCTGCCGGGCCACCTCATCGCCGAGACCGGTCCGGCCGGCCAGGTGGCGGCGTTCGTGCTCGTCGGCGCCGCGGCCGTGGCCATGGTGGTCTGGCTGGTGCGCCGGCCCCCCGCGAACGGCTCCGGCGCGCTGCTGCGCACCGCCGTCGGACTCGGCGCGTTGATCCTGCTCACCCCGGCCACCCGGTACGGCTACCTGGTGTACCCGCTGGTCCTGCTCGGGGCCCACCTCGCGTTCCGCGCGGCCGAAGTTCCCGCTGCGCCCCCCGCGCAGCAGTCCACGACTTCTACTTCTTCTTGACCCTGGTGGCCCCGCCGCGCCCCCGCAGCTGGACGCCGGACTCCGACAGCACCCGGTGGACGAACCCGTAGGACCGCCCCGTCGACTCCGCCAGTGCCCGGATGCTCGAGCCCTTCTCGTATTTCTTCTTCAGGTCAGCGGCCAGCTTGTCGCGCGTGTTGCCGGTGATCCGCGCGCCTTTCTTGAGATCAGCCACGTCGATCGCCTTCCCGCCGAGAGTGTTCTGGGCCACATATCAGCCCCTGCCGGGGCAATGATCGAACACTGAGCGCCGGATTGCCAGACGACAGCCGGGAAACAGCCGAAATTGCGATCACATTGGGCCATTCCAGTGCTCTGCGGTCCGCGATCTTGCACCCGAATGGACGCACGCCTCAGGCGAGCTGCACAAGCTCGAGGTAGTCCGCCGACCAATGGTCCTCGGTGCCGTCGGGCAGCAGGATGACCCGCTCGGGCTCCAGCGCCTCGACCGCGCCCGGGTCGTGGGTCACCAGGACGACGGCGCCGGAGAAGCTGCGCAGGGCGTCCAGGACCTGGGCGCGGCTGGCCGGGTCGAGGTTGTTGGTCGGCTCGTCGAGCAGCAACACGTTGGCAGCACTGGAGACCAGGCCCGCCAGCGCGAGCCGGGTCTTCTCGCCGCCGGAAAGCGTGCCGGCGGGCTGGTCGAGTTGTTCGCCGGTGAAGAGGAACGAGCCGAGCAGGTTCCGCAACTCCTGCGCGCCGGTGTCCGGAGCGAGATGTCGGATGTTTTCCCACACCGACGCATCATGATCAAGAGTTTCGTGCTCCTGAGCGTAATAGCCCAGGCGCAATCCGTGACCCGGAACGACGGATCCGGTGTCCGGGGTTTCCATTCCGCCGAGCAGCCGGAGCAAAGTCGTCTTTCCCGCGCCGTTCAGCCCGAGTACGACGACCTTCGAACCGCGGTCGATGGCGAGATCGACGCCGGTGAAGATTTCCAGCGAACCGTAGGACTTCGAGAGCCCCTCGGCGGTGAGCGGCGTGCGGCCGCAGGGCGCGGGCTCGGGGAACTTGATCCGGGCGACCTTGTCGGCCTGCCGGGTGTCCTCGAGCGAGGACAGCATCTGCTCGGCGCGGCGGGCCATGTTCTTGGCCGCCACCGCCTTCGTCGCCTTCGCCCCGAGCTTGGCGGCCTGCTGCTGCAGCGCCGACGCCTTCTTCTCGGCGTTGGCGCGCTCGCGGCGGCGGCGCTTCTCGTCGGTCGCGCGCGCGTCGAGGTAGCGCTGCCAGCCCATGTTGTAGAGGTCCAGCTCGCCGCGGGTGGCGTCGAGGAACCAGACCTTGTTGACCACGTCGGCCAGCAGCTCGACGTCGTGGCTGATCACGACCAGGCCGCCGTCGTGCTGCTTGAGGAACCCGCGCAGCCAGTTGATGGAGTCCGCGTCGAGGTGGTTGGTCGGCTCGTCGAGCAGCAGGATCGTCTCGGACTTGCCGCCGGCGCCGGCTTCGGCCGCGGCGAACAGGATCCGGGCCAGCTCGACCCGGCGGCGCTGCCCACCGGAGAGCGTGCCCAGCGTCTGGGCGAGAACCCGGTCGGCCAGACCCAGGTTGGAGCAGATGCGCGCCGCTTCGCTCTCCGCGGCGTACCCGCCGAGGGAGGCGAAGCGCTCTTCGAGCCGGGCGTAGCGGTTGATGGCCTTGTCGCGCGCGGCTTCGTCGACGAGCTCGGCCATCGAGGCCTGCGCCTTCTCCATGTCGCGCATCAGCTTGTCCAGACCGCGCGCCGACAGCACGCGGTCCTTCGCCGTGACCGAAAGATCACCTTCGCGCGGGTCCTGCGGCAGGTAACCGAGCTCGCCGGTGCGGCGGACCTCGCCCGCGTGCGGCTCGCCTTCGCCGGCGAGGACCTTCAGCGAGGTGGTCTTGCCCGCGCCGTTGCGGCCGACGAGGCCGATGCGGTCGCCGGGCTGGATGCGGAGCGTGACGCCGTTGAGCAGGATGCGCGAACCCGCGCGCAGCTCGAGGCCGGTGGCCGTGATCAAGGGGAACTCCCGTGGAATGGGGGCGTACGGAGGACAGCGTCAGGCGGCCGCGCGGGCCGCGGCGTCACTCCAGCTGGATATCCACGGAGCCCAGTGTACGGGGCGGTGTCGACGGGATTTTCCGGACGTGTGCGGTCTCACCCGTCGCGCAGCGTGACCTGCACCGACAGCGCCCGCACGGCGGCGTCCTCGAGCACGGCGTAGCTCGGCTCGCCGACGTCGAGCACCCGCGGTTCGGCCCGGGCGAACAGCGGCGCCAGCCGGCGGTCCGCGCGCAGCTCGTCGAGGGCGCGCCGATCCCCGCCGAGCACGACGGCGTCCACTTCGGACAACCTCGGCACCAGGACCTCGAAGACGTCGTCGGCCGCGTCCTGGAGCGCGTGCCGCGCCTGCCCCGCGCGGCGGCGGGCGAAGCGCTGCTGCGACCAGCCGCCCGCGGCGGAGCGCCCCTGGACGAGGTGCCGGCCGGTGCGCGAGACCCCGATCCGGCCGTCGCACGCGATGCCGATGCTGTGGCCGCCGCGGCGGACCAGCACGAGCGCGATCGTCCGCGGGAGCAGCGCGTGCGCGACGAGGGTGTCGACGGAGGGTGCGGCGAGAGGTCCGAAAGGGACGGTCGCGGCCGCGGTGGTCCCGTCGGCGGCGCTCACCCGGACCTCGTGCGGGGTTCCGGACGTGGCCACGATCCCGCCGTGCCGCCCGACGAACCGCTCGAACCAGCCCGTCAGCCGCTCGGGCGGCACCTCGACCGCGCGCCCGCCACCCGCGACTTCCCGCACCTTCGCCACGACCCCACGCTACGGCCCCAAGCGCCCCAATGTGGCCTTCGGTGCGTTGAACCAGCACTGCGGCGCGAAGCGCCTCCGTTGAGGGTGGCGGCGGGGGCATGGATGGAGCACCCAAGGCGGCCTTCGGTGCGTCACACGCACCGAAGGCCGCCTTGGGGCGCTTGGACTACAGCGGGTGCACCGGGCCGTTGTTCGTCACGCCCCGCACGTTCGACGGCGCTCCGGCCGCCGGGGGCTGGACGAACCCGTTGATGTGCAGCGCCACCGACCGGATGAAGCCGGTGTCGCCGCCGGCCGCGTCGACCACGCCGAACGTCCACGTGCCGTCGGCGACCGCGCCGGCGAGGTTGCCGGTCAGGGCCTGCGCCGGCCGCCAGGTGCCGGTGAACGGCGCGTTGGCCGAGGTGACCGTGCTGAACGCGGCCGCCGCGTTGTCGGCGAAGACCACCTTGCACAGGTTCTTGCCCGAACCGCCGTTGCGCTGGAACACCGTCGCCTTGGCGCCCGAAGGCGCGGTCAGCGTACCGACGAGGTCACCGACGTACGAGTGGTTCAGGCCCACCGCCGTCGACGCCGGGTCGGTGCTGCACGTGGTGCCGTCCACGGAGAACGTCACCTTGGCCGCGCGGCCGACCCCGGTGACCGGGATGGTCACCGACGCCCCGACCGGGCTGTTGTCCGGGATCGCCACCGGCGCGCCGGTGTAGGCGAAGTCCTGCGCGACCGGCGACGGGGTGCCGACCGGCAGCGAGAACGTCGACGTCGTCGGCGAGTGCGAGCCGGCGAAGGTGACGCGGGCGTTCAGCACCACCGGCACGCCGAGCTGCTGGCTCGCCGGGACGGTGATGGTGAAGTCGTTGACGCCGGTCTGCCCCGGGCTGATGGTGCCGTAGGACTTCGCCCGCGGCGCCACCGTGACGCCCGGGGTCGGGCTGGTGAGCACGACGCTGGTGGACACCGCGGTGCCGTCGCCGTCGTTGGTCACCGGCAGCGTCACCTTGGCGGTGTCGCCCGGGTCGAGCGCCGAGCCGCCGTCGGCCGGGGTGACCGTCGGCTGCTTGGCCACCGCGAGGGGCTGCGGGCTGGCGCCGGTGTAGGCCAGCACCTTGTCCGCGAGGATGACGCCGGCCCCGGTGAAGTTGTCGCGGCCCGGGGTTTCGATGTCGACCGCGGTGTTGATCAGCGCTTCCCGCACCTCCGCGGGCGGCAGGCCGGGGTTGCCGGACAGCACGAGCGCGGCGATGGCGGCCGCGTGCGGTGCGGCGGCCGAGGTGCCGAAGAACGGGTTGAACCCGGTCACGCTGGTCTGCACGCCGTCGGCCGCGGTGATCTCCGGCTTGTTCCGGACCTCACCACCGGTCGAGGAGACGTTGCCCGGGGTGATCGGCGTGCCGTTCGCCTCGTAGAACACGCGGCGCGGACCGTCGGAGCTGAACCGCTCGGCCTTGGTGGCGCCGCTGAACGAGCCCGGGTACGGACCCGCCGGGTTGGCCGGGTCGCCCGGCTCCAGCGCCCGGCCGAACGCCTTGGCCGCGGGGGCGGCCGCGACGCTGAAGGCGTCCCGCGCGGCCGAGTGGCCGACCGTGACGCCCGGGGTGTTGTACGCCTTGAGCCCGTCCGCGGAGTCGGAGAACCGGCCGCGCAGCGCGGACAGCGACAGGTAGCGGTTCTGGCCGGAGAACTTCACGACGGCCAGGCGCAGCCCGGTGCCGCCGAACGTGGGCGTCTGCAGGATCTCGTACGGGTCCTGGGTGCCGTCCTGGACGTTCTGGCTGAAGCTGACCACGGCACCCGCGGAGTTGAGCAGGTAGAGGTCGTAGTCGTTGGCGGACGCGCCGAGCGGGTCCGACCAGTGCAGCGTCACCGGCACGCCGGCCGAGGACGCGTTCGAGATCGGCTCGTAGATCTGGGTGCCCGCCGCGCCGGCGAAGTTGTGCGCGGTGCCGGCGAACTTGCCGACCGACTTGCCCGAGTCGACGAAGTCGCCTTCCCAGTGCGCGGCGGTGCCGCTGGCGACATTGCCTTCGTTGCCCGCCGAGGAGAAGTACAGCGCGCCGTCGGCGGTCACGTCGTTCACGGCCTGGGCGATGATCCAGTCCTGGAACGGCGATTCCTTGAAGTAGATGACGTCGTCGACGATGACGTCGCAGTGGGACTCGAAGCGCAGCTTGCGGATGTTGTCCGCGAAGCTGGCGTCGGAGTTGAACGCCGAGGCGAAGCCGAGCGCGGCGCGGGGCGCGAGGTCGTGGATGATCTCGAGCATCGCGGTGCCCTCGTCGCCCTCGCCCTCCTGGCCGGCGATGACGTCGACGTCCGGCGGGAGCTCGCCCTTGGCCTGCGAAGCGGCCAGGGAGTCGACGCCGTCGGACAGGGCGCACGTCTTGACCCCGACGCCGGTGACGCCGAACTGCTGGCGGGCGAGGTCGGCGTTGTGGGCGCGGTCGCCTTCGCTGACCAGCGGTGCGGCCGCGACGGCGCTGCGCTGGGACTTGGCGCTGACGGCCTTCTGCAGCTCGCCGGCGATGCGGTCGGCCTTCTGCTGCTTGGTTTCGGCCGGGGCCTGCTCCTTGCCCGTCGTCGCCGGGGTGGCCAGTTCACGGGCGGTCATCGCCTGGTCGGCCTGTTCGACGCGCTTGACGTCGCCGCGCGCGGCGATCTCGCTCACCTTGGCCACCGGGAGCTCGGCGCGGACGCTGCCGTACCGGTCGGACACCGCGCGGATGCCCGCCCCGGTCTTGGTGAGCCCGGCGATGAGGTCCGGCGAGACCTTGCTCGCGCGGATGTCGACGACGACAGTGCCGCCGGCGCTCACGCCGGACTGCAGCGCGTTCAGCTGCTTCCCCAGTCCCTTCTCGGCGACCAGCAGCTTGCTGTCTACTTTGGACTCGGTGGCGGTGCGGCCCGCCTTGACCGCCTGCAGCGCGGCGATCTGCTGCTGCGCGGTTTCGCTGAAGCTGTCCGGTGTGGACGTCGTCGCGGCGCCCGCGGCGGGCGGCGAGACGAGGCCGAGGGCGGCGAGCAGTGCCGCGGCCCCGGCGGTCAGGACGGTGGTTCTCGATCTGTTGGAACGGGTACGACGCACGGGCGCCCTCCGATTCTCCAGGCGCGTGCCCCGACTCACGCTGACCGATCGCCGGTGATCACCGGCTGGACCCAGCTAAGTACCGTGAGTTCTCCGTAAACATCAGCCGTTCGAGTGACAAAGGACGGATAATTTCCCGAATGGGCCGGATGACGTAGGCCGTTCAGCGCAGCGGACAACCGGTCACCGGACACGCACCGGACAAAAGCTCGGCCGCAAGGGGGTCCACGGACCGGGAGTCCACAATCACCACCCCGGCGCTCAGAGCACGAAGGAATCCGACCACGGTTGCGCGGCCCGCCCGGACAACGCGTCCAGCAACGTCACCGCCTGCTTGTCCGTCAGCGACGCCACGAAGTCCACCACCGCCCGGCCGCGCGCCAGGCCGCGGACCGCGTCCGCCCCCGTCACCGGTTCACCCGTCGCGCCGACCAGCAGCTCCGGCGCCGTGCGCGCCAGCCCGGCGTACTCGGCGCGGGCCAGCTCCACCAGGTCGTGCAACCGGCGCGGGAGGCGGGAGACCTCGTCGCGGTCGAGCAGCCAGGCGTCGAGCGCGTCGACCAGGCTCGTCACCAAGCCGGCCTGCCCGCGCTGGTGCAGCGCGAGGTCCGGGCGCAGCAGCACGAACCGGCGGTGCACGAACTTCAGCACCTGGACCTCGTGCCACTGGGCGGGCCGCAGCGAGACGTGCCCGGTGCGCGTCGAGGGCGCCGGCAGCAGGAAGACGCCGTCGACCAGGCGGGCCGTCCAGTTCGCGGAGAACGCCGCCGTCGCCTGCTCCGCCTCGATCGAGCCGTCGAACTCGCCCGCCAGCAGGCCGTCGACCAGCTCCGCGCGCACCCGCGCGACCGCGGCGGCGAACGCGTCGTCGTCGACGATCCAGCCGTCCTTCGCGTGCATGCGGCGGCGGAGGCGTTCCAGCGACCGGCCCGGGCGGCGCAGGTCCGCGTGCAGCGTCTCGTCGTCCAGCGACGCCAGCTCGAGCGCGTGCTCGAGCCACTCCCCCAGCTCCGCCGCGACCGGCGCGTGCTGCAGGACGCCGATGCGGTGGAAGTCCTGCAGGTCGTGGATGGCGTAGGCGATGTCGTCGGCGGTGTCCATCACGGACGCTTCGACGGTCTGCTGCCAGTTCTCGACGCGGCCGGCGAAGACCGCGCGGGCCTGCTCGAAGTCGTCGAGTTCGGTGGCGTAGGCGGAGAACTTCGCCGCCCCGGTGCCCGGCAGGTCGCCGGGCTCGCCCGCGCCGCGCGGCGGCACGGCCAGTTCCGACGGGTGCGGGTCGGGGTGGTGCAGCCGCAGCCACGGGTACTTGAGGACGGCGGCGCGCACCGCGGCGGTCAGGTCGAGCCCGATGGCCGACGGCCCGCGCACGTCGGTCGTGGTGATGATCCGGAACGTCTGCGCGTTGCCCTCGAAGCCGTCGGCGAGGCCGAAGCGGTGGCGGGCGATCCGGTCGAGCGTCTGCTCCCCGAGGTGCCCGAACGGCGGGTGCCCGAGGTCGTGGGCGAGCGCGGCGGCCTCGGCGACGTCGGGATCGCACCCGCCGAGCTTGTCGGCGAGGCCGGCGTCGGGCCCGGTGGTGACCCGCTCGGCGATGGCCCGGGCGACCTGCGCGACCTTGAGGCTGTGGGTGAGCCGGTTGTGCAGCAGCCCGGCCCCGCCGGCGCTGACGACCTGCGTGACGCCGCCGAGCCGCGCGAAGAACGGCGACGCGGCGATCCGGTCGCGGTCGATCCGGAACGGGCTGGTCGCCAGGTCGGTGAACCCGCCGACGTTCGCCACGGGATCGCGCCGCGCGGCCCGCGGGTCGGTGTGCTCGCTGCCCTGATCCATGCGCCCGACCTTATCCGCCAGGTTCACCTGAACGGCGGGCAGGCGCGTGGGTATCCCTCGTGCATGTCCCGACGAATGGTGACCGCGGTCGCGGTCCTCGCCTTCGCCCCGGTCGCGTGCGGCGCCCCGTCCGGCAGCCCCGGCACGGCGACCCCCACGAAGACCTCGGCTTCGACCGCGACCGCGGCGAAGCTCATCAAGGTCCCGGACGTCTCCGGCATGAACCACCAGGACGCCCAGGACACGATGCAGCGAGCCAGCCTCTACAACCTGCGCGAGGTCGACGGCACCGGCCAGGGCCGCGCGCTGGTGATCGACCGCAACTGGGTCCAGACCGGCCAGAACCCCGCCGCGGGCACGGAAGTCACCCCCGACACGGTGATCACCCTGACCGCGGTCAAGTACACCGACCGCTGACCCGTGATGCCCCCGCAATCACGCGTGATGCCTTTCCAAGCACGCGTGATGCCCCTTCCGTCACCGGTGATGCCCGCGACACCCGCGAGGTCGGCCGCGGCGGACCGTGCGGCGAGGGGTCACACCCGTGACGGGACAGGCATCTCGCGTGATTGAGGGGGCATCACTCCGGGGTCAGGATTCCGGTGGGGTCGTGTACGCCTTCAGGGTGCGGTCGGCCGCCGCGCGGGCCGTGGCCGGGTCCGCGCCCGCCGCGACGTCGGCCTCGTACCACGCCTCGCTCGACGCCGTCATGAACCGGATGCCCTCCGGTGACATCATCCAGGCCATCGCCGCCTGCGGGTCGACCGGCGTGCCCGGCGTGCGCAGGTGCAGGACCAGGCCGACCAGCGCGCCGTCCCAGCCGATGCCGACCGCGCCGGGGCCGAACTCCTCCCAGCGGTCGTCGATGTGGGCCACGTGCTCCAGCTCGAACCGGGTGCCCGCCCCCTCGGGCGTCAGCCGCACCTCGATCCAGCTGACGTTGCCGCCGAACTCCCAGGTGGCCGCGAAGCTCTTCGGCGGGTCACAACGCTCGACCGTGCCGCCCGCGTTGCCCTCGAACTGGTACTTCCCGCCGACGCGCAGCTCGCCGGATACCGGCAGGAACCAGCGCGGGATGCGCTCGGGGTTCGTGCAGGCGTCCCACAGGTCGGCGAGGTCGGTGTCGTAGACCTGGCTGATCGTGAGGACGCGGGCCTCCTTCCCCTCGAGCACCCGGTCGCCGAGCGTGCGGCGGACGGCGCTGATCTGGTGACTGACGTCGATCACGAACCTTCTCCTTGACTGAGGCGGCGCTCGCGCTTGCCGCGGGCGATTTCGGTGGCCAGCGCGTCCAGCGGCGGTGTCCAGTACCGGCGGAACCGGTCGAGCCAGACGTCGACGTCACGCAGCGGGTCGTGCCCGACCGCGTACAGCCGCCGGGTCCCGTCCGCGCGGACGACGGCGAAGCCGTTCTCCCGCAGCACCTTCAGGTGCTGGGAGACGGCCGGCTGCGAGATGCCGAACTCGGCCCGGATCACCTCGGTCACCGCGCCGGCGGCCCGCTCGCCGTCGGCCAGCAGCTCGAGGATCCGGCGGCGGACCGGGTCGCCGAGGACGTCGAACGCGTGCACCTCGTCAAGCTACAAGCAGCAACTTATATAAGTCAACACTGAAACATGTACGCCGATGGTGGTAACCCCCGGTGAACATCAGTCGACATCGGTTCCGCTACGCCGAGCGACCCGCGACGATCGAGGCCGTGAAGTCGCCACGCACGGTCCGCTTCGCCTTCCAGCCGCTGTACAGCCTCCACACCGGCGGCGTGGTGGCGCACGAAGCGCTGGCCAGGCCCGGCCGCGGAACCGTCCCCGAGCTGCTCGCCGAGGCGCGCCGCGAAGGCAGGCTGGCCGAGGCCGACATCGGGCTCGCGATCGCCGCCGTCCGGCAGGACGCCGAGCACCCGACGTCGCTCCCCCTGCACCTGAACCTCTCGGCCCGCACCCTGGCCGCGCCGCAGGCGATGTACGACGACCTCCTCGAAGAGCTCGGCGACGCCGGCCGCCGCACCCGCGACGTCGTCCTGGAGATCGGGCCGCCGTTCGCGGCGCTGCCCGCCGGCCGCGCGCTCGCCGGGATGCGGGAGCTCACCGAACTCGGCTTCCGGCTCGCGCTCGACGGCCTCGGCCGCGGCGACCTGCCGCTGGGCCTGCTCGTCGAGGCGCCGATCGACGTCGTCAAGCTCGACCGGACGGTGCTGCGGGGGCTGCCGGACGAGCCGGCGCCGGCCGCCGTGGTCGAGGCGCTGCTGCACTACACGAACCGCACCGGCACCCGGCTGGTGGCGACCGGCGTGGAGACCGACGCGCAGCTCGACGCCGTCCGCGGCCTCGGCGTCCGGATCGCCCAAGGGCACCTCCTCGCGCCGCCGACCGCGGCCGGGCCCGCGCCGGCGCTGCTGACGCGCGGGCGTCCCGCGGCCGCGGCGCCCGCCCCGTGCGTCGGCGACTTCCTCCGCCCGGCGACGACGCTGCCTGAGACGGCGACCTGCGACGAGGTCCGCGAGGTGCTGGCGGCGGCCGACGCGCCGAGCGGCGTCGTCGGAGTGGACGAGCTGAACCGGCCGCGCTGGTCGGTCGACCGGACGCGGTTCCTGGTGGCGGTCACCGGCCCGTACGGGCACGCGCTGCACGCGAAGCGCCCGGCGGCCCGGCTGGCCGACACCCCGCACACGATCGAGGCCCGCGCGGGCGCGATGGAGTTCCTCGAGCTGGTGACCGACGCCGACTGGGGCCGCACCGGCGACGACGTGGTGGTGGTCGACGAGCTCGGCCGCTGCCTCGGCGTGGTGCTGGTGACCGAGGTGGTCCGCGGCGTCGCCGAGGCGAAGGTCGAGGCGGCCGCGGCGCTGAACCCGCTGACGCGGCTGCCGGGCAGCGACACGATCGCCCGCGACGTGGGCCGCCGCATCACGATCGGCGAGCCGTTCGTGGCGGCCTGGCTGGACATCGACGCCTTCAAGGCGATCAACGACACGGCCGGCTTCGCGGCGGGCGACAACCTGATCCGCGAACTGGGCGCCGCACTGACGGACCTCGCCGGCGGCCTGCGCCGGATGCGGGTGAGCCACGTCGGCGGCGACGACTTCCTGGTGGTCTGCGACGTCGACGAGATCGCCACGGTGGCGGCGGCGCTGCTGGACCGCCACTGGACGGCGGAGGGCCTGCCGGTGACGGTCTCGCTGGCGACGCTGGTCTGCGCGAGCGGCGCGATCGGCTCGTACCAGGAGGTTTCGCGGTTGCTGGCGCCGCTGAAGAAGCGCGCGAAGGCGGTACCGGGGTCGAGCTGGGTGCTGAGCCGCCCGGGTTCGGAGCGGGTGGAAGTGCTGCGCGGCATCGGAAGCCGCGGCTTGCAGGCGGCCGCCGGCTAGCGCCCCAAGGCGGCCTTGGGCACTTGAATCCGGCTGTCACGGCCGGGCGAGCGTCACCCGTGGGCCGCGAGGTAGCTCGCGAACCGCTCGTCGACCTCCTCGGCCGTCAACCCGAAGTCCGCCAGGCTGTACCGGTGCACCGGTTTCCGGTCCCCCGTCCGGCTCGCCTCGTGCACCGCCGTCATGGCCGCCCGCGCCGCCGGCGTGAACTCCAGTCCGAAGTGGTCGTACACAGTGGACACCGTGCCGATCGGGTCGGCGACGAAGTCGTCGTACCGCACGTCGCAGAACTGCGCCGGGTCGTGCCGGGCCCGGGCCCAGCCGAACTCGTCCGCGCCACGTGCCCACAGGTCGAGCTGACCGCGGCCGATCACCTCGCCGCGGAACTTCGCCGACCAGCCGTCCGCGGCCTTCTCGGCGAGGCTGCACATCGACGCCATGATCGTGCGCGGCGCCCGGTGCGTCTGGATCACCAGCGCGTCCGGGTAGTTCGCCATCAGCGCGTCCAGGGCGAACAGGTGGCTCGGGTTCTTGAGCACCCAGCGCCGGTCCGCGTCCGGCAGCCCGATCAGCTGCAGGTTGCGCTTGTGCCGCGCGTAGGCGTCCGTCCAGTCCTGTTTGGCCAGCCAGCGCGAATAGCGCGGCACGTGCGCCAGGCATTCGAACGAGATCGACCGCATCGACTGGCGCAGCAGCTGCCAGCACTCCTCCACCTGGTCGGCGGACATGTGGTGGACACCCATGAACTCCGGGTGCTCGACGTGGTGGCGTTCGTAGCCGGCCTGGATGCCCCGGAAGACCGGGTTGTCCGCCCACGTCTCCCGCGGCGGCCGCGGCTGCGGCACCTCGGCGAGCCACACTTCGAGGCCCTGGTGCGCCGGGTCCTCGGCGAGGAGCCGGTGCAGCGCCGTCGTGCCGGTGCGGGGCAGCCCGGTGACGAAGATCGGCCGCTCCACGCGGACGTCCGCGTACGCCGGATGCTGTTTCCACGACGCCTCGCTCAGCAAGCGTGCGACCAAAGCGCCGCGCAGGAACGCCCGGTGCACCTTGTTGCCGTACGGCGTCAGTTCCGCGTCCGCCTCGTACGACTCCAGCAGCACGCGCAGACCTTCGAGGTAGTCGTCCGCACCGAAGTCGGCGAGCCCGGTCAGCTTCGACGCCGAGGCGTGCAGGTCCTCGACGGTGCCCACGTCTTCCCGGCCGGGGAGCATCTCGTTCTCCTTAGTGGTGGTACTCGCCGCCGTTGACGTCGAGGCACTGCCCGGTGATCGCGCGGGCCATCGGCGAGGCGAGGAACACCACGGCGTCGGCGATCTCGTCGGGCTCCGGCAGCTTGCGCAGGTCTGTTGTGGACGCGGTTTCGGCGTAGACCTCCTCGGGCGTGACGCCGCGTTCCTTGGCCAGGTAGGCGAAGTACCACTGCAGGTTCGGCCCCCAGATGTACCCGGGCGCGATGGTGTTGACGCGCACGCCGTCCGGCCCGAGCTCGCTGGCGAGGCTCTGGGACAACGACAGCAGCGCCGACTTGGCCATCTTGTAGGCACCGAACGTCCGCCGCGAGTGCCGCAGCACGGCCGAGTTCACCATCACCAGCGAACCCTTGCTCTCCTTGAGCGCGGGCAGGAACAGCCGGGTCAGCCGGAGCACGGAAATCGCCGCCGTCTCGAACCCGGCGCGGACCGCGTCGAGGTCCACAGTGGCCAGATCGGTCAGCGGCGGGACGGCGAAGGCGTTGTGCACCACGGTGTCCACCCGGCCGAACGCCTCGACCGCCGCGCTCACCAGGTTCGCCGCGGAGTCCGCGTCGTCGATGTCGGTGCGGACCGCGACCGCCCGGCGCCCGAGGTCGGTCACCTCCTTCGCCACCTCGGTCAGCCGCGACTCGGTGCGCGCGGCGAGCACGATGTCCGCGCCGGCCTGCGCGCTGCGCACGGCGATCGACCGGCCCAGCCCGGGGCCGATGCCCGAGACCACGACCACCTTGTCCTGCAGCAGGTCCGCCACGCTCACCCCAGCATCCGGGCGGCGACGGCGTCCTGCCGGGCCGCGATCCTCGCCGCCCACTGCTCCGGCGTCACGCGCGCGTCGGAGTGGTAGGGCAGCCGGTCGGGCAGTTCGTCGGTCTTGACCACCTCGACGACCGGGCCGTCGGCCGGGCCGAGGTCACGGGCGAGCCGCTGCCAGCGGATCTGCACGTACCCGCGGTCGTGCCCGGTCAGCTCGAGCCAGTTCGCCAGGCCGGGATCGCGCTCGGCGATGACGAACCGGATCTTGCCGTCCGGATCGACGCGCGCCTGGTCGGCCGTGAGGCTCGTCTGGTGGTTGATGTAATCGAGCGAGACGTACCAGAGGCTGCCGAGCTGGATGCCCTGGTAGGGCGCGTCCGCGCAGCGCGGCACGGTGACGATCATCGCCTCCTCGCCGCTCAGCTCGTAGTGCCCGGCCGAGGAGAACTGCGTGGTGAGCCCGCCGGGGGTCGAGCGCGGCTCGGTCAGCGTGTTCACCGGCAGGTCGTAGTAGAACCACTTCGGGAAGGCCAGGAACGTCTTCAGCCGGCTCAGCAGGATCTTGCCGGTGACGCCGTAGCGCTTGGCCAGCGCGGCCCGGTCCGGCACCGGCGGCGCCTGGCCCGCCGTGTCGACGCACCGGATGCGGATCTCGCCCCGCCGTTCGGTCGCCCAGTCGCTGTAGACCTCGCGGACGACGAGCATCGACGAGCCTTCGCCGAGGACGAAGTAGTTCGGGCCCGGGTTCTCGCGGGCCGGGCCGAAGCGCAGCTCGAACCGGCCGTCCGGGCCGATCTCGATGGCGCGGTCGTCGAACGCGGCGAGGCTGTCGGGCACCTCGACCGGCGAGTAGTCGCCGTTGAGGACCTGGAAGCTCAGGTCGGCGGTGGTCCCGCGGACGCCGGTGACGACGTACTCGCGGTCGGCGCGGATGTTCGCGTTGAAGTACAGCGTGTCCGGGTTGTCCAGGCCCATCTTCGTGTAGGGCCCGGTGGACGCGGTGAAGTACGGGAAGTCGCGCTGGTAGGCCCAGGCCATCTGCAGCGACGCCCGGATGCCGCCCGCGAGGTAGTCGTAGCCTTCGAGGAGGTCCTGCTCGGTCCGCACGTGCGGCGCTTCCGCGATCAGCTTCTCGGCCTCGACGATGGCGTCGGCGAACGGCCGGGTCAACGAGAACTCGTTCTCGATCATGCCGGAACGGCCCAGCGGTTCGCGAGCAGCCGGAAGCCGGGGAGCGCGTCCCAGGACAGCATCGACTCGTAGGTCCGGACGTACCCGATGTGCGACATCCGCCAGGCGCCGTCGTCGTCGCGGCGGTAGGTGTCCTCGTAGAACGCAGCGCCTTCGATGATCACCTTGTGCTCGGGCACGATGACCTTGTCGGTGAACGACCACCGCCCGGTCGCGGTGTCGCCGTCGACCTCGATCTCGGGCTGACCTGCGTGGTGCACCGTGATGATGCCGTTGCCGAGGCTCTCGGTCAGGAAGCCGACGATGGCGTCACGGCCTTCGAACCGCTTCCCGGCACCGCCCACGGCGTGCGTCCCGTAGTCGGCCGTGGCGTCGGCGGTGAACGTGCCTGCCACCTCGTCCCACAGTTTCAGGTCCACCCCGCGCAGGTACCGGTACTTCAGCCGCTTGATCTCTTCGAGTACGACCAGGTCCATCTCCACAGGGTCCCGCACCGCTTGACCGATGACAAGAACATGTTCTACTTTTTTCCGGTGTCCGTGACCTCGTACGAGCTCTCGCACCTGGCCGCGCTCGAAGCGGAGGCCGTGCACGTCTTCCGCGAGGTGGCGGCGACCTTCGAGCGCCCGGTCCTGCTCTTCTCCGGCGGCAAGGACTCCGTGGTGATGCTGCACGCCGCCGCGAAGGCGTTCTGGCCCGCGCCGCTGCCGTTCCCCGTGCTGCACGTCGACACCGGCCACAACTTCGACGAGGTGCTGCGGTTCCGCGACGAGACCGCCGCCGCGCTCGGCCTGCGCCTGCTCGTCGCGCGCGTGCAGGACGACATCGACGCCGGCCGGGTCGTCGAGGAGACCGGGCCGGGGGCCAGCCGAAACCGGCTGCAGACGGTGACGCTGCTGCGGGCGATCCGCGAGGGCGGGTTCGACGCCGTGTTCGGCGGCGCCCGCCGGGACGAGGAGAAGGCCCGCGCGAAGGAGCGCGTGTTCAGCTTCCGCGACGAGCACGGCCAGTGGGACCCGCGGGCGCAGCGCCCGGAGCTGTGGAACCTCTACAACGGACGGCACCGGCGTGGCGAGCACATCCGCGTCTTCCCGTTGTCCAACTGGACCGAACTGGACATCTGGCAGTACATCCGGGACGAGCGGATCGCGTTGCCGCCGCTGTACTACGCGCACCGCCGTCCGGTGGTCCAGCGCGACGGCATGCTGCTGGCGGCCACCCGCTTCCTGTCGCTTGTGGACGGTGAGACGCCGTACGAGGCGACCGTGCGGTTCCGGACCGTGGGCGACGCCACCTGCACCGGCTGCGTCGAATCGTCGGCGGCGACCCCGTCGGAAGTGGTCGCCGAGGTAGCCGCCACCCGCGTCACCGAACGCGGGGCGACCCGCGCCGACGACCGGATTTCCGAGGCAGGCATGGAAGACCGCAAGCGGGAGGGCTACTTCTGATGCAGCTGCTGCGGATCGCCACGGCGGGCAGCGTGGACGACGGCAAGTCCACGCTGATCGGCCGGCTGCTGTTCGACTCGAAGGCGATCTTCACCGACCAGCTCGCCGCCGTCGAGCGCGCCAGCCGCGACCGCGGCGAGGACTACCCCGATCTGGCGCTGCTCACCGACGGCCTGCGCGCCGAGCGCGAGCAGGGCATCACCATCGACGTCGCCCACCGCTACTTCGCCACGTCCAAGCGGAAGTTCATCATCGCGGACACGCCGGGGCACCTGCAGTACACGCGGAACATGGTGACCGGCGCGTCCACCGCCGACCTGGCGCTGGTCCTGGTGGACGCGCGCAAGGGCGTGCTGGAGCAGTCGCGGCGGCACGCGTTCCTCGCGTCGCTGCTCGGGATCGGGCACCTCGTGGTGTGCGTGAACAAGATGGACCTCGTCGGCTGGTCGCCGGCACGGTTCGCCGAGATCCGCGAGGAATTCCGCCGGTTCGCGATGAAGCTCGACGTGGCCGACCTGACGTTCGTGCCGGTCTCGGCGCTGCACGGCGACAACGTCGTCCACCGCAGCGCGAGCATGCCGTGGTACGAAGGAACTTCGCTGCTGCACCAGCTGGAAGAGGTGCACGTCGCCTCCGACCGCAACCTGATCGACGCCCGGTTCCCGGTGCAGTACGTGATCCGCCGGTCGGACTTCCGCGGCTACGCGGGCACCATCGCGGGCGGGGTCTTCAAGCCGGGCGACGAGGTGGTGGCGCTGCCTTCGGGGTTCACGTCGAAGGTGCGCGCGGTCTGGGGGCCGGGCGGGCAGCCGCTCGAAGAGGCGTTCACCGGCCAGGCGGTGGCGGTGGAACTGGCCGACGACCTCGACCTGGGCCGCGGCGCCATGCTCTGCCGCCCCGGCAACCGCGCGGAGTCGGCCCGCGAGGTCGACGCGCTGGTCTGCTGGTTCTCCGAACGCGCGGCGCTGGCACCCGGCGCGACCTACGCGGTGCGGCACACGACCACCGAGACGCGGGGCACGGTGGAGCGGCTGGAGTACCGCCTCGACGTCACCACGCTGCACCGCGACGAGACGGCGGAAGCGCTGTCCTTGAACGACATCGGCCGGATCCGGCTGCGCACGCGTGCGCCGCTGCTGTTCGACCCCTACCGCCGCAACCGGGCCACCGGCGGCTTCCTGCTGGTCGACGAACACACCGGCGACACGGTCGCGGCCGGCATGATCACCGGGGCGGTGGCGTCGCCGGTCGTCTGGCACACGGCGGCGGTCCGGCGCGAGGACCGCCCGACCCGCGGCGCGACGGTGTGGCTGACCGGCCTTTCGGCGTCCGGCAAGTCGTCGGTGGCGGTCGAGCTGGAGCGCCGGCTGGTCGCGGCGGGCCGCCCGGCGTACCTGCTCGACGGCGACAACCTGCGCCACGGGCTCAACGCCGGGCTGGGGTTCAGCCCCGAGGACCGGGCGGAGAACGTCCGGCGGGTGGCCGAGGTGGCGCGCCTGTTCGCGGACGCGGGCGTGGTGGCGATCGCGTCGCTGATCAGCCCCTACTCGGAAGACCGCGCCCGGGCGCGGGCGGTGCACGACGGGCTGCCGTTCGTGGAAGTCTTCGTCGACACGCCCCTGGCGGTGTGCGAGGCGCGGGACCCGAAGGGCATGTACGCGAAGGCGCGGGCCGGGGAGATCACCGGCTTCACCGGCATCGACGCGCCCTACGAGCGCCCGTCGGCCCCCGACCTGGTGCTGCGCCCGGCCGACGGCGACCCGGCGGCGATGGCGGCGGCGGTCCAGGCGCTCCTGGACGAGCTCGGCTGAAAATCCCTTGCCCGCGCCTCCTAGGGTGGGCGCATGACGTCGGTCAGGCAGGTCCAGGTCACCTTCGACTGCGCGGATCCGGAGCGCGTCGCCCGGTTCTGGTGCGAAGTGCTGGGGTACGAGCGGCAGGGGGACACCGCCTGCGTCGACCCGGCGGGCGTGGGCCCGCGGCTGTACTTCCAGCGGGTGCCCGAAGGCAAGGTCGTGAAGAACCGCGTGCACCTCGACGTCCGGGTCGGCACCGGGCTCGTCGGCGAAGAGCGGCTGGCCGCGCTCGAGGCCGAGTGCGCGCGCCTGGTCGCGCTCGGCGCGGTCCGCGGGCAGCTCCTGCTCGCCGACGGCGAAAACGAATCGTGCCAGAACATGCAGGACGTCGAGGGCAACGAGTTCTGCCTCGATTGAGACCTATTCGGCTTCCAGCACGAAGAACAGGAAGCTCGGGAAGGTGTCGAGGATTTCGAAGTCGCCGGGGAACAATTCGCGCGCGGCCGGGACCGGGTGCGGTTCGCTGACGACGGCGATCCGGAAGCCCGCGGCGGTGAAGGCGTCGGTCATCGCGTGCAGCGGCTTGTTCCAGAACGTCATGCGCGCCTTGCGGCCGCGCAGTTCGAATTCGTCGGTCCAGGTGTAGGCCTCGAAGTAGTCGGGGCGCGGCCCTTCGTGGCGGTGCGTGAGGTTGACCATCATCGGGTGGTTGACCGACGCGATGAGCCGGCCGCCGGGCTTCAGCACGCGCCGGAACTCGGTGAGCAGCGGGTCCCAATCCCGCAGGTAGTGCAGCACCAGGGACGCCACGACGTCGTCGAACTCGCCGTCGGCGAACGGCAGCGGGTCGGCCAGATCGGCGACGCGCAGGTCGGCGCCGTCGCCGAGCCGCCGCCGGGCGTGCGCCAGCATTTCCGGGCTCTGGTCGATCCCGGTGACGACGGCGCCCTTGTCCCGCAGCGCCTGGAACAGCGGGCCGGAGCCGCAGCCGGCGTCGAGGATCCGCCGTCCGGCCACGTCACCGGCGAGCGCGAGGGTGGCGGGCCGCTCGTAGTAGGCGTTCATCAGGCTGGTGTCGTTCTCGGCCGTGTACGCCTCGGCGAAGTCGTCGTATGCGGCAGTCATGGGGCCCATGGTGCCCGAATCAGCGCGACGGCGTCACGAAGCCCGATTCGTAGGCCCGGATCACCGCCTGGGTCCGGTCCCGGGCGCCCAGCTTCGCCAGCACGTTGCCCACATGGGTTTTGACGGTCTGGACACCCACGTAGAGCTCGCCGGCGATCTCCACGTTGGAGAGCCCACCAGCCATCAGCCGCAGCACTTCGCGTTCGCGCTCGGTGAGGCCGGCGCGGGCGAGCCCGTCACCGGCGGGCACCGGCGCGTGCCGGGCGGCCAGCCGGCGGATGGCCGCCGGGAACAGCAGGGACTCACCGGCCACCACGGTCCGGATCGCCGCGACGATCTCTTCCGGCCGGGCCCGCTTGAGCAGGAACCCACTGGCGCCGGCGACGAGCGCGTCGTAGACGTAGTCGTCGTTTTCGAAGGTGGTCACCACGATCACCTTCGGCGGATCATCCACAGTGGACATGAGGTGCGTGGTGGCCCGGATCCCGTCGACGGCGGGCATCCGCACGTCCATGAGCACGACGTCGGGCCGCAGCCGCGCGACCAGCCCCGGCACCTCGGCACCGTCAGTGGCCTCGCCGACGACGGTCAGGCCGGCTTCGCTGTCGACGATCGCCCGCAGCCCGGCCCGGATCAGCGGCTCGTCGTCCACCAGCAGCACCCGCACACTCATCGCCTGCTCCCCCACGGCACCCGCACCACGACCTCCCACCGCCCACCGACCGGACCGGCCGAAAACTCCCCACCCAGCACCGCCACCCGCTCGGCCATCCCGCGCACGCCGCGCCCGCCCCCGGACCGGCGGGAGCCGCTCCCCAGCGGGTTCGTCACCCGGGCCACCAGCTCGTGCGCCGCGACTTCGACCGCCACGGCCACCGGCACCCTACCGGCGTGGCGCACCGCGTTCGTCAGGCATTCCTGCAGGATCCGGTACACCTCGCGCGACACCACCGGCGGCACGGCGGCCAGGTCGCCGCCGAGGTCGGCGGTCACCGCCGTCCCGGCGAGCCGCGTCGTTTCGAGCAGGGCGGGTAGCCCCGCCAGCGTCGGCTGCGGTGCGCGGCCGGCCGTCTCCTCGCGCAGCAGTCCCAGCACGTGGTCGAGGTCGTCGAGCGCGGTGCGCGCCGACTCCTCGATCGCGCCCAGCGCCCGCTCGGTGAAGTCCGGGTCGGTGCGCAGCGTCCGGCGAGCCGCGCCCGCCTGGACCGTCACGACGCTCAGCGCGTGCCCGACCGAGTCGTGCAGCTCCCTGGCCAGCCGGTTGCGCTCGGCGAGCTGCTCGGTCCGCCGTTCGAGCCGGGCGATCCGGTCGGCGGCGGTCGTCCCGAGCAGCGCGGCCGCCGCCCGGCGCAGCAGCCCGCCGACCAGGCTGACGGCGTAGCCGAGCAGCACCACGCCGAGCCCGAACACCACCGGCAGCCACACCGAACCCCAGCCCTTCGGCACGGTGACGGCGGCGCCTTCGCCGGTCTCGAAGAGCTGCCCGGTGAAGACGGCGCTGATCGACAGCCCGATCGCCACCGGCGCGGCCAGGCTGAAGAAGCTCACGACGAACCCGGCGCCGACGTGCAGCACGAACATCACCGCGGCGCGCAGGCGGCCCGAGCGGGTGCGCGGTTTCGCGGGGGCGTCCGGCACCGGGTCGTCGAGCAGCTCGCGGACCGCGGTCGACTCCAGGACCTGCACCGCGGGCAGGAACGCCGTCGCGGCCACGACGGCCAGGGTGAGCAGCCCGCCGACGACCGTGGCCCGCGCCACCGTGGTGACGAAGGGCAGCAGCGACGGCACGGCGACGGCCGAGAACAGCAGGTACGGCACGCTGATGGCGCCGCCGAGCACCAGGTAGACCCAGCGGCGGTAGGTCGCCTTGCTCGTCAGGGGCCGGAGGATGCGCACCGGCCGATCTTCGCAGCCCAGCGGCCGGGCGCGCCTCCCTCTCGCGGTGGACCGGCTCGGCACGGGCTGCACCGAAGAAGGACCGAGGTGGCCTTCGGAGCGAAGGCCACCTCCGACCGGATCAGTAAGCGACCGCGCGGGTCTCGGCCCGAGCCGCCAACCCGTTGACCCACAACGACTGCACCTTCGCCGCCTCGGCCGGCGACGGCTTCGCGTTCTTGCACGCCGTTCCCGGGCCGTGGCCGGACATCAGTTCCGTGCACGGTCCGCTGTAGTGGTCCGGCAGGCCCAGGTTGTGGCCCAGCTCGTGGGCCGCGATGCGGGTCGGGTCGTAGCCCTCCGCCACCTGGCTCGTGTCCAGGTAGACCTGGCCGCGGCCGTGGCCGTTCGTGTTCGTGTACGAGCCGCCGCTGTGGATCTCGTGGAACACGATCGTGGCGCTGGAGTCGCGCTTGACCAGCTTCACGTCCGTGACCGCCGCGTTCCAGTTGGCCGCGCCCTGGTCGATCTGGGCCAGGTAGTCCGGTGCGCCCGACGAGCTGTAGTACAGCGTCGTGACCGCGGCCGCCGAGGCGGCCGGGGCGGTGGCGAGGCCCAGCCCCAGCGGGGCCGCGACGGCCGTGGCCAACGCCACGACCCGGCTGATCACGCGTCCGTTCATCGTGTCTCCTTCGTCCGAATCAGGGAGCACTTCACCGTGGTTCGCGCGATCAGGTTAGAAGGCCACCACTTCCGCGGCCACGGCCGAAAGTCGTTCCCCCACGGGAGGGAGACGCCTCCCGCCGCCGCGTGAGCCGCCGGCCGCGGCCGGCGTGGTCTGCTCGGTCCCGGCGAAAGGGAACCGATGGACATCTTGCTGGGCCTGCTGACCCTCCCCCTGTACGTGCTGGTGCTGTGGCCGCTCGTCGCCGCCTCCCGGCGCGTGCTCGGCGTCCGGATCGGCGCCGTTCGGGCCCTCTGCGCGGCCGCGTTCGGGTGGCTCGTCGCCGGCGGCATCGGGCAGGCCTTCCCGGTTTCGCTGCTGCACAACGGCGGCGCGGCCCTCGGCCTGCTGATCCCGTTGGCGGGCAGCGCCTTCCTCGCGACGCTGATCTTCCTGTTCGTCGCGGAGATGGCGCTGCCGCACGGCATCGGGTTCGGCCGGCTGCGGGGCCGGCTCGGCCGCACCCGCCGGTACGTCCAGATCAGCCGGATCGCGGTCAAGCACGGCCTCGGCCGCTACCTGACCGGCCGGCGCGAACCCGGCCTCGCGCCGGGACGGCACGCGAAGCTCGCCCGGTCCCTGTGCCGCGCGCTGGAAGAGGGTGGCGTGACGTTCGTGAAGCTCGGCCAGCTGCTCTCCACCCGCGCGGACCTGCTGCCCCCGGTGTTCGTCGACGAGCTCGGCCGGCTCCAGGACCGGGTCGCGCCCGCCCGCGCCGACGCCGTGTGGGCCCTGCTGGCCGAAGAACTCGGCGGCTCGCCCGACGACGTCTTCGCCGAGTTCGACCCCGAACCGCTGGCCGCCGCGTCGGTCGCGCAGGTCTACCGCGCGAAGCTGCGCAGCGGCGAGGACGTCGTGGTCAAGGTCCAGCGGCCGGGCGTGCGGGAACAGGCCGAGCGCGACACGGCGATCCTCCGGCGGGTCGCCGCGGCGCTGGAGGACCGCGCGGACTGGGCGCGCTCGCTCGGCGTCGGCGAGCTGGCCGACGGGTTCGCCGACGCGCTGGCCGAAGAACTCGACTTCACCATCGAAGCCCGCAACATCGCCGCCGTCGCCGCCACGGGCGCCCCGGACGTCGCGCTCCCGCGAGTCCACAAGGGACTGTCCACCGAGCGCGTGCTGGTCATGTCCCGCCTCGACGGCAAGCCGCTGGCCACGGCGAAGGACACCCTGCCGCCGTCCGAGCGCAAGCGGCTGGCACGCTCGCTCCTGCGGTGCCTGCTCGACCAGGTGATGCTCGGCGGCGTCTTCCACGCCGACCCGCACCCGGGCAACCTCATGCTGCTGCCCGACGGCCGCCTGGGCCTGCTCGACTTCGGGTCGGTCGGCCGGCTCGACGCCGGGCTGCGCGGCGGCCTGCAGAACCTGCTGCTCGCCCTGGACCGCGGCGACCCGGCCGGCCTGCGCGACGGGCTCCTCGAGGTCGTCGACCGCACCGGCGAGATCGACGAACAGCGGCTCGAACGCGCGCTCGGCGCCTTGGTCGCCCGCCACTTCGGTCCCGGGAGGACCCCGGACCTCGACCTGTTCACCGGCCTGTTCCGGGTGGTCGCGGACTTCCGGCTCAGCGTGCCGCCACCGGTGGCCGCGGTGTTCCGCGCGCTGGCCACGGTCGAGGGCACGCTGGCGGCGCTCGACCCCGGTTTCGACATCGTCGCCGAGTCCCGCGCCTTCGCCGTCGAACAGGTCGGCGCCGGCCTCCGCCCGGGCCCCCTGGGCCGCACGGCACTCGGCGAGCTGACGGCGCTCCTGCCGGTGCTGCGCCGCATCCCCCGCCGCATCGACCGCATCGGCGCGGCGATCGAGGAGGGCAGGCTCTCGGTGAACGTCCGCCTGTTTTCCGACGAGCGCGACCGCGAAGTGGTCACCGGCCTGGTCCACGAGATCCTGCTGGCCTGCACGGGCGCGGCGACGGGCCTGATGGCGGTGCTGCTGCTGACCGGCTCGGGCGGCCCGCGCATCACCGCGGACCTGACGCTGCACCAGGTGTTCGGCTACAACCTGCTGGTGATCAGCGCCCTGGTGGGACTGCGGCTGCTCTTCGTCGTCTTCCGGCGCTCCGGCGCTACCCGGCGCGCGGGGCGTACATGATCACCGCAACCCCGGCCAGGCACAGCAGCGCACCGAGCACGTCGTACCGATCCGGCCGGTAGCCGTCCGCGACCATCCCCCACCCCAGCGATCCCGCGACGAACACCCCGCCGTACGCGGCGAGGATGCGGCCGAAGTGGGCGTCCGGCTGGAGCGTCGCCACGAAGCCGTACACGCCCAGCGCGACCACTCCGCCGCCGATCCACAGCAGGCCGCGGTTTTCGCGGACGCCCTGCCAGATCAGCCAGGCGCCGCCGATCTCGCACACCGCCGCGGCCAGGAACAGGAGGATCGACCGCAGGACCACCCCGGGATACTAACTCCCGTGCCGTTCACGTTGAGTCATCCCGCCGCCGTGCTGCCGCTGGCGAGACGGCCGCTGGTGCCCTCGGCGCTCGTCGCCGGGTCGGTCGCGCCCGACGTCTTCTGGTTCGTGCCACGGCTGCCCGATGTCGGCCTGAGCAAGACCCACGAGTTCGCGTCGGCCCTCTGGCTCGACCCGCTCATCGCCCTGGTCCTGCTGGCGCTGTTCCACGTGCTGCTCAAGCGGCCCCTGCTGGCGCTGGCGCCGCGACCGCTCGCCGAACGGCTCCCCCGTCACTTCGGCTGGAAGCGACCCGGCTGGATCGGCCTCTCGCTCGTCCTCGGCGCCCTCACGCACGTCGGCTGGGACGCCTTCACGCACGAAAGCGGCGGGTTCGCCTTCCTGCGGATCCCGCTCGTCACCGGCGTCGACGTCGGACGGCTGATCCAGCTGGTCAGCACGATCGCCGGCGCCGCCGTGCTCGCCTGGTGGCTGGTCCGCTGGTACCGCCGGGCCGCCACCGCGCCCGCCCCGCCGCCCAGCCGGCACCGGAGGCTCGTGACGGCGTTCCTGGCGGCCGGCGCGCTCGCCGGCGCCGCGGTGCAGGTGCTGCCGTTCCTCGCCGGGCACGACCCGATGACGCCCGCGGGCGTCTTCGGCAACGGGACCTACCTGGCCGTCACCGGCTCGGGCAGCGGGCTCCTGACCGCGCTCGTCCTCTACGCCCTGACCTGGCACACGTATAGGGCGTTATACGCGAAACGGGCCACCCCGGAGGGTGACCCGTTCGACGTGGCAGAACTCAGACGGTGAAGCCGAGGGCGCGCAGCTGCTCGCGGCCGTCCTCGGTGATCTTCTCCGGGCCCCACGGCGGCATCCAGACCCAGTTGATCCGGAAGTCCTTGACCAGGCCGCCGGAGGTCAGCGCGGCGTTCGTCTGGTCCTCGATGACGTCGGTCAGCGGGCAGGCCGCGGACGTCAGGGTCATGTCGAGGGTCGCCGTGTTGTCCGGTTCGACGCGGATGTCGTAGACCAGGCCGAGGTCGACGACGTTGATCCCGAGCTCGGGGTCCACGACGTCGCGCATGGCCTCTTCGACGTCCTCGATCTTGGCGAGGTCGAGGTCCTGCTTCGCGGTGGTCTCGGCGTCGAGGTCGGCGGCGGTGCGCCCCTCACGAGTGGCGGTTTCTTCGGTCATGCCTGTCCATTTCCACTGCTCGTCCGGGCGACGGCGTCCTTGAAAGCCATCCAGCCGAGGAGGGCGCACTTCACGCGGGCCGGGTACTTGGCGACGCCCGCGAAGGCGACCCCGTCCTCCAGCACGTCCTCGTCCGGCTCGACCTTTCCCTTGCCCTGCATCAGTTCCACGAAGGCGTCCATGGTGGTGAACGCCTCCTCAAGCGTGTGGCCGACGACGAGATCCGTCAAGACCGACGTCGAGGCCTGGCTGATCGAGCAGCCCTGGCCCTCGTAGGAGACGTCGGCGACCTTGCCGTCGTCGACCTTGACCCGCAGCGTCACCTCGTCGCCGCAGGTCGGGTTGACCTGGAACGACTCGGCGTCGAACGGGTCGCGCAGACCGCGCCCGTGCGGGTTCTTGTAGTGGTCCAGGATGATCTCCTGGTACATGCTCTCCAGGTTCACTGCCCCACCCCGAAGAACTTCTGCGCCTCGCGGACCCCGGCCACCAGGGCGTCCACTTCGGACAGCTCGTTGTACAGGTAGAAGGACGCGCGCACGGTCGCCTGCGCGTTGCAGGCCCGGTGCAGCGGCCACGCGCAGTGGTGGCCGACGCGGACGGCGATGCCGAGGCTGTCGAGCACCTGGCCGGCGTCGTGCGGGTGGACGCCGTCGATCACGAACGACACGGTCGCGCCGCGGTCTTCGAGGTCCGTCGGCCCGATGATCCGGACGCCGGGGATGGCGCCGATGCCTTCCAGCGCCGCCGCGGCGAGTTCCTTCTCGTGCGCCGCGACGCGGTCCATGCCGATGGCGGTGAGGTAGTCGACGGCCGCGCCGAGGCCGATGGCCTGCGACGTCATCGGCACGCCGGCCTCGAACCGCTGCGGCGGCGGCGCGAAGGTCGAGCCCTCCATCCGGACCATCTCGATCATCGAGCCGCCGGTCAGGAACGGCGGCATCGCGGCCAGCAGCTCGGTGCGGCCGTAGAGGACGCCGATGCCGGACGGGCCGAGCATCTTGTGCCCGGAGAACACCGCGAAGTCGACGCCGAGGGCGTGGAAGTCCACCGGGAAGTGCGGCACCGACTGGCAGGCGTCGAGCACGGTGAGCGCGCCGACGGCCTTGGCCTTCTCGACCAGCAGCGAGACCGGGTTGACCGTGCCGAGCACGTTGGACTGGTGCGCGAACGCGACCACCTTCGTGCGCGGCGTGATCAGTTCGTCCACATCGGACAGGTCGAGGCGGCCCTCCGAAGTGACCTTGAACCACTTCAGCGTCGCCCCGGTGCGCTGGCACAGCTGCTGCCACGGCACGAGGTTCGCGTGGTGCTCCATCTCGGTGACGACGATCTCGTCACCCGGGCCGACCACGAACCGCGCCGCTTCGGAACCGGCCGTGGCGGCGTTGCTCATCGAGTACGCGACGAGGTTGATGCCCTCGGTGGCGTTCTTGGTGAACACCAGTTCTTCGGGGTCGGCGCCGACGAACTCGGCGATCTTCGCCCGCGCGGACTCGTAGGCGTCAGTGGCCTCTTCGGACAGCTGGTGCGCACCGCGGTGCACGGCGGCGTTCGACGTGAAGACGTACTCGCGTTCGGCCTCGAACACCGCGGTCGGGCGTTGGGACGTCGCCCCGGAGTCCAGGTACACCAAGGGTTTCCCGTCGCGAACCGTGCGCGACAGGATGGGGAAGTCGGCCCTCAGGGCCGCCACGTCGAGTGGCACAGAGCTGGCCGAGGTGGTGGTCATCGGGCCGACTCCTCTCTTCTCGGTGTAATGGAACGTCAGACCGCGGCGGGCTCGGTCTTGCCGGTGTACTTGACGTACCCGTGCTCCTCGAGCTCGTCCGCCAGCTCCTTGCCGCCCGACTCGACGATCTTGCCGCCGGCGAAGACGTGCACGAAGTCCGGCGTGATGTGCCGCAGGATCCGGGTGTAGTGCGTGATCAGCATGACGCCGACCTCGCTCGAAGCCTTGTACTGGTTGACGCCCTCGGAGACGATCCGCAGCGCGTCAACGTCGAGGCCGGAGTCGGTCTCGTCGAGGATGGCGAACTTCGGCTTGAGCAGCGCCAGCTGCAGGATCTCGTGGCGCTTCTTCTCGCCGCCGGAGAAGCCCTCGTTGACCGAGCGCTCGGCGAACTCCTGCGAGATCTCGAGCTTGCCCATCTCCTCCTTGACCTCCTTGACCCAGTGGCGCAGCTTGGGGGCCTCGCCACGGACCGCGGTGGCCGCGGTGCGGAGGAAGTTGGACATCGACACGCCCGGCACCTCGACCGGGTACTGCATGGCCAGGAAGAGGCCGGCGCGGGCGCGCTCGTCGACGCTCATCTCGAGCACGTTCTCGCCGTCGAGCAGCACCTCGCCGGAGGTCACCTGGTACTTGGGGTGGCCGGCGATGGCGTAGGACAGGGTGGACTTGCCGGAGCCGTTGGGGCCCATGATCGCGTGCGTTTCACCCGACTTGATCGTCAGGTCGACGCCCTTGAGGATCTCCTTGGCGCCTTCCTCGGTGGTCACCGAGGCGTGCAGGTCCTTGATTTCCAGCGTTGCCATTCTTCGTTTTCCTAAGTCAGAGAGGGCGGTCAGGCGCCAACGGCTTCGAGTTCGGCTTCGATCGCCGCTTCGAGGCGCTCGCGCACCTCGGGGACGTCGATCTTGACCAGGATCTCGTGGAAGAACCCGCGCACGACCAACCGGCGGGCGGCTTCTTCGGCGATCCCGCGCGACTGCAGGTAGAACAACTGCTCGTCGTCGAACCTTCCCGTCGCGCTCGCGTGGCCGGCGCCTTCGATCTCGCCGGTCTCGATCTCGAGGTTCGGCACGGAGTCCGCGCGGGCGCCCGGGGTGAGCACCAGGTTGCGGTTGAGCTCGTAGGTGTCGGTGGCCTCGGCGGCCGCGCGGATCAGGACGTCGCCGATCCACACCGTGTGCGCGCCCTCGCCCTGCAGCGCGCCCTTGTACATGACGCGCGACTTGCAGTTCGGCACCGCGTGGTCGACGAAGAGCCGGTGTTCCTGGTGCTGGCCCTGGTCGGCGAAGTAGACGCCGAGCATCTCGACGTCGCCGCCCTTGTCGGCGAACGTCGCCGTCGGCGAGACGCGGACCAGGTCACCGCCGAGGGTGATCACGGTGTGCCGCAGCGCGGCGTCGCGGCCCAGCTTCAGGTGCTGTTCGGAGACGTGCACGGCGTCGTCGGCCCAGTCCTGGACGCTGACCACGGTGACCTTGGCGCCGTCGCCGATGACGAACTCGACGTTGTCGGCGTAGGTGCCCGAACCGACGTGGTCGAGCACGATCACGGCCTCGGCGAACGCCTCGGCGCGGACCTGCAGGTGCCCGTAGGCGACCTGCCCCTCGCCCGGGCCGTGGATGCGCAGCACCGACGGCTTCGACGCCTTCGTCTCCTTCGGCACCGTCACGACGGTGGCCTTGGTGAACGAGGAGTAGGCCTGCGCGGCGATCCGGTCGCTCGGGACGCCGGCCTGGCCCAGCCGCGGGTCGTCGCGGCCGACGGTCACGATGCCCAGCTCGGGCGCGGCCTCGACATCGATGGTGATCTCGCCGGTCGCGGTGGCACTGCCGTCGTGAAGGCCGCGAAGGCGCTTCATCGGCGTGAAGCGCCAGTTCTCCTCACGGCCGCCCGGGACCTCGAAGGCCTCGACGTCGTAGGAGGTGAAGCGCTCCGCGCGGGAGGCGGCCGGGATGACCGCCCCCTCGCGAAGGGCCTCGGAAACGTTGTTCTCGGTAACCGACATGACTAGCCGACGGACCCTTCCATCTGGAGCTCGATCAGGCGGTTCAGCTCGAGCGCGTACTCCATCGGCAGCTCACGGGCGATCGGCTCGACGAAGCCGCGCACGATCATCGCCATCGCCTCGGCCTCGTCGAGCCCGCGCGACATCAGGTAGAACAGCTGGTCCTCGCTGACCTTGGACACCGTGGCCTCGTGGCCCATGGACACCTCGTCGTTGCGGATGTCCACGTACGGGTACGTGTCCGAGCGCGAGATCGTGTCCACCAGCAGCGCGTCGCAGACCACGCTGGAGCGCGAGTGGTGCGCCCGCTTCGCGACCTTGACCAGGCCGCGGTAGGACGTCCGGCCGCCGCCGCGCGCCACCGACTTCGACACGATGGTCGAGGACGTGTACGGCGCGAGGTGCTCCATCTTGGCGCCCGCGTCCTGGTGCTGGCCCTCGCCCGCGAACGCGACCGACAGGACCTCGCCCTTGGCGTGCTCGCCCATGAGGAACACCGACGGGTACTTCATCGTCACCTTGGAACCGATGTTGCCGTCGATCCATTCCATGGTCGCGCCCTCTTCGCACTTGGCGCGCTTGGTGACCAGGTTGTAGACGTTGTTCGACCAGTTCTGGATGGTCGTGTAGCGGCAGCGGGCGCCCTTCTTGACGATGATCTCCACGACCGCCGAGTGCAGCGAGTCGGACTGGTAGATCGGCGCCGTGCAACCCTCGACGTAGTGCACGTACGCACCTTCGTCGACGATGATCAGGGTGCGCTCGAACTGGCCCATGTTCTCGGTGTTGATCCGGAAGTAGGCCTGCAGCGGGATCTCGACGTGCACGCCCTTGGGGACGTAGATGAACGAGCCGCCGGACCACACCGCCGTGTTCAGCGCGGAGAACTTGTTGTCGCCAGCCGGGATGACCGAGCCGAAGTACTCCTGGAACAGCTCCGGGTGCTCCTTGAGCGCGGAGTCGGTGTCCAGGAACAGGACGCCCTGCTCCTCCAGGTCCTCGCGGATCTGGTGGTAGACGACCTCGGACTCGTACTGCGCGGCGACGCCGGCCACGAGGCGCTGCTTCTCCGCCTCGGGGATGCCCAGCTTGTCGTAGGTGTTCTTGATGTCCTCGGGCAGTTCCTCCCAGGAGGTGGCCTGCTTCTCCGTGGACCGCACGAAGTACTTGATGTTCTCGAAGTCGATCCCGGAGAGGTCGGCCCCCCAGTTGGGCATGGGCTTCTTCTCGAAGAGCTTGAGCGCCTTCAGTCGCGCTTCGCGCATCCACTCCGGCTCGGACTTCTTCGAGGAGATGTCGGTGACGACGTCCTCGTTCAGCCCGCGACGGGCGCTGGCGCCCGCTTCGTCGGAGTCGGCCCAGCCGAACGCGTACTTGCCAAGGGACTCGATGGTCTCTTCCTGGCTCAGTGGCGCGGTGGTGGGAGTGCGCTGCTCGGCAGCGGCAGTCATGCGGGTTTCCCTCCATTCGGGATCCGTGCTGTGCGCCCAGGGGGCACCGTGCTGCCCGGCTCGGGATGGGCCGGGTTGTTACCCGCCGGAACGGGAACGTGGGTGGTGCACGCGGAGTCCCCGCGTGCGATGGTCGCCAGCCGCTGGACGTGGGTGCCCAGCAGCTTCGCGAACGCCTCCGTCTCGGCCTCGCACAGCTGCGGGAACTCCGCGGCGACGTGGGCGACCGGACAGTGGTGCTGGCAGAGCTGCGCTCCGACGTTCTGGCTGGTGCCCGTGACATTCTGGCTGGCTGCGGGAGCGCCGATCTGGCGGGTCGACGCAGCGTAGCCTTCCCTGGTCAGCGCGGTCGCGAGGGCCTCCGCGCGCGTCGCGGGATCACCCGGTGCGGTGATCGCGGAGCGGTGCGGGCCGACCAGCTTCTCGATGCGCCGCTCGGCGAAGGCGCGGACGGCGTCCTCCCCGGCGTGCTCGGCCAGGAAGCGGATGGCGGAGACGGCCAGGTCGTCGTAGGCGTGCCCGAACCGGGCGCGGCCGGGCTCGGTCAGCAGGAAGAGCTTCGCCGGACGACCCCGGCCCCGGGGTCCGCGGCGCGGCGCGTCCCGCGTCTCGGCTTCGCCATCCGCGAGAAGTGCGTCCAGGTGCCGCCGGACGGCGGTGGGGCTGATCCCGAGCTGCTCGGCGACCACGACGGCGGTCATGGGACCCTGTTCCAGCAGGAGCCGGGCGACCTCGTGCCGGGTCTTGCCCTCGGCGCTGACCTGCGACGGGACGTGCAGGTGCGCGGCGCGGAGCATGTCGCCGCCCGCCTGGTCACCCGCCTCCGTCTTTTTCACAACACAAGTGTGTCTTATTTCCGCCCGGGCGGCAAAGGCGGGGTGTCCGGCAGTGACCCGACTCACTCGCCGGGGGGACCGATACCCTGCACTGCGTGGCAGTGGGTGAACAGGAGCAGCAAGTCGCACGGCTCGAAACCGGGAGTACCCACCCGGTGACGCTGTCCCCCGTCCGCCCCCGCGAACCGCTCCCCCTGGAGGCCGGCGAGCAGCGCGGCCTGAACGTCGTCCGCCGCTTCGGCACGGTCGGGTCGCTGTTCCTCGCCCTCGGCTCGCTGGGCGCCGGCGCCGCCCCGGTGATCAACCCGGTGCAGGAGATCCCGGTGCTGCGGCTGTTCACCCGGATCCCGACGGTGTCGCTGGCCATCGCCATCTCCGGCATGGGCATCCTGGTGCTGAGCTGGTTGATGCTCGGCCGGTTCGCCCAGCCCAGCCGCACGCGCCTGGCGTCGCAGGGCCAGCTGGCGCGCACCATCGCGCTGTGGGTGCTGCCGCTGCTGGTCATCCCGCCGCTGTTCTCCCGCGACGTCTACAGCTACCTCGCCCAGAGCGAGATCGTGCACCGCGGGATGGACCCGTACGTCCTCGGCCCGGCGCAGGCCCTCGGCGTCGCCGACCCGTTCACCGCGGGCGTGTCGAACATGTGGCGCGAGACGCCGGCGCCGTACGGGCCGGTGGTGCTGCGCCTCGGCGGCTGGCTGGCCCCGCTGGCCGGCAACAGCATCGCCGTCGGCGTCCTGCTGCAGCGGCTGCTCGCGCTGGCCGGCGTCGTCCTGATCGTCTGGGCGCTGCCCCGGCTGGCGCGCCGCTTCGGCGTCCAGCCCGCGACCGCGCTGTGGCTCGGCGCGCTCAACCCGCTGCTGATCTTCCACTTCGTGGCCGGCGCCCACAACGACGCGCTGGCCGTCGGCCTGATGCTCGCCGGCCTCGAGGTCGGCATCCGGCGGCTGCCGATCCGGGTGAAGGGTGACACCCCGCCCCCGCTGGCGCGCGGCGAGCTGCTCTACATCGGGCTCGGCGTCGCGATCATCACCCTCGGCGTCGCGGTGAAGCTGCCCGCGGTGTTCGCGCTGCCGTTCTTCGCGGTGATGGTGGCCCGGCGCTGGCACGGCAGGCTGAAGGACCTGTTCCTGGCGGGCGCTCCGATGGCCTTGTGGTTCGGCGTCGTCCTGGTCGCCGTCTGCTTCGGCACCGGCCTCGGCTTCGGCTGGTTCGGGGCGACGTTCAACACCCCCGGCCTGGTCCGCTCCTGGATCTCGCCGACCGCCGAGCTGGCCAACCTCTCCGGCGTCCTCGGCATCGCGCTCGGGCTCGGCAACCACACCGACGCGCTGGTGCCGATCCTCGGCGTGCTCGGCTACGCGGTCGCGCTGGCCATCACGTTCAAGTTCCTCTGGGACAGCTTCAAGTGGCGCTACCGGCCCATCATCGGCCTCGGCGTCGCCCTCGGCGCGGTGATGATCCTGCAGATCAACCTGCAGCCGTGGTACGTGCTGTGGGCGGTGATCCCGCTGGCCGCCGCGGCCGGGACGTCCCGGTTCCGCGTCGCGGCGACGGTGATCAGCGCGGCCCTGCCGTTCCTTCTCCCGCCGACCGGCAGCACCTTCGACGGGCGCCCGTACGTCCTGCCGTTCGCCTACGTCGCGGCCGTCGTCGTCTGCGGCAGCGGGACGCTGATCGTGCGGCGGCTCGCTCCCGCGTTGCTCGCCAAGCCGTCCCCGCGGGTACCCGAGCCGGTCGACGCCGTATCGTGACCCGATGTGAGTGTCGTGGCCGTCGAGATCAGCGGGCTGGTAAAGAACTTCGGCTCCACCCGCGCGGTCGACGGCCTCGACCTGCGGATGGAGCGCGGCAGCCTGCTCGCCCTGCTCGGCCCGAACGGGGCCGGCAAGACCACCACCGTCGAGCTCTGCGAAGGCTTCCTGCGCGCTGACGCGGGCACGGTGCGGGTGCTCGGCCTCGACCCGGTCCGCGAGTCGGCGCAGCTGCGCCCCCGCATCGGCATCATGCCCCAGGGCGGCGGCGCGTACCCCGGCGTCCGCGCCGACGAGATGCTGCGCCTGGTGGCCTCGTGCGCGGCCTCACCGCTGGACCCGGCGTGGCTGCTGGAGGTCCTCGGGCTGGCCTCGGTGCGCCGGACGCCGTTCAAGCGCCTGTCCGGCGGCCAGCAGCAGCGGCTGTCCCTGGCGTGCGCCCTGGTCGGGCGGCCCGAGCTGGTGTTCCTCGACGAGCCGACGGCGGGCATGGACCCCCAGGCCCGCCGCCTGGTGTGGGACCTGCTGGGCGCCCTGCGCCGCGACGGCGTCTCGGTGCTGCTGACCACGCACCTGATGGAGGAGGCCGAAGCACTGGCCGACACGGTGGTGATCGTGGACCACGGCAAGGTGGTCGTCTCGGGTGCGCCCCAGTCGCTGACGACGGACGAAACGGGCAGCGCGGGCCTGCGGTTCAAGGCCCGCACCCGGCTGGACACGGCCCTGCTGACGGCGGCGCTCCCGGAGGGCTACGCGGTGCGCGAGTCGGCCCCGGGGACGTACACGGTGGTCGGCTCGGTGGACCCGCAGGTGGTGTCGACGGTCACGGCGTGGTGCGCGCAGCAGGGCGTGCTGCCGGAGGAACTGCAGGTCGGCAAGCGGACCCTGGAAGAGGTCTTCCTGGAGCTGACCGGACGGGAGCTGCGGGCATGACTTTCGCCCCTGGGACTTTCACCCCCGCGCCCGGCCGGGGATCGCTGGGCCGCATGCTGCGCACGCACGCGCGCGTCGAGGTGAGCTTGACATTGCGCCACGGCGAGCAGGTGCTCCTGACCCTGCTCATCCCGCTGGCGCTGCTGATCGGGCTGTCCCTTTTGGACATCCTGCCGGCGTCTTCACTGGGCGCTGTACCGCGAGTGGACTGGATCACCCCGCGGATCCTGGCGCTGGCGGTGATGTCGTCGGCGTTCACCGGCCAGGCGATCGCCCTGGGCTTCGACCGCCGTTACGGGGTGCTGAAGCGGCTCTCGGCAACGGCGTTGCCGCGGTGGCTGCTGGTGGCCGGCCGCCTGGCGGCGGCCCTGGTGGTGGTGCTCCTGCAGTCGGTGATCATCGGCGTGGTGGCGGCGTTCCTGGGGTGGTCGCCTTCGCCGGCGGGTCTCTTCTCGGCGGTGTTGCTGCTGGTGCTGGGAACGCTGGCGTTCGGTGCGCTCGGCGTCCTGCTGGGTGGGGCGTTGCGGGCCGAGGCGGTGCTGGCGCTGGCGAACATCGTGTGGTTCGTGTTGTTGCTGGCGGGCGGGATCCTGCTGGCGCCGTCGTCGCTGCCTGCGGGGCTGGCTCGGGTGGTGGAGCTGCTGCCTTCCGGGGCTTTGGCGGAGGGGATGCGCGCCGCGTTGGTGGACGGCTCGTTCGCGCCCGAACCTTTCGTGGTGCTCGCGGTCTGGGCGGTCGTCGCGGGTGCGGTGGCCTCGCGGACGACAAAGCTCACCTGAGCCCCAAGCGGTCCTGGCGCCTGGGTGACCTTGGTCCCTTGCTGCGGTCTTCCCGTTCTGGACGTCCGGGCCTGCCGGAAGCGCGTTTTCCGCGCGCTCTACCATCGATGGCGTGCCGTTCACCAGCCTCGTCGCCCGTCTGCCGTTTCCCTCCGCCGCCGTGCAGCGGGCCGTCGGGGTCGCCGCCGTCGTCGCGCAGGCGCTGATCGGCGTCACCGGGTCCATCGTGCGCGTCACCGGGTCCGGGCTCGGCTGCCCGACCTGGCCGCAGTGCGTCGCCGGGAGCCTCGTGCCGAAGCACGACTCCGGGATCGCCGCCCTCAACCAGTGGATCGAGTTCGGCAACCGGCTGCTGACCGTGGCCGTCATCCTGGTCGCCGCGGTCGCTGTCCTCACGGCGTGGCGCGTGCAGATCGACCACCCGAGCCGCACGCGCCTGGTCAAGCTGGCCTGGACGATGCCCGGTGGTGTCGTGCTGCAGGCCGTCGTCGGCGGGCTGACCGTGCTCGCGAAGCTCGAGTGGTGGACCGTCGCGATCCACTTCCTCGCGACGACGCCGCTCGTCTGGCTCGCCGTCCTGCTGCTGCGCGCGTTCGGCGAAGGCGACGAGCCGCCGCGGCTGCTCGTCCCGGCGGCCGGCCGCACGATCCTGGTCCTGCTCGCCGCCGTCATGTGGCTCGTGCTCGCGGCGGGCACCACGGTGACCGGCGCCGGCCCGCACAGCGGCGACATCAACACCCACCGCCTCGACGCCCCGGTCGAGTCGCTCGCCCAGGTCCACGGCGGCCTGCTGGTGCTCTACCTGCTGCTGCTCGCGGTGTTCGGCCTCCAGCTGCTGCGCGTCGGCGCCCCGAAGAGCCTCTGGCAGCGCTACACGGCGGTCTGGGTGGTCGCGGTCGCGCAGGGCGCGCTCGGCTCGCTCCAGTACGCGCTGGGCGTGCCGGAGGCGATGGTGTCGTTCCACGTCCTGGGCGCGATGGCGGTCATCATCGCGACGGCGACGCTGTGGACGGGCAGCCGCGACCGTGGCCCGGTGACCTCGCTGACGGCGGCGCCGCGCGAGCTCACCGCAGCCTGAAGTCAACGCCGGCTTAACTCCGCGTCGGCGTGGGTGTCCGGTTCGTGAGCTAATGTTCGCGCCATGACGTCGCGCACCGCGCCCAAGCCGCTGATCTCCCACCGCCGCGGCACCGGCGAGATGATCGTGCTCAAGACCTTCCTGCTGGTGCCCTTCGCGGCGCTCCTGCTAGCGGTCCCGCTGGTCTGGGGCTGGGGCATGACCTGGGTCGACCTGATCCTCGCGGCCGCGTTCTACGTGTTCGCGACGCTCGGGGTGACGGTCGGCTTCCACCGGTACTTCACCCACGGCGCGTTCAAGGCGTCGCGGCCGCTGCGGGTGGTGCTGGCCATCGCGGGCAGCATGGCGGTCCAGGGCTCGGTGATCTTCTGGGTGGCCAGCCACCGCCGCCACCACGCCTTCGCCGACCGCGAAGGCGACCCGCACTCGCCGTGGCTGTTCGGCACGTCGCCGTCGGCGCTCCTGCGCGGCTTCTGGCACGCGCACATGGGCTGGATGTTCGGCCGCGAGGTGACCAACGCCGACCGATTCGCGCCGGACCTGGTCGCGGACGCGGACGTCCGCTGGGTGAACCGGTACTTCTGGCTGTGGATCACGCTGAGCCTCGCCCTCCCGGCGGTGCTGGGCGGCCTGCTGACGTGGTCGTGGTGGGGCGCGGTCACGGCGTTCTTCTGGGCCGGGCTCGTGCGGATCGCATTCCTGCACCACGTGTCGTGGTCGGTGAACTCGGTGTGCCACCTGATCGGCGAGCGCCCGTTCGCCAGCCGCGACCACGCGGCCAACTTCTGGCCGCTAGCGCTGCTGTCGATGGGCGAGTCGTGGCACAACTCCCACCACGCCGACCCGACCTGCGCGCGGCACGGGGTGCTGCGGGGCCAGGTGGACGTCTCGGCGCGGCTCATCTGGGCGTTCGAGCGGCTGGGCTGGGCGACGGATGTCCGGTGGCCGCGAGCCGATCGGCTGGCCGCCAAGCGGGTCTGAGTTCGGCGGCTCTTCTACTCACGGTAGCCTTGTCTTGCAGACAGTGATCTGCGCATCCGAACAAATACATAGAGGAGAGAGCGCGTGGAGCACCACGACCACGCTGGCGGAGGCGGCGGCGAAGGCGGCGGCAACACCGGCAACTGACCTGGCCCTCCGGTGCCAGCTCTCTCCAGGGGAGGAGATGGAGCCACGTTGGCGTGATGTGGCTCCATACCCCTCACTTCCCCGGCCAGCTGAAGGCGATCCCGTACTCCTCTCGGGGGTGGCAACACCCGTCGAAGGTGTGCTGCACGAACCCGTCGCCGACGTCGAGCAGACGCGGGCTGCCCGTCGGCGGCCGGCGCAGTCGTTCGACTTCGAGCTGTTCGGCGTACCACCAGCAGGCTTCGGGCAGGCAGTCCTCGTCGAAGTTGACCCGGATCGTCAGTCCGGCCCGCGCCACGCCGTGGTGGTCGACCTCGACGCTGATCCACCGCCGCTCTTCGTCGAGGTGCGCGTCGACCGCCTCTGACACGAAGTTGTAGGCCTCGTTGACCCACAGCTTCCGCCGGAAACGCAGCTTGGCCAAGCCGGGATCGCCGGGCGAAGCCACGAGGCGGCAGTTCCACAGAGCCTTCACCGGGATGTCGGCGAGGTTGCCCGACCACCCGATCAACGCGTGGACGACGTAGCCGTCGACGCCGTCCTTGCGGGCGACGACGTCCCGTTCCGTGATGCGGCGCAACGCCGTCCGGCGGTGCATGACGACCGTGACGACCATCCGCTCGACGAACACCGGCTGCGCTCCCTCGGACGGCGTCCGGCAGCCATCCGGGCTGTTGTCGCCGGAGGGTGTTTCCGCCGCCGCGGCGGATCGCCCGATGTCCGCGTAGGGCAGCCAATCGTCGCCCTCGAGGTGTCCCAGTTTCCCCGTGACGGCGGTGGCGAGCATTTCCAGCGCGCCGGCCCAGGCTTTGTTCATCGGCGTGTTGGACAACGGTTTCCGTTCTCCGAAAAGACCACGGACCTCGGCCAATTGGCCGAATCGATCACCGAGGTTCGCCGCCCAGGTCGTGCTGCCGTCCGGAAGCGGCGGCAGGCGAAACGCGGCCAGCAGGACGAAGTGCTCCCGCGGTTCCACCACCGACCCCAGCTTGGCGATCTCGTCGACGATGAGGCCCCAGATCGCCCAGGCGCGCAGCGCCGGCGTCGCCCCCGGCAGCGAGGCGGTCGGATCCACCAGGCAGGCGAGCGGAGTTCCGGGGCCACCGGGCGAAGATTCGACCGCTCGGCGGAGCGCACCCACCAGATCCCCGTCCCGGCGCCTGGCCAACGACCCCAGCGCGGCCTTCGCCGGTGACTCCGGAAGAGCCTCCGGCAAAGATCGAAAATCCGCGGAAAAGTCCGACACGAAGAAACACCTCCGCACCACCAAAGATCAATTACGGCCCCGGCTCCCGCGTGGCACGCTGAAATGCGGGCGTACTAGTACACCACAAAGAAGGGTAGTACAGTGGGCAAGGAAAAGGACACTTCCCGGACAACGGGACAAATGATCAAAGCCAGCTTGACCGGGATCGGCGGGCTTTACGTAGTCACCGGTTCGGTGACCGTCACCGCGATCGGGGCGGTCGTCGCCCTGGGGCTGGCCGGGGCGCAGCGAGCCGGCCGGGGACGCTAGGCCAGCTGCTGCCGCACCGCGGAGGCGAACCGCATCGCCGCACCCTCGTCCGCCTGCCGGAACCCCAGTGACGGCTCCGTCAGCTCCAGCTCCAGCAGCAACGGCTTCCCGTCCGCCCCGCGCACCACGTCCACCCGCGCGTACAGCAACTCCGCCCGCAGGATTCCCAACAACGCCGAAGCCGCGTCCAGCGCGTCTTCCGCCAGCGCCACCGCGTCCGCGGGCGGCGAAGCCGGGGCCAGCTCCTCCGACAGGTACAGCCCGGAAGCGTCCAGAGTGGACCCCAGGATCGCGCTCTTGGTGAACCCGTGGGAGAAAACGCCGCCCAGGTACACCAGGGACAGCTCACCTTCACTGTCCACGCTGGACTGGTACGGCTGCACCAGCGCCGTGTGCCCCTCGGCGTGCAACGCAGCCACGTGCGAAGCAGCGTCGGCGCCCGCGGCGAACCGGGCCGCTCCGCGCGAACCCGCTCCCACCGACGGCTTCACCACGTAGTCCGACGTCGGGAAGGCGGCCGGCGAACCGGGCGGGACCAACGACGTCGGCACCACCGCCAGTCCCGCGTCGAGCAGCTCCACCAGGTACGACTTGTCCGTGTTCCACCGCACCACGTCGGCCGGGTTGAACAGCGACGGCACCGACTCGCACCACGACAGGAACTCCGTGCGCCGCGAAGCGTAGTCCCAGGTCGCGCGCAGGATCACCGCGTCCGCCGCCGCGAAGTCGTAGTCCGAATCCCAGGGTGCCCACGAGACCGAAAAGCCCAGCGCCGACAACGCCGACACCACGGCGTCTTCGTCGCCGTCACCCGAAGGGAGTTCCGCGCAGCTGACCAGGACCGCCGTGCGGCTCACCGGCCCGCCATCTTGCGGCGGTGCTCCGGGCCGATCTTCGTCTGGTTGACCGTCTCCGCGTCCCACGTCGCCGGGGCGAGGTCCTCGACCGCCTCGATCAGCGCTTCGCCCGTCGCCGCGGACGGGACCACGACGTCGCCGAGAGCGCCGTCCGCGCCGACCAGGACCACGCGGGCGCCCGCCCGGCCGATGTTCTCCACCACCGCACGGGAGGGCTTGCCGTGCGCCTTCACGAACTTGCGGGCCGCGGCCAGCTGGGCGCCGGTCGGCGGCACGACGGTTTCTTCGGTTTCAGCCACGTCCCGAACCATACAGCGGAGCGAAGCTCCTCCTTCGAGGGTGGCGGTGGGGAAGGTGGCGGAACAACCGGCCGGAACGCGGAACAGCGTGGCCTCGGCCATAGTTGGACCGGGGAGAACCCGATCCGAGGAGGACGCATGCCCACCGCAGTGCAGGTGACGAAGACCGGCGGCCCGGAAGTGCTCGAACCGGCCGAAGTGGACGTCCGCGCCCCGCAGGACGGCGAGCTCCTCGTCGACGTCGCCGCGGCCGGGGTCAACTACATCGACACCTACCAGCGCCAGGGCATCTACCCGATGGACCTGCCGTTCGTGCTCGGCCTCGAAGGCGCCGGCACCGTCGTGGAGGCGGGCGCCGGCACCGGCTTCGCCCCCGGCGACCGCGTCGCGTGGCAAGGGTCGATCGGCAGCTACGCGGCCCGCAAGCTCGTCCCGGCGTCGGTCGCGGTGAAGGTGCCCGAAGGCGTTTCCCTGGAGACCGCCGCCGCGACCATGCTGCAGGGCATCACCGCGCACTACCTGGTCGCGTCCACCTTCGAGGTCAAGCCGAGGCACGACGTGCTGGTGCACGCGGCCGCGGGCGGCGTCGGCCTGCTGCTGGTCCAGCTGGCGAAGGCGCGCGGTGCCCGCGTCATCGGCACGGTGTCGACCGAGGAGAAGGAGAAGCTCGCCCGCGAAGCCGGCGCCGACGACGTGATCCGCTACGACCGCGACGACTTCGCCAAGATCACCCGCGAGCTGACGAACGGCGAAGGCGTCGACGTCGTCTACGACGGCGTCGGCAAGGACACCGTCGACGGCAGCCTGGCCAGCCTGAAGGTGCGAGGCCTGCTGGCCCTGTTCGGCGCGTCCAGCGGCCCGGTGCCGCCGCTGGACCCGCAGCGCCTCAACTCCGGCGGCTCGCTCTACCTGACCCGCCCGACGTCCGTGCACTACGTCCGCACCCGTGACGAACTGGACTGGCGCGCGAAGGAACTCTTCGACGCCATCCAGGCCGGTCAGCTGAACATCCGCATCGGCGGCAAGTACCCGCTGGCCGACGCCCGCAAGGCCCACGAAGACCTCCAAGGCCGCCGCACCACCGGCAAGCTCCTGCTGATCCCGTAAAGCGTGAAGGCCACCTCCGTTCTCTCGGAGGTGGCCTTCACACACGTCAGGCGGCGGCGACCGACACGGCGTCGGTGACGAAGACCAGGGTCTCGTTCGGCTTCATCCGCCCGCCGCCGTCGCCGTAGGCGAGGTCCGGCGGGATGATCAGCAGGCGGCGGGCGCCCTGCTTGATGCCGGCCAGGCCCTGGTCCCAGCCCGGGATGACGTCCCCGGCGCCGAGGTTCAGGTCGAACGTCTGGCCGCGGTCGAAGGAGCTGTCCAGCTTCTGCTTGTCCGACCAGGTCACCAGCAGGTAGTTCATCTTGAGCTTCTGCCCGGCCTTGGCCGGCTCGCCGGTGCCTTCGGACAGGTCCTTCGTCACCAGCTTCTTCGGCGGGTCGCAGTCGTCGGGGATGGTGATCGTCGGCACTTCCCCGAACTTGCCCGTCGTCTTGACGTCGTCCGCGGTGCACTCGCGGCCCTTGCTCTGGGTCGCCGGTGCGGCGCTCGACGACGACGGGGCCGGCGGGCTCGCCGGGGCGGCCGTCTCGGTCTTGGCCTGCTGGCCGCACGCGGCCAGCGACAGCGCCGCCGCGGCGACGACCACGATCTTCCCGATGTTCTGCATGCCGGGCACCCTAGCCAAGCACGGAGAGTGCCGGGACGTCGTCACCCGTGGTGACCAAGCCGAGCCGGCGCGTGGCCCGGGTCAGCGCCACGTACAGGTCGTTGAGCCCGCGCGGCGACCCCGCGACGACCTCGTCCGGCGCGACCAGCACCACCGAATCGAACTCCAGCCCCTTCGACCGCTCCACCGTCAGCACGCTCAGCCGTTCGTCGTACGAGCCGAGCAGCGCCGAGACCGCTTCGAACCGACCGGCGGGCACCAGCACCGCCACCGTGCCACCGTCCGCTTCGGACAGTTCGCGCGCCACCAGCCCGGGCAGCTCCGCCGCCAGGGACTCCGGCCGCACCGACCACGGCGGCACCCCGGTTTCCCGCACCGACGACGGCGCCGACAGCTCCGGCGAGACCGCCGCGAGCACCCGCGCCGCGACGGCCATGATCTCGGCCGGCGTGCGGTAGTTCACGGTCAGCTGCTCCAGCCGCCAGCGGTCCTTGACGTACGGCGAGAGCACCTCGCCCCACGACCGCGCCCCACCCGCCGCGCCGGTCTGGGCGACGTCGCCGACCAGCGTCATCGACCGGTTCGGCGTGCGCCGCATCAGCAGCCGCCAGTCCATCGCCGACAGCTCCTGGGCCTCGTCGACGATCACGTGGCCGAAGGTCCAGGTCCGGTCCTGCGCGGCCCGCTGGGCGGCGGTCAGCTCACTGCGCTCCTGCTGGCGCTCGGCGAACAGCTCGGCGTCGAGGACGTCGGACACGCGCAGCAGTTCCTCGTCGATGATCTCTTCGTCCTGCTCGAGGATATCGAGCACGCCCTCGGCGTACGCGCGGTCCTCGCGCTCACGGCGTTTGCGCTCGACGCGGGCTTCGGTGTCGTCGACGCCGATCAGCTCGGCGAGCTCGTCGAGCAGCGGCACGTCGGCGGGTGTCCAGCGGGCGTCGCGACCGCTCTCGAGCAGGGCGCGGTCGGCCTCCGGCAGCAGCTTGCCGACGGCGCCGGCGAGCCGTTCGCGGTCGGCGAACAGGTCGTCGAGCACGCCTTCCGGGCTCAGCACCGGCCACAGCTCGTTCAGCGCCGCGGCGACGTTGTCGTCCGCGGCCAGCTCCGCGCGGATGTCGGCCAGGTCCTGCCCGTCGAGGAGGTCCTCCCCCAGCTTGCGGGCCGCCTGGCGGGTGAGCGCGTCGAGGACGTCGGAGACGAACAGGCGGCGCGCCGGGTTGTGCGGGCGCCGCGACCGGCGGGCGCGGGTGCGGGCGTCGGTGCACGTCTTGCGGTCCAGCTTGAGCACGTCGTGCTCGTACTCGATCTCCAGCACCGGCTCGGGCACGCGCTGGCGGTCGCGGACGGCGTTGGCGAGCACCTCGGCCATGACCAGCCTGCCCTTGACCTCGGTGGCCTCGCGGGGTTCGACGCCGTCGGCGTCCAGGCCCGGGTAGAGCTGCCCGATGGTGGCGAGCAGCACGCCGGTCTCGCCGAGCGACGGCAGCACCTGGCCGATGTAGCGCAGGAAGGTGCTGTTCGGGCCGACGACGAGCACGCCGCGCGTGGTGAGCTGCTGGCGGTGCGTGTAGAGCAGGTAGGCCGCGCGGTGCAGCGCGACGGCGGTCTTGCCGGTGCCCGGGCCGCCCTGGACGACCATGACGCCGCCGAGCGGGGCGCGGATGATGCGGTCCTGCTCGGCCTGGATGGTGGCGACGATGTCGCTCATCTCGCCGGTGCGCCGCTGCTCCAGGGCGGCCAGCAGCGCGGCCTCGCCGGCCAGCCCGAGGTCCTGGCCCTGGTCGGCGGCGGTGAGGTCGAGGACCTCGTCGTCGAAGCCGGTGACCTTGCGGCTCAGCGACCGCAGGTGGCGCCGCCGCCGCACCCCTTCGGGTGACGCGGCGGTGGCCAGGTAGAACGGCCGCGCGACCGGCGCCCGCCAGTCGACCAGCAGCGGCCGGTAGTCGTCGTCTTCGTCGAACAGGCCGAGCCGGCCGATGTAGGTGGTTTCCTCGGCGCTCTCGGGGACGAAGTCGAGCCGGCCGAAGGCCAGGCCCTGCTCGACCGAGCCGAGCTGGGCGAGCCGGTCGGTGTAGAGGGTGGTGGCGACGTCGCGCTCGGTGCGGGCCTGCGGGGTGCCGCCGGTCTGCCGCAGGGTTTCGTCGAGGCGGCGCTGGGCTTCGAGGCGCTCGGCGTCGAGCTTCGAGTAGAGGGTGGTGACGTACGCCTGCTCGCGGGCGAGCTCGGCGGAAAAGTCGTCCGAAGACAAGGATCCTGCTTTCGCCTCAAGGAAAAGAGCCAACGAAGTGTAACGGCGGCCGCCGCGGGATCATTCCGTCCCGAGGGCGCAGTACGGGGAGACCTCACCGGCCCGCACGGCGACCGGCAGCACCTTTTCCCCCGGCGCGCACGAAACGGCCGCCGGCGGCAGCTGCTCACCGCCGGTGATTCGCCCGTCCGGGGCACGGAACAGCACCGCGGCGCCCCGGCTGGTCAGCGGACGGCAGTTCCCGGAGCGGTAGCGGACCCCGCCGGGGACGACTTCGGCGGTCACGGGCGTGAAGCCGCCGAGCGACTCGAGCGGCAGCCAAGTGGCCGGGCCGACGACGGGGTGGCCGAGCACCACCCCGATCCGCTGCCCCGGGGTGAGCACGGGCACTTCGACGGTCTGGGCCCCGGAGGTGACGCCGATCCGGTAGGCAGCGAGGGTGCTGGTGTTCTCCAGCACGGCGGCGCCCGCTCCCTGCTCGGCGACGCGGACGGCCCCGCCGTCGGGAGCCGGGCCGGGGACCGCGGTGATCTTGGCCGGGATGGCGCAGCCGGTCCCGAGGAGCCGGTTCTGGTCGAGGTCGAAGCGGCCGCGCCCGAGGAGGGCGAGCAGCGCGAAGACGGCGATCGCGACCACGGCGATGCCGATCTTCTTGAACACCGGGGTTCTCACGGGATCCCGGCGTTCGAGCTCACGACGCTGTCGAGCTCGCGGGCTTGCCCGTAATACGCCCCGGCCACCTCGTAGACCATCGCCCGCGCACTGGGCAGCCAGTAAGCAGGGATCTCGTCCAGGTTTGCCGGGAACAGCACCTCCGCCAGCGGGACTCGCCGCCCGGCGAGCAGCGCGGTGATTCCGTCGAACGTCCGCGAGCCGGGGGTGTTCTCCGCACAGTCGTCGCCCAGCAGTTCCGCCACCCGCTCGGGTGACCAGGTGTGGTCGGCGCCGAGGACGGTGCCGGACTCGATGACGTCGGCGAAGAACTCCGCCGGGCTCAGAACCGGATTCAGAACGGCAGGCCGAGGGTGGGCAGCCCGATGGCCGAGTCCACGGCCAGGGCCACGAACACGATCATCAGGTACGTGTTCGACCGGTGGAACAACGCCATCGGCTTGGTCTCTTCGCCCCGCCGCACGGCCGCCTGCAAACTGTGCGCGTAGAAGAGGAACCAGCCGCCCGCGAGGATCGCGAACGTGCCGTACAGCCAGGACGTCACCGGGAGCAGCAGCAGCGTCCACGCCACCATCACCCACGAGTAGATGACGATCTGGCGGGCGACGTGCTGGGCCGTCGCGACCACCGGCAGCATCGGGACGCCCGCGCGCTCGTAGTCGTCGCGGTACTTCATGCCCAGCGCCCACGTGTGGGGCGGGGTCCAGAAGAAGATCACGCCGAACATCACGAACGCCGGCCACTGGACCGTGCCGGTGACGGCCGCCCAGCCGATGACCACCGGCATGCAGCCGGCCGCGCCGCCCCAGACCACGTTCTGCGACGTGCGCCGCTTGAGGCCGAGCGTGTAGACGAAGATGTAGAACAGGATCGTCGCGATGGCCAGCAGAGCCGAGAGCAGGTTCACCGTGAAATAGAGCACGACGAACGACGCGACGCCCATCACCAAGCCGAAGACCAGCGCGCCGCGGCGGGGCACCGAGTCCTTCACCAGCGGACGGCGCTTCGTGCGGTTCATCACCTTGTCGATGTCCGCGTCGATCACGCAGTTGAGCGCGTTCGCGCTGCCCGCGGCCATCGTCCCGCCGACCAGCGTGGCCAGGACCAGCCACGGCGAGGGGATCTGACGGCCGGCGAGGAACATCGCCGGGATGGTGGTCACCAGCAGGAGCTCGATCACCCGCGGCTTGGCCAGCGCGGCGTAGGCCCCGACGACCCGGCGGAAGCTTCGCCGGTCACCGTGCGGTCGCTCACCGGTCGGGTGCACGGCGCTGGTGTCGTCACTGCGTCCGTGCGCAGCGTTCACCAACGACATTTCTCTCCCTGCGTCAGGTTCGGGCGGGCAAGTCCGGGTAGGCAGTGGTGGTGCCGCGCAAACCTGCCGGACTGAACCCTCGAACGATGTTAGACGTGGTGAATCCCGTGGGTGATCGCGGGTCCTCGACCGGCCCAAGCACTAGGCTGACCGCGACGGGCCGCGATTGCCCCTGCGCATGGCCGCGAGCAGGAATATCGTCCCTTCGGGATCGATTGAGATAAGTAGCCGCGCGTACGGGTAACCGGAACGAGGAAGACCAGCCGCAACCATCATGACCGGGAGTTGGAGTTCAGTGTCCGAAACCGCCACTACCAGCGAGAACAACCCACTCCTCCGGCGCAACGTACCCGCCGACTGGACCGACACCGACACCCGCGCCGTGGACACCGTCCGGGTGCTCGCCGCCGACGCGGTCGAGAACTGTGGCAGCGGCCACCCCGGCACCGCGATGAGCCTGGCGCCGCTGGCCTACACGCTGTTCCAGCGCACCATGCGCCACGACCCGAACGACCAGCACTGGCCGGGCCGTGACCGGTTCATCCTGTCGGCCGGGCACTCCAGCCTGACCCTCTACATCCAGTTGTTCCTCGCCGGCTACGGCCTCGAGCTCGAGGACCTCAAGCAGCTGCGCAAGTGGGGCTCCAAGACCCCGGGTCACCCGGAGTACCGCCACACCGACGGCGTCGAGACCACCACCGGCCCGCTCGGCCAGGGCCTGGCGAACGGCGTGGGCATGGCGATGGCCGCTCGCCGCGAGCGCGGCCTGCTGGACCCGGACGCCGCTCCGGGCGAGAGCATCTTCGACCACCACATCTTCGTGATCGCCTCCGACGGCGACATCGAAGAGGGCGTCACCTCCGAGGCCTCGTCCATCGCGGGCCGCCAGGAGCTGGGCAACCTGATCGTCTTCTACGACGACAACAAGATCTCGATCGAGGACGACACCAACATCGCGCTGTCCGAGGACACCGTCGCGCGCTACGAGGCCTACGGGTGGCACACCCAGGTCGTCGAGGGCGGCGAGGACGTCGTCGCGATCGAAGAGGCGATCAAGAACGCCAAGGCCGAGACGCAGCGGCCGTCCTTCATCGCGCTGCGGACCGTCATCGGCTACCCGGCCCCCAAGAAGATGGGCACCGGCAAGGCGCACGGCGCCGCGCTGGGCGGCGAAGAGGTCGCCGCGGTCAAGGAGATCCTCGGCTTCGACCCGAACCAGTCGTTCGTCGTCGAGGACGACGTGCTCAAGCACACCCGCCAGGCGGCCGAGCGCGGCAAGGCCGCCCACGCCGAGTGGCAGGAGAAGTACGAGGCCTGGGGCCGGGCCAACCCGGAGCGCAAGAAGATCGGCGACCGGATGGCCACCCGCACGCTGCCCGAGGGCTTCGCCGACAACCTGCCGAAGTGGGAGCCGGACGCCAAGGGCGTCGCGACCCGCAAGGCCTCCGGTGAGGTGCTCAACGCCCTCGCCGAGCCGCTGCCGGAGCTGTGGGGCGGCTCGGCCGACCTGGCCGAGAGCAACAACACGACGATGAAGGGCGCCGACTCGTTCGGTCCCGAGAAGGCCGCCACCGACATGTGGCAGGCCAACCCGTACGGCCGGACGCTGCACTTCGGCGTCCGCGAGCACGCCATGGGCTCGATCCTGAACGGGATCGCGCTGCACGGCGGCACCCGCCCGTACGGCGCGACGTTCCTCATCTTCTCCGACTACATGCGCCCGCCGGTCCGGCTGGCCGCGCTGATGAAGGCGCCGGTCACCTACGTCTGGACGCACGACTCGATCGGCCTCGGCGAGGACGGCCCGACGCACCAGCCGATCGAGCAGCTCTCCGCGCTGCGCGCGATCCCGGGCCTCAACGTCGTCCGCCCGGCGGACGCCAACGAGACCGCGTACGCCTGGAAGGCCGTGCTGGAGGACATCCACCACCCGTCGGGCCTGGCGTTGACCCGCCAGAACGTGCCGGTGCTCGAGGGCACCAGCGCCGAGGGCGTCGCCAAGGGCGGGTACGTGCTCGCCGACAGCGACGGCACCCCGGACGTGGTCCTCATCGCCACCGGTTCCGAGGTCCAGCTGGCGGTCGAGGCGAAGAAGACCCTGGACGCCGACGGCGTCAAGGCGCGTGTCGTGTCCATGCCGTGCGTCGAGTGGTTCGACGCGCAGGACGCGGCCTACCGCGAATCCGTCATCCCGGCCGCCGTGAAGGCCCGCGTGTCCGTCGAGGCGGGCATCGCCCAGTCGTGGCACCGCTTCACGGGTGACGCCGGGGTGAACGTTTCCATCGAGCACTTCGGTGCGTCGGCCGACGCGGCCACACTGTTCCGTGAGTTCGGGTTCACCGCGGAAGCCGTCGTCGAGGCCGCCCGTCGCTCGATCCAGAACACCAAGAATTCCTGAAGGGGATGACAGCAATGAGCAACGACAAGCTCGCGGCTCTGTCCGAAGCCGGCGTATCGATCTGGCTCGACGACCTCTCGCGTGAACGCCTGAACACCGGCAACCTGGCCGACCTGATCCGCGACAAGCACGTCGTGGGCGTGACGACCAACCCGACGATCTTCGCCAACGCGATGTCGAAGGGCGACGCCTACGACGAGCGGACGCGGGAGCTCGCGGCCCAGGGCGCCGACGTCGAGGCGACCATCCGCGACCTGACCACGACCGACGTGCGCAACGCCGCGGACCTGTTCCGCGACGTGTACAACGCCACGAACGGCGTCGACGGCCGCGTCTCCATCGAGGTCGACCCGCGCCTGGCCAAGGACAGCGACAAGACGGCCGTCGAGGCGCAGGACCTGTGGAAGACCGTCGACCGGCCGAACGTGCTGATCAAGATCCCGGCCACCGAAGAGGGCCTGCCGGCCATCACGAAGACCCTGGCCGAGGGCATCAGCGTCAACGTCACGCTGATCTTCTCCGTCGAGCGGTACAAGAAGGTCATCGAGGCCTACTTCGCCGGCCTGGAGCAGGCGAAGGCCAACGGCCACGACCTGCGCGGCATCCACTCGGTCGCGTCCTTCTTCGTGTCCCGTGTGGACACCGAGGTCGACAAGCGCCTGGAAGCGATCGGCACCGACGAGGCCCTGGGCCTGCGCGGCAAGGCCGCCGTCGCCAACGCGCGCCTCGCCTACGCGGCGTTCCAGGAGCTGTTCGCCTCCGACCGCTGGCAGGCCCTCGCGGCCGACGGCGCCAACGCGCAGCGCCCGCTGTGGGCGTCGACCGGCGTGAAGAACCCGGACTACTCCCCCACGCTGTACGTCGACGACCTGGTCGTCAAGGACACGGTCAACACGATGCCGGAGAAGACCCTCGACGCGGTCGCGGAGCACTCCGAGCTCAAGGGTGACCAGGTCACCGGCCACGCCGAAGAGGCGCAGCAGGTCTTCGACAGGCTCGCCGAGGTGGGCATCGACATCACCGACGTCTTCCTGACGCTGGAGAACGAGGGTGTCGAGAAGTTCGAGAAGTCGTGGACCGAGCTCCTGGACACCGTGAACGGGCAGCTCGAGCAGGCGAAGGGCTGAAGCACGACATGACGACAGGCGAAAAGACCGGCGTCGAGATCGTGGACGCCGAACTGGCGGAGCGGGCCGCGCCGCTGGCCGAGCGGCTGGTCGCCGACCAGGCCGCGTCGAAGCTGGCGGCGCAGGACGCGACGCTCTGGGGGCCGGACGCCGAATCCGAGGCGTCGATCCGGCTGTCGTGGACGACGCTGCACAAGTCGTCGCGGCCGCTGATCGGCGAGATCGAGGCGCTGCGGACCGAGCTGCGGTCCGAGGGCGTCGACCGGGTCGTGCTGGCCGGTATGGGCGGCTCGTCGCTGGCGCCGGAGGTCATCACCGCGACCGACGGCGTCGCGCTGACCGTCCTCGACACCACCGACCCGGGCCAGGTCGCGGACGCGCTCGCGGGCGACCTCGAGCGCACGGTGATCGTGGTGTCGTCGAAGTCGGGCGGCACCGTCGAGACCGACAGCCACCGGCGGATCTTCGCGAAGGCGTTCGCCGACGCGGGGATCGACGCGGGCCGGCGGATCGTGGTCGTCACCGACCCGGGCTCGCCGTTCCAGCAGCTGTCCGAAAAGGAGGGTTACCGCAAGACCTTCCTGGCCGACCCGCACGTCGGCGGCCGCTACTCGGCGCTGACCGCGTTCGGGCTCGTCCCGGCCGGCCTGGCCGGCGCGGACGTCGCCCGGTTGCTGGACCAGGCCGCTTCGGTGGCCGAGGAGCTCGCCGCGGACTCGGCGGACAACCCGGCGGTCAAGCTGGCCGCCGCGTGGGCCGCCGCGCACGAGGCCGGCGCCGAGAAGGTCGTCCTCGCCGACACCGGCTCCGGGATCAAGGGCTTCCCCGACTGGGCGGAGCAGCTGATCGCGGAGTCCACCGGCAAGCAGGGCACCGGCCTCCTGCCGGTCGCGGTCGAGAGCCCGGACGCACCCGGCTTCGTGGACGCGAAGTCCGACGCGACCCCGACGGCGATCGGCAGCCCGCAGGGCGCGGCGAAGGTCGCGGTGACCGGCTCGCTCGGGGCGCAGCTGCTGCTCTGGGAGTTCGCCACGGCGCTGGCCGGCCGGCTGATCGGGATCAACCCGTTCGACCAGCCCGACGTCGAGGCGGCGAAGAAGGCGGCCCGCGCGCTGCTGGACGACCCGGAGAAGCTCAAGGGCGGCGAGGAACCGTCCGCTGTGGACGGTCCGGTCGAGATCTTCGGGTCCGATGGGGTTTCCACGGACGGCAGCCTCGCTGACGTGCTCCGCGCGTTCTTCGCTTCGGCGCCGGACGGGGGCTACATCGCGGTGCAGGCCTACCTCGACCGGCTCGACGACGCCTCGACGTCGCTGCTGCGCGGTGAAATCGCCAAGCGCACCGGGAAGCAGACGACGTTCGGCTGGGGCCCGCGGTTCCTGCACTCCACCGGCCAGTACCACAAGGGCGGGCACCAGAACGGTGTCTTCCTGCAGCTGACCGGCGCCGTCGAGCAGGACCTCGACGTGCCGGACCGGCCGTACACGCTGGGGCAGCTGCAGCACGCGCAGGCCCTCGGCGACGGGCAGGTGCTCGCCGAGCACGGCCGCCCGGTGCTGCGCCTGCACCTGACCGACCGGGCCGCGGGCCTCGCGGCCGTCGTCCGCGCGGTACAGGAGGGCTGAGCATGACCTGGACCAATCCGCTGCGCGATCCGCGGGACAAGCGGCTCCCGCGCATCGCCGGGCCCTCCAGCCTGGTGATCTTCGGTGTCACCGGCGACCTGGCCCGCAAGAAGCTGATGCCCGCCATCTACGACCTGGCCAACCGCGGGCTGCTGCCCGCGGGCTTCTCGCTCGTCGGGTTCGCCCGGCGCGACTGGGAGCACCAGGACTTCGGCGAGCTCGTGCACGACTCGGTCAAGGAGCACGCGCGGACGCCGTTCAAGGAGTCGGTATGGAACCGGCTCGCCGAAGGCATCCGGTTCGTGCAGGGCACCTTCGACGACGACGACGCCTTCGACCGGCTCTCGCAGACGGTCCGCGACCTCGACGCCGAACGCGGCACCGGCGGCAACACCGCGTTCTACCTGTCGATCCCGCCCGGCGCGTTCCCGGTGGTGACCAAGCAGCTGGCCCGCTCGGGCCTGGCGAACGCCGACGAGAACACCTGGCGGCGCGTCGTCATCGAGAAGCCCTTCGGCCACGACCTGAAGAGCGCCGAAGAGCTGAACGCGATCGTCAACGACGTCTTCCCCGAGGAGTCGGTGTTCCGCATCGACCACTACCTCGGCAAGGAGACGGTGCAGAACATCCTGGCGCTGCGCTTCGCGAACCAGCTGTTCGAGCCGATCTGGAACGCCAACTACGTCGACCACGTGCAGATCACCATGGCCGAGGACATCGGCCTCGGCGGCCGCGCGGGGTACTACGACGGCATCGGCGCGGCCCGCGACGTCATCCAGAACCACCTGCTGCAGCTGCTCGCCTTCACCGCGATGGAGGAGCCGCTGTCGTTCGAGCCGCGGGCCCTGCGCGCGGAGAAGATCAAGGTCCTCTCCGGCGTCACGCCGGTCGGGCCGCTGAACAAGACCACCGCGCGCGGGCAGTACGCCGGCGGCTGGCAGGGCGGCACGAAGGTGCCCGGCCTGCTGCAGGAAGAGGGCTTCGCGAAGGACTCGAAGACCGAGACCTACGCCGCGGTGACGCTGGAGGTGCAGAACCGCCGCTGGGCCGGGGTGCCGTTCTACCTGCGCACCGGCAAGCGGCTCGGCCGCCGCGTCACCGAGATCGCCGTCGTGTTCAAGCGGGCGCCGCACCTGCCGTTCGACTCGACGTCGACCGAGGAGCTGGGGCAGAACGCCCTGGTCATCCGGGTCCAGCCGGACGAGGGCATCACGCTGCGGTTCGGCTCCAAGGTGCCGGGGACCACGATGGAGGTCCGCGACGTCACGATGGACTTCGGGTACGGGCACGCGTTCACCGAGTCCTCCCCCGAGGCCTACGAGCGGCTGATCCTGGACGTCCTGCTCGGCGAGCCGTCGCTGTTCCCGGTGAACGAAGAGGTCGAGCTCTCCTGGAAGATCCTCGACCCGATCCTCGACCACTGGGCCAAGGAAGGCGCGCCGGAGCAGTACGCGCCCGGCACGTGGGGCCCGGCGTCCGCCGACGAAATGCTGGAGCGCACCGGCCGGAAATGGAGGCGCCCGTGATCATCGACCTGCCGTCCACCACGACTTCGGCACTGAACAAGAAGCTGGTGGAGATCCGCGAACAGGGCGGGCAAGTCGCGCTCGGGCGGGTGCTGACGCTGGTCATCGTGGCCGACGACGACAACCACCTCGAAGCGGCGATCGAAGCGGCCAACGGGGCCAGCCGCGAGCACCCGTCCCGGGTGATCGTGGTGGCCAAGGGCGCCCGCACCGCGTCACCGCGCATCGACGGCCAGATCCGGGTCGGCGGCGACGCCGGCGCGAGCGAGGTCATCGTGCTGCGGCTCTACGGCCCGCTGGCCGCGCAGGGCCAGAGCGCGGTGGTGCCGCTGCTGCTGCCGGACGCACCGATCGTGTGCTGGTGGCCCGGGGCCGGCCCGAAGGACCCGGACAAGGACCCGCTCGGCGAGCTGGCCCAGCGCCGGATCACCGACTCGGCCGCGGAGAAGAACCCGGTCAAGGCGCTGACCACGCGGGCCAAGGCGTACACCGAAGGCGACACCGACCTGGCCTGGACGCGGCTGACGCACTGGCGTGCGCAGCTCGTCTCGGCGCTGGACCTGCCGCCGTACGAGAAGATCACCGGCGCGACGGTGACCGGCGAGGCCGACTCGCCGTCCACCGAACTGCTGGCCGCGTGGCTGGCCGAGTACCTGAAGGTGCCGGTGAAGCGGGTCAAGAGCTCGGGCGCCGCCGGGATCATCTCGGTGACGCTGGACCGCCGCTCGGGCCCGGTGGAGCTGCACCGGCCGGACGGCCGCGTGGGCACGCTGACCCAGCCGGGCCAGCCGACCCGCCGGATCGCCCTGCAGCGGCGCAACACGCAGGACTGCCTGGTCGAGGAGCTGCGGCGGCTCGACCCGGACGAGGTGTACGAGGCCGCGCTGCACGGGCTGGGCAAGATCACGTCCGGCACGAACGGCAAGACGGGCGCGCCGGCCAAGGCCGACGTGACGTCGCCGGCCGCGGCGGAGGGCTCGGCTGCTTCGGGTGCCGCGAAATGAGCAAGACGGAAGTCGTCGTCTACGCGAACCAGGACCTCCTGGCGGCCGCGGCGGCAGCCCGGCTCGTCACGCGGCTGGTGGACGTCCAGGCGGCCAAGGGATCGGCATCCCTGGTGCTGACCGGCGGCGGCACGGGCATCGCGGTGCTGTCGGAGCTGCGGGAGTCCTCGGCCCGCGACGCGATCGACTGGTCCCGGCTGGACATCTACTGGGGCGACGAGCGGTTCGTGCCGGCGGATTCGGACGAGCGGAACGAGAAGCAGGCGCGCGAGGCGCTCCTGGACCACGTCCCGCTGGATCCGAAGCGGGTCCACGTGATGGCCCCGTCGGACGGCGAGTTCGGGTCGGACGTCGACACGGCGGCTGAGGCCTACGCTTCGGTGCTGGCTGCCCAGGCGGGCCCCGAGGACCACGGCGACGTCCCATCGTTCGACATCATGCTGCTGGGCCTCGGCGGCGAGGGCCACACGGCATCGGTGTTCCCGGAGTCCCCGGCGGTGCACGAGACCGAACGGTCGGTGGTGGCGGTGCGCAACTGCCCGAAGCCCCCGCCGACGCGCATCTCGTTGACCCTGCCGGCGATCCGCCGGGCCCGGGACGTGTGGCTGATGACGGCCGGCGAAGCCAAGGCGGACGCGGTGGCTTTGGCGTTGGCGGGAGCGGGGGAAGTCCAGCTCCCGGTGGCGGGGGCGCGCGGCCACCGCCGGACGCTTTGGCTGCTGGATCGGGCCGCGGCGGGGAAGCTGACGAAGGTGTACCAGCCGCCTACGGCTTGAGGTTTGTCCGGTGAAGGCCCCCTGCTTCGGCAGGGGGCCTTCGCTTTTGCGGTGTTGTCGCGCGGGCCGGGGTCGCCGGTGTGGCTGGAGGCTGCCGCTGGGCAGGTCCGGCGGGGTGGCCCGGGTGGTCGGTCACGGCCGGGGCGCCGCCCGGCGGATCGGTCCCGCTTGAGCAAGCCCGGCGTGCCGCCCGCGCTTCAAAAGCCCGACGTACCGCCCGCGAGGCCGGTCCCGCTCGATCAAGTCCGGGGCGCGCCGAGTGGCCAGTCGCGCTTAAGCAGGCCGCGCGCGTGCCGCCTGCGGGCCGCCCGCGCTTCAACAAGCCTGACGTACCGCCCGCGAGGCCGGTCACGCTCCACCAAGCCCGGCGCACCGCCCGCGAGGCCGGTCACGCTCCAACAGGGTCGGACCGCCGTCGGCGTGCCGGTCGCGGTACCTGCCGCGTCACTCCGTCCGCCAGCCCCGCTCCAGCCGGGCGAAGATCTCCTCCGCCGCCCGCCTGCGGTGCGGGTGGGCGAGGATCAGCTCCCTCGACGCCAGTGCGAACCGGGCCAAGGCCGCGCACGCCACGTCGTCCGCAGGCGCGCCCGACTCCTCGGCGATCGCCCGGGCCAGCGCCGTCTCGTGGCGCATCCACATGCTCCGCGCGTAGTCGCGCAGGGCCGGGGTGCTCTCGATCAGGCGGATGAACTGCTCGCTCGGGCCGCCGTCCGCGCTGTCGCGCAGCATGTGCTCCCGCAGCGCGTCCACGATCGTGTGCGCCGGGGGCCGTCCGTGCACCGCCAGGACCAGCGCCGCCTCGATGTCCTCGTCCTGGTCGAACACCAGCGCTTCCTTGCTCGGGAAGTACTTGAACAACGTCGTCACCGAGACGTCGGCGGCGTCCGCGACCTCCTTCACCCCCACCTGGTCGTAGCCGCGCTCCAGGAACAGCGCGAGCGCGGCGTCGGCCAGCGCCCGGCGGGTCTGCGCCTTCTTGCGCTCGCGGCGCCCGATCACTTCCGTCATGCGGCGAAGTCTAACTCACTTCAAAAGTTGAGTCGTTGCACTTTTTGAGTGACTATGCTTTCGTAGTGACATGACTTTTCCCCGTATCGCGATCGCCGGCGCCGGTCTCGGTGGGCTCGCCTGCGCCCGCGTCCTGCAGCTCCACGGCCTCGACGTCGCCGTCTTCGAACAGGAATCCGCCGCTGACGCGCGCCCACAGGGCGGCACGCTCGACCTGCACGGCGACACCGGCCAGGTCGCCCTCCGCACCGCCCGGCTGGAAGACCGCTTCCGGGCCCTGGCCCGCCCCGAAGGCCAGCAGATGCGCGGCATCGACCCGCACACCGCCGAGGTGGTCATCGACGACGCCCCCGACGGCGACTTCCGCCCCGAGATCGACCGCGGCCAGCTCCGCGGGATGCTGCTGGACTCCCTCGCGCCCGGCACCGTCCGCTGGGGCCGCCCCATCGCCGATGTCACCCGGGCCGGACAGGTGACGTTCGCCGACGGCGGCTCGGCGGACTTCGACCTGGTCATCGGCGCGGACGGGGCGTGGTCGCGCGTCCGCCGCGCGCTCACCGGCGTCCGGCCGGAGTACAGCGGCGTCACGTTCGTCGAGTTCGGCCTGGACGACGCCGACCGCCGTCACCCGGCCCTGGCCGCGCTGACCGGCCAAGGGACGATGATGACGAAGATCGGCGGCAAGGCGCTCGTCGCCCAGCGGACCAGCAGCGGTCACATCCGCTGCTACGCCACCTTCTACGCACCCGAGGACTGGGCCGCGGGCCTTGACTTCGCCGACCCCGCCGCGGTGCGCGACCACCTGCTCGAGCGGTACGCCGGCTGGCACCCGGACCTGCTCGCGTACCTGCGGGAGCAGGACGGCGGGTTCACGAACCGGCCACTGCACGTCCTGCCGGTCCCCCACGCCTGGACGACCACGCCCCGGCTCACGCTGCTCGGCGACGCCGCGCACCTGATGCCGCCGCTCGGGGTCGGGGCCAACCTCGCCCTGCTGGACGGCACCGAGCTGGCGACCGCGCTGGCCACGGCGCCAAGCGTCGAGGAGGCCGTCCGCGCGTACGAGGCCGGGATGCTGCCGCGGTCGATCGAGACGGCCAGGGCCTGCGCCTCGGGCCTGCACGACCTGCTGAGCGACGACCTCCACTCGATGGCAGCCTGAGAACTACCGCCGGACGACCACACGTGGGTAACATGATTCCCACGATGTGGTCGTCTTGGTGCACAGTGGGAAGCAGAATTCCCACTCTTGGTAGCAACGATCTCCGGCTATCCCCCGGACGGCCCAGCCGGTTACGGAATCCGGACGTGGGTACACCGACCGCGGGTGAAACTAACCGTCTCCGTACGCCACCTCGTTAGCATCCGCACATTTGTCGGCGGCTGCGCGTCCCGATCGGGCCCTGAGCGCCTCTCACCAACAAGTCCACAAGACGAATGGGGTCGCCAGCGATGAGTACAGAGGGACTCTCGATTCCAGGCATCTCGATCGCGAGCTCGGGGCCGTCGGCCGCCGAGCGGGTGCGCAAGCGAGGGCTGAGCGTGTTCGGCTCGGTGCCGCGTCCCGCCGTCGTCACGTTTTCCATCGAGGCGGCCGCGGTCATCCTGGCCGTGCTCGACGTGTGGCTGGTGATCCCCGAGAAGGCCCAGCCCTACTCGATCTGGCTGTCCGGCGCCGCGTGCCTTGCGGTGGTGTTCCGGCGGAAGTTCCCGTTCCTCGCCGTGCTCGTCGCGGTCCCGGGCTTCCTGGCCGGCTGGGCGCAGCTCGCGTCGATGATCACCCTCGGCATGCTCGCCACCCGCCGTCAGCTGCACTGGCAGACGCTGGTCGGCGCGGCGCTGGTGTGGATGTGCCGGTTCGTGCAGTGGCCGCTGGAGGACTTCGCCGAGCTCAGCTGGCGCGAGCACATCCTGGACGGCATCTACGGCGTCCTGGTCGCCGGCATGCCGATCGCGATCGGCCTGCTCATCGGCGCGCGCACGGAGATTTCGAACAAGCTCGCCGAGCTGGCCACGAGCCGCGACCGCGAGCGCCGGTTCCACGCCGACGCCGTCCGCGCCGAGGAGCGCGCGCGGCTGGCCCGCGAGATGCACGACGTCGTCTCGCACCAGATCACGCTGATCGCCATGCAGGCGGGCGCGCTGCAGGCCCAGACCACCGACGACCGCGCGCAGGAGACGGCACAGGTCATCCGCACGCTGTCCAAGCGGACGCTGGAGGAGCTGCGGTCGCTGCTGAGCGTGCTGCGCGCGGGCCCGGACGACGACGGCCCACGCCCGGGCATCAACGACCTCGACCGGCTGATCCGGACGTCGGAGGTGCCGGTGCACCTGTCGGTGGAGCACCTGCCGGAGGCGCTGCCCAACCAGGTCTCGGCGGCGGCGTACCGGACGGTCCAGGAGTGCTTGACCAACGTCCACAAGCACGCCCCGGGCGCCACGGCGACGATCCGCATCCAGGGTGAGCACGGCGCGCTGAAGATCGAGGTCCGCAACGAGCGCGCCAACCGCCCGGCCGAGCGCTTGCCTTCGGGCGGCCACGGCCTGACGGGCTTGGCCGAGCGGGCCCGCCTGCTGGGCGGCAGCTTCGAGACATCGGGGACCGAGGACGGCGGCTTCCGCGTCCGGGCGCGGTATCCGCTGGACCGCTGACCTCCGGCCCCGGTATCCAGTTTACCGGCGAGGGACGACGATTTCGGCTTCGATGGCCCCGCGAGCGGAGGATTCCGGACGGAAACGACCGGAAGCCTCCGCTCGCGGCGGTTCTGGGCCCGGAACTGTCGGTGCTCGCCCGTAGTGTGGAATCGGGGGCTGCTCAGCACCGGACCGGAGGCATCGCGCCCGATCAGGCGGGCAACTTACGTGACCGGCCGGCATCTCACGTGATCAGGCGGCCATCTGACGTGGCTTGGCGGGGCATCTCGCGTGTCTGGGCGCGCATCTCGCGTAAGCGGGCGGGCATCTCGCGTGAGCAGGCGGGCATCTCGCGTGACTGGCGGGGCATCACGCGTGATTGGGCGAGCATCTCGCGTGACTGGCGGGGCATCACGCGTGACTGGCGGGGCATCGCGACGATGCCCCTCCAATCACGGGTGTGGAGTTGCCCCGGTGAGGCGGACACGGGTTTTTCAGGCAGCCAGGGCCTGACGGTAGCTGGTTCGGGCTTCGGCTGGGGTGTGGTGGCCGACCGTTGAGTGCAGCCGGTTGTGGTTGTAGTAGCG